>DATDIX010000106.1:0-55637 GCA_036520835.1 Chitinophagaceae bacterium | reverse complement strand
CCATTCACCCCTTTAAGGCATTTAACATTTCCGAAACATTTCGTATTTAGAAAAATGTCGTTATATTTGAACTACGAAATTTAACGTAGACATTATAAAAACTTAAACTGTATGAAACAAATAGTCAGAAAACCTTTGTTGGTTATCCTGGGTGCAGCATTGTTGGCGCCGGCAGTATTATTGGCCCAGCCTGGAGATAAGGAAAAGACAAAGGAGAAAGAAAAGAAGGATGGCGAAGTGATCACTATTATCCGCAAAGGAGATAAGAGTGAAAAAGTGGTGGTGGAAGTAAATGGTGATAAGGTAACCGTGAATGGAAAGCCTGTTGAAGAATACAAAGGCGAGGATGTAACAGTAATGCGCAGCAAAATAAGAGATACACGGACCCATAGCGGCGACATGAACCAGAACTGGAATATGTCAGGTGATAACTTCAGGATGTACAGTATTGATTCCAACCGCGCCATGCTGGGGGTTACTACTGAAAAAACCGATAAAGGAGTCGAGATACAGGATATTACCAAAGAAAGTGCCGCTGCGAAAGCAGGATTGAAAGAAGGTGACATTATCACTACGATCAATGATAAAAAGATCGAAACGCCTGATGATCTTTCCAAAGCTATCAAAGCCCATAAACCCGGCGAAAAAGTAACTGTGACCTACCTCAGGGATGATAAAAAGCAAACAGCAACTGCAGAGCTTGGCAAATGGAAAGGCGCCAGTGTTTTTTCAACGCCCGGCCAGTATAAAATTGATATGGGTGATTTTGATATGGGTACTGTTATGCCGAAGATCCAGTCTGTTCCCCGCACACGGACCCCATATGGCCAGTCATGGAGCTATTCAGGCGGTGCCCCTAAACTCGGATTATCTGTTCAGGATACCGATGATGGCAAAGGCGTAAAAGTGATCGAAGTGGATGATGAGAGTAACGCCGCAAAAGCAGGGATCAAAAATAACGACCTGATCACCCAGGTAGATGGTAAGGCAACAAACAGCACTGATGAGATCGCCAAGATCATTAAAGAAAGTAAAGACAAGACATCTGTGATGATAAAATTATTGCGTGGAGGTAAAACGCATAATATAGAAGTGAAGATACCCCGCAAGATCAAAACGGCAGATCTTTAATACATATATCTCGTGTGCATGTAGAGCCCCTTCCCAGCAGGAAGGGGTTTTCTTTAGTGGATCATTCATGCCACCATTCATAATAACCTCGTTTTTGCTGAAACAGGCGATTTCAATTTTTAAGAATCTTGTTAAGCCCCTTTAAGTGTTTGGGGCGTATTTTTGCCAGCCTGAAACATGAACGAAACCAATTCATACGAAATAGTCATAGGTCTTGAAGTGCATGCGCAGCTCCTGACTAAAAGCAAGCTATTCTGCGGCGACAGTATTGCCTTTGGTGCAGAACCAAATACACATGTAAGCCCGGTCACACTGGCCCACCCGGGCACATTACCCAAAATGAACAAAAAAGCGATCGAGCTGGCCGTAAAGATGGGGCTGGCCTGCCACTGTGAGATCGAAAGGCACAATTATTTTGCCCGCAAAAATTATTTCTATCCCGATCTTCCAAAAGGTTACCAGGTATCACAGCATACAACGCCTATATGCAAGGGAGGGTATATAAAGATAAAAACCACTGAAGGTGAAAAGCAGGTACGGCTCAACCGCATACACATGGAGGAAGATGCCGGTAAAAGCCTGCATGATGTGGATGCTGAAAACACCTGTATTGATTATAACCGGGCAGGCACTCCTTTAATTGAGATCGTAACAGAACCGGATATCAGGAGCGCTGAGGAAGCGTTTGCTTATGTAAGCGAGATAAGGAAATTGGTTCGTTATTTAGAAATATGTGATGGCAATATGGAAGAAGGCAGCCTGCGCTGTGATGCGAATGTTTCTGTCCGGAAGAAAGGAGAAACAAAATTGGGAACCAAAGTAGAAGTTAAGAACCTTAATTCGATCCGGAATGTAAAACGGGCCATTGAGTTTGAAGCAAAGCGGTTAATTGAACTGCTGGAAAAAGGAGGAACGGTCATCCAGCAAACAAGAAGCTATGATGCCGGCAACGATATTACATTTGCTACCCGTGATAAAGAAGATGCAGATGATTACCGGTATTTTGCAGATCCCGATCTTACTCCATTCTCACTGGATGAAACATTCATTGAATCGGTACGTTCCGCAATTCCCGCATTGCCAGAAGAAAGGATAAAGAAATATGTTGAGCAATATAAACTTCCGGAGTATGATGCACAAGTACTGACTGAAGAGAAAGAGGTCTCGGATTACTTTGAAAAGACCATAGAATATACTTCTAATTATAAAGCGGCATCCAACTGGCTTTTGGGGCCGGTAAAATCATGGCTGAATGAAAACAATAAAGAGATCGGTGATTTTCCATTGGAGCCGGGAAAGATAGCGGCACTGATACAGCTGATCGATACCGGGAAACTGAATTTCTCTGTGGCGTCAACCAAATTGTTCGCTTATTTATTAAATAACCCCGGCAAAGACCCGGAACAAATAGCCACTGAGCAGAACCTGGTGCAACAATCGGATATATCTTTCCTTGAACCGGTCATTGATGGAATATTAGAGAAATATGCAGATAAAGTAACTGAATACAAAAAAGGAAAAAAGGGGCTGCTGTCTTTGTTTGTAGGCGAAGTAATGAAGCAATCAAAGGGAAAGGCAGACCCGAAAGCAACGAATGACCTTCTTATAAAAAAATTGAACACTTAAAATAATCACCGGGTTTATTAAATAAGCAATAATGAAAAAACTAAGGAAACGGAAATGGATCTGTTCTTTTATGGTAATACTGGTGATTGCCTGCAATGATACTGATTCAAAGAAGCAATTTGAAGTAAGCGGTACTATCAGCAACAGCACGGCCAGGATGGTTTATCTCGAAGAGTTACCGGCCGGCAGTTCACAGGGAACGATCATTGATTCATCCGTGCTCAGCAAGGAAGGCAGGTATAAGCTGAAAGCTGATCCCAAAGAATCGCTTATCTACAGTTTACGCCTTGATCAGAATACATACGCTGTAGCTTATATCATCAACGATGTGCCAAAGCTTACCCTGAATGTTGAGCTTAATAAATTGAATAACCAGTTTGCAGAGAAGTCCCAGATAGAAGGATCACCTGCCAGCCAGGCCATGAAAGAGTTCATTGCTGATTATAATAACGACCTGCAGAAGATCTATACTATCAGCCGGCAGGCAGACAGCCTAAGGCGCATAAATGCTCCCGACAGTGTACTTTCCCCACTGATCATGAACTGGCAAATGCTCGCAGACAAAGTCAGGAACTTTACAATAACGGCTATCAAAAAAGCCAATGACCCGGCACTGATCATTTTTGAATTAGGCTATTACCAGACAACAGACAGGGGATTTGGTTTAGAGCCCCTGGACCTTGACCAGGTAAGTGAAATTGTCAATGACCTGGCTGCAAGATTCCCTTCGCATCAAGGAGTGAAATCTGTAAAAAGTGATGTCGATGGGCAGTTGGCCCGGAGAAATAAAGCAAACGATACAAAATGGGTAGGAAAACCGGCGCCTGATTTTTCATTGCCTGATGTAAACGGGAAGCAAGTATCACTGAGTTCTTTTAAAGGAAAATATGTGCTGGTTGATTTCTGGGCCAGTTGGTGCGGGCCCTGCCGGGCAGAAAATCCGCATGTAGTGAATGCCTACAACCAGTTTAAAGAAAAAAATTTTACTGTGTTAGGAGTTTCTCTTGACAAGCCGGATCAAAAAGATAAATGGCTGCAGGCGATCAAAGCAGATATGCTGGACTGGACGCATGTAAGCGATCTGAAATTCTGGGAAAGCAGCGTGGTGCCATTATACCGGCTCGAAGGGATACCTTTTAATGTATTGGTAGATCCGGAAGGAATGGTGATCGCAGAAGGGTTAAGAGGAAAAGCCTTAGAGAGCAAACTGGAAGAAGTATTGAAATAATGCCGCAAACAATAAAAAAAAGAGGCTTTATCAAAGCCTCTTTTTTATTAGATCCAATTTTGTTTTATCTCGTCAGGTTTACTGTATAAAGAGCGGCGAAGTATCCGACGTTTGTAACACCTAATTGCATTCTTAGAGTAAACGTATTATTACAAGCAGAGAAAGTGCCCGGGCTACCGGCAAAAGGCCTTACGGCTACTGTCTGTCCGGCATAAGCGGAATTAAGATCTCCTGCATTACTGCCAGCAATGGCATTTTGAGCAATAACTGTAGCTGTTCTGTTAACAGGATCGGTCCAGTCTAAAGTGAATGTGATAGGTCCCCATCCATTATCCCAGATATTTGTTACAGTAACTGTTCCCGTGGTCGGGGTAAGTTGCGTAATTGATGCGATAGGAATAGTGCAGGGATATGGGCCATAGGGAGATCCTCCACCTAATGTTTCAATGGCTGTCCAGTTGCCTGCAAACGCATTTAAAGTTACATCGCCTTCAAAACAAGGACCTCTCAGGATCACATAGATCGTATCGGTAAATTTAGCCGGTGCAATATCAGGTTGTGCTAATGTAAATCTCAAAGTGTCTTTTCTGCCGGAAGTATATTGGTTATAAACGCCCTGCAGGTCAAGTGCAGCAGTGGCCTGGCCTGCTGGGATAGTAACAATATTACCACCGGGCAAAGAATAGTGGGTGCCTGCCACTGCACCGCTTGATGATGATACATTGACGGTAACCGTCCTGGCTGATGAAGAAACATCGGTTGTGCCGAGGTTTACTTTAAAGACAGGGGCCGGGTTTACAGCCATTTGGTAGTTTTGAAATTTAGAACCAACAAAATGCACCTGTGCTTCGGCCATCAGCGTATCATAGGGTTTTGTTTTATCGCAACCACTGATAATCGCCGCTATACCAGCTCCTGCGAGGCATATAGTAAGTAATGATGTAAGTCTTTTCATGTTTAATAATTTAAATACAACAAAAAAAAGTAAGTAACCGGGATGATCATCATCCCGGTTATCTGTTAATTTTTAATATCCCGGGTTCTGGGTCATATTGGGGTTAGCCAGCATTTCAGCATTTGGGATCGGGAACACAAACCGGTATGAACTGGTTGGCAATGTCTGCCATTCAGGGCTTGCATCGGTTGAACTGCGCTGAACAGGCAGGTTGTTCCTCCTCAGGTCATAAAAGCGGAACCCTTCAAAACAAAGCTCTTTGTATCTTTCTGTCAGTACGGCTGTAACCAGGTCAAGAGCAGTGGCGAAAGTTTCGTTGACATACCCGGTGATGCGTTGTGCACGCAGCGCATTCAGATCAGCAGCGCCGGCAGCCAGATCAGGACTTGCTTTTTTGGCATTTGCCTCTGCCCTGATCAGGTACATTTCAGCAGTACGGCAGGCTTTCATATCCACGATACGTCCGCCTCTTGAGGAAGCATAAAATTTGTTGACATAATTATTGCCGGTACCGGTAGTGCCGATATAAGCCGCCCTGCGGATATCAGTAGCGATGTAAGATGCAACTAATTTATCTGAAGGAGCGATATAGATCAGGTTGCCTGTTGTGGTCCACATACCACCGATAGCAGTGCTGGTGGCATAGCGAATACGGAACAATGTTTCATTGCTGTTGGCATCGGTCCATATACCATTGAAAGCAGTACCGGTCACCAAAGGTTTTACACCTGAATTGATCACTTCGGTTGCATAAGTAATGGCATTAGCATAATCACCTTTGTACAAGGCAACCCTTGCCTGGTAAGCGGCTACATTCACCCTGTTCATTACTGTATCAGTAAAAGTGGCTACTGTAACGGCAGGCAGTAGTGTTTTAGCTTCTGCCAGGTCAGCTTCGATCTGGGTTATTACTGCTCCCATTGTGTTTCTGGCAGGCTTAGCAGCCGCGTCCGATTCAGTCATAACGGGAACACCTGTTGCTGAAGCATTATAATTACCGCAAAAAGCCTGGAGTGCACCAAAATGACCAATAGCACGAAGAGCAAGCAACTGTCCTTTCAGAATATCCCTTCTTGGGTTATCACTTGCCGGTGCGCTAACAGTGTATATATGGGGTAATACCCTGTTGACCTGGTCTATCAAACTGTAATAAGGGAAATATCCTGCAGTCACATCTCCACCTGTTGTACCATCTGAACTGTATTGGTAGCGATAAGTAAGAGCTCCTTGTCCTGCATTGTCTGCACCCAATTTTGCTTCATCAGCAACAAGGGCATTGGCATACATGTCGGTGGAATAAACGCCATACCGGCCGAAAGCTCCATTGACACCAAACTGAACATGCTCCAGGGTTTTAAAAGCATTGGCTTCACTGATCGATTCAGGATCATTTTGATCCAGTTGCTTTTTACAGCCGCCGGCTAAAAAAGCAACGGCTAAAAGATAAAAGCTATATTTTTTGTATTGCATAATAATTTTCATTTAAAGAATTAAAAAGTAACAGTAACACCACCGGTGAATGCCCTCGGGTTGGGGAACTCACTCAGGTTAATATTAACAGGTCCTGCTTCAGGATCCATACCTCTCCATTTCGTCCACATATACAGGTTGGTACCCTGCACATAAATATTGATGTTTGAAACAAATTTCAATTTCTCTGTTACTGATTTCGGAACTGTGTAACCTAATGTGATATCCCTTATGCGGACAAAGGATGCATTATGGATCAGCTTGGACGAAAAGTTAGTTCCGTAAAGAGGACTGGGTGTGTTTACTATATCCCCGGGTTTTTGCCAGAACTTAAGATCGGAAGACTGGTTGTAACCGACGGAAAGGAAGCCAACCGGGTTCTCTACGAAGTACTCCAGGTTATCCATCTTGTAAGCGCCTTCCTGCCAGCTGAAAAGTATATTCAGGTCAAAACCTTTGTAGCGGAGGCTGGTACCAAAGCCACCTTTCCAGGGAGCTTCCCATGTACCGAAATCACTTACGTTATTGCTCGCATTATAGGTAGTGGTCAACACGCCGTCTTTTGTATAGTACAAAGGCTGACCGGTTGCTGCATCTACACCACCCCATCTTACGGTATAGTGTGTGCCCAGTGGCAGACCTACATTGATATAAGATGTACCTTGTTCAAAGGGCTGCTGGCCGCCGATATCCAGTAATTCATTTTTGTTATAACCACCTGTTGTGAACAGTGTCCATACCAGGTTTTTGTTCCTAATCACTTCACCATTGATATTCCACTCAAAGCCTTTATTCTGCAATTCACCGGCATTGATGTCCAGCGTAAATCCGCCGGCTTCAGCTGGAAGTTGTTTACGCAGGAACAGGTCTTTGGTTCTCTTATCATAAAAGTTAAGATCACCGTATAATCTTCTTTTCAGCAATTCGAAGTCAAGACCAAAATTGGTCACCCATGTAGTTTCCCATTTGGCATCTGGTACGCCAGGATAAGTGGCCACTTGTGTAGGAATACCTGAATAGCTGCCCGAACCATAAGTCGCCTGGTATAGATAAGTTCTTGGGAAATTGTTAGCATTCCCTGAGCCGCCATAACTGGCTCTTACTCTCAGTGAATTAACGAAGTTGACATTTTGCATGAAATCTTCTTTGGAAGCATCCCATACAAGACCTGCTGACCAGAAATTCACCCACCTGTTCTCTTCCGGCAGTTTAGAAGAGCCATCAGCCCTCAACGAACCGGTGACAGTGTATTTTCCGTTATAAGTATATCTTAATAATCCAAGACCTGAAGCGAGCCCGGTCCTTTCCTTGTTACCACCTGCAACAATATATAATTGGTTGGTTGCATTTCCCGGTTGAATAACTCCCGGAGTATTGGGTGTTCTTGGATCAATACCATAACCCTGCAGGTTGAAGAACTTATAATTCTCCTGTATATACTCACCGAGTGCAGTTACCTCTAAGTCATGTTTTTCAGCAATTAATTTTCTGTATGTAACAGAAGGACGAATGTTGCTGGTCAGGTTTCTTTCCATGCTTTCTATCTGTGAGCCAGCTAATGTAGTAATACTGCTTGTACCCGCCGGAGTTCTCAGGAATGCTTCCCGGCTCTGGTAATTGGTGTTCTGTGTTTCGCGGAAGTCAACACCGGCAACCAATCCCACTGTAACATCTTTGGTTATTTTATACCCGATGTTGATACCCAAAGTCCCTTTGAACTGGTCATTGTAGTTCATATCATATTTGGTCAGGTCAAGTTGATTGGCGCCGACAAATTTTGAACCTACGCCGGTAGCATAGCTGCCATCCGGTTTATACACCATTGCATAAGGTACCTGGATATTGGTAGCCAGGAACGGATTACCGGTACTGTTGGTCACGGCGGTTTGCTGGAAATTCCTTTTTACATATCCGAAATTAGAGGAAAGCGAGAAGGTCAGTTTATCATCCGCGTAGTCAACATTATTTCTTACTGTTGCCCTTTTCATATCTGTCCGGGTAGTAGTACCTTCTTCATTATATAAAGCGACACTGGTAAACAGGCGGGTCTTGCCGGTTCCTCCTGAGAGGTTGACCTGGTGGTTGCTGAAATTACCCTGCCTGAAAAAATTGTCAGACCAGTTTATATCAATTTTTGAAATAGAATCGAGCAGGTAATCGGCCTGTGCCTGTTGGGCCGGGGTTAAAGCTATATAGCGTGGATTACTCTTGGAATAATACCAGCCGGGAGTAACAGTGTTGGTATTTTGTGCCCCGCCAACTATTTTCCCATAATCTTCCTGTGCCTTTAATACTTCAGCCGTATTCATGGGCCGGAAAGCAAAATCAGGTCTTGACTTTATACCATACTGCCCAGTGTAAGAAAGCTGCATTTTACCGCTTTGGCCTCTCTTGGTTGTTACTACGATAACGCCGGCAGAACCTCTTGATCCGTATTGCGACAGCGAAGCAGCATCACGTAAGATATCTATGGATGCAAAATCATTAGGGTTATAGCCCTGGAATACGGATGCTTCAACAGGAATACCATCCACAACATATAAGGGGGTGCTGCCACCCACAACCGAGTTTTGGCCGCGGATAATGACCACGGAATTGTTTCCGGGCTGACCGCTGGTGGTTAATGCCAATACGCCGGGGGCCCTGCCCTGTAGTAACTGGTCAAGAGAACCAACGGGTTTGTTGGCCATTTCCTTTGCATCAATTTTGTTGGCAGCACCGGCAAACTGCGATTTCTTTACACGGCTGATACCCGTAACAACCACTTCATCAAGATCTGATGTCCCGGCAGCAGCAAGAGACAGGGAATAAACAGTTTTAGAAGCAGTAATATTTACTGTTTGGCTTACCAGTCCCACATAACTGAATTCAAGTTGTTTGGCATTGGCGGGAACGGTTAAGGAGTAGGTCCCATCAGCCTTGGTGACGGTACCCGTGCTGGTACCCTTTACTGTAACAGAAACATTGGCCAGCGGAGTGCCTTTGTCATCTGTCACCTTTCCGGTGATTGTTTTCTGAGCAAACACCTGTCCTGCAAAAAACAGGAAAGCTGTCAGCACTAGTAGCAATTTTCTCATTTGCATTTTAGTTTTAGGTAATAAAAAATAGATTGATCGTAATCTCATGTGAGCCGGTGGAAGCGGCGAAAATTTTCATTGATCAGGGACAGATCGGGCAAAGTTATGACAAACTTAAAATTTTCCCAAACCTTACATTACACGCCTTAAGCCTGCCGAAAGACACCTGAGTCATTTTTTTTGCTGCACGAATGTAGGATAAAAATAAATATGTGTGATTTTGTTGTTAAATAATACAAAGGGGGTTCGACCGGCTTATTGGCGGTTACCAGGTATATTTTTGGGTCAAAAAAAGCAGCCTCCTGAACAGGAGGCTGCTTTTTTATTGACTTTTTGATCCTGGAAATAACGGATCAATAATTTGGATTCTGTGTAATTATTGGGTTTTGTATCACTTCCACATCCGGAATCGGCCAAATGAATTTGAAATCGCTGTAAGGAATGGCCCCTTGAGTGGGGTTAATAGCGACTGCACATCCATATATAGCGGCTGTTTGAGAACCATTCGTATACTTGGCAGGGATACCACCTGTTGAGAAATCGGGATCCACAGCATTGCGATGTATGTCGCCCCAACGCTTCCCTTCGCAGAGGAATTCAATCCTTTTTTCCAGCAGGATAGCCCTGATAAGGTCATTTTTTGTAGCAAAACCAGCAAGTGTATATGCCTGTGTTGCAGGAGTAGCTAATGACCTGTTACGAACTGCATTTAGCAAGTCAAGGGCACGTTGGTTCGGTGTTGCTGCCAGACGGGCTTCCGCCTCTGCCAGTATCAACAGCACTTCAGCATAACGGATTTGCGGAGCAAAATCGTCCATTGTTGAATACTTGCGGTATTTGGTAGTGAACTGGCTGATACCATTAGCACCGCCGTTTGCATTCGTACCCTGGATTGTAAGCAATGATCTTCTCCTGTCATCACACAGCCATCCTGTATTATTGAACAGGACAGGAGAAATAGAAACAAGACCGCGGGCACCCAGGCTAGCGGCACCCAGCATATTCGATAATGCGGCATTTACACCAGTATTATCCAAAGCATCGTTGCGGATGGAGAAGATGCTTTCAGTAGAGCTGTTGTTCGTGAAAGGTCCATCAGGTGATGCAGTGAGTGTCCAGTTACCGATAGGACTTGTATAGGGTCCAGCACCGGCCGGTACCAGTTTATTACCTTCTGTAACCACCCCTGCCCAATCTCCTTTATGCAGTTTCACTCTCATTTTGAGGGCGATGGCGGCAGCTCTTGTTGCACGCACTGTAGCGGGAGAAATTGTTGTAGGCAGATTGGTTTCAGCAAAATCCAGATCTTCGAGGATCTTGGTATAGGTTTCAGCAACTGTTCCGCGTCCAATGGTCTTGGCTTCTTCTACAGATGCTTGAGAATTAATAGGCGTTGAGCGGTAAGGAATACCCGGTTTATCACCATTCCCGTCACGGAAGGGCCTGGAGAAATGGATAACCACTTCGTGATGGGCCATTGCTCTCAGGAAACGGCATTCTGCTTCATATTGCGTGGCAACAGCAGCAGTGATTACTCCGCCCGTAGCAGCTTTCTTGAAACCGTCAATGGAAATATTCGCTTTATTGATCATAGCATACAAAGCCATCCACATACCATTGTTGTTCGCGGTTGTGGCATTGTAAGTAGCCTGGTAAGTGATCTGGAAAAATGCCTGCAAATTGATCACGTCTTCACCGCGTGCATCGCCCTGTTCAATATTCGCCGCGCCGAAAGGATAACCTCTCGTGCTACCGTCCACAATATATGGGCTGCTCTGAGCGGCATCATAAACGCCATATAAGGCGAGTTGGCAACGATCAGCCGTGCTGTAGGCAACGTCATCGGTAATCGCATTGAACGGAGCCTTGTCCAATGACTTTTTGCAACTGGATGCCATTACCAGTAACGAGGCAAACAGCATTGCATTTATTAATAATTTCTTCATATTTAATGATTTTATAGTATTCATTATTATTAGAGGCCGAGATTTATACCAAAAGAAATTGTACTGAGTTGAGGTGCCACCGCATTGTCGAGCCCTTGTGTGCTGATATTATCGGGATCCGCACCTTTGTATTTTGTCCAGACAGCCAGGTTCTGGCCTTGTGCATAAATACGCAGGCTCTTGATAAAGCTATTGGTCACCTTGTTCAGGCCTTCGGGATTAACGTTATAGCTCAATATTACGTTTTCCAGGCGCAGGTAATCGCCTTTTTCAACGAATCTTGAGTTGGCCAAGCTGTTCTGGTTGATATTGTTTGCTTGCCCGTAGAACAGTTTGGGAACATTGGTAACCTGGCCGGGAGTTGTCCAGCGCTCCAGGATTTCTGTTCCGTTGTTCTGGAAGCTTTGATTCATGAGAGCTTCCTGGCGGGTAATATTCATGATCTTGTTACCACCGGAATAGCGGAGCATGAAATCAAGTGTCAGACCTTTGTAAGAAAGGGTATTGCTGAACCCTCCAAACCATACCGGGGTAGAAACACCGAGGTTTTGACGATCCGAGAATTGAAGAGAAGACGCTGCACCTAAAGCAGGATTGTCTTTTGAAGTGGCTACGAAATAACCGCCGATCGACCCTCCTGGTGAAAGGTTCAATTGGACCAGGCTTCCGTCAGCTTTTACATACATCGGGTGTCCATTTGCCGTGTTTACGCCTGCCCACACGTTACCGAATAAAATATTGATGGGATCTCCTACCCTGATGATATTGTAGTTGCTGCTCTGAATAAAAGAAACGGGTTGGCCACCTACATTATAAAGAGAAGTGATCTCATTCTTGATATTACTGTAGTTGATGTTGAAATCCCAGCTGAAATCTTTTTTACGTAGAATATTTCCGCTTAAAGACAACTCTATCCCGTTGTTTTTCATAGTGGCAATGTTTTGGGTAATAGAGTTTCCGGGAATTCCCACGCTGAGAGGAGTGGGAACATTTAATATCATACCGGAAATATCATTGGAAAACCAGTCAGCTACCAGCGTGAAACGGTTTCTTAAAAGTCCAAGTTCAACACCGATATCGTATTTAGCACTGGTTTCCCATTGCAGGGCGGGGTTTCCGATAGCGGCTACTGATATACCTGGGATATTACCATAAGGCCTTGAACTGTATGTGCTCAGGTAAGGAAACCCGCCAATGGGGTTACCCACTTCAGCATAAGAACCCTTGATCTTTGCTTCGGGAATCCATTTATTCAGGAAGGCAGAACCTTTCCAGAATCCTTCTTCAGAAGGTCTCCAGCCCACAGAAAAACCCGGGAAAACTCCATACCTGTTTTCAGAAGCAAGTGAACTCAATCCGTCTCTCCTTATAGTTGCCTGGGCAAAGTATTTATTCTTATAATCATAATTTAACCTTGCGAAAGACGATTCGAGACCGGATTCGCCTACTGAACCACCCGTGGTCTGGGTAGCTGCTGTATTGGTGATATAGTTCTCATCAATAAAGAAGGCATCAGAGATATTATTGTTGTTAAGGCTATGGCTTGTGTTTCTATCCTGTTGCATTTCCCAGCCCGCCGTCAGGAAGATGTTATGGACATTTTTAATGGAAAGGTTATAGTTAATGTAATTCTGCCATATATACCGGCTGATGTTCTGGCTGATATTGTTAATACGTCCATTCGTACCACCCGAACTGGTTCCATATCCGTCGCCATGATAAGGAAGCCATCCATAATAGCTGTAGTCGGTGAACAGGTCATACGAGAACTGGGATCTTACTTTCAAGCCTTTTACAGGTGATATTTCCAGGTAGGTATTGTTTAATATCCTGAATTTATCAGAATAATATTTATTCTCATTTACAGTGAAGGCCACATTCGTGAAGTTATCATCAACCGATGTTGTATTGGCGCCGGGGTTCATGGAGTTACCAGTCGGGTAGTTGATATTGTATCCGGTAATGTGGTTCGGGTTATACGGGGATACATTGGGCAAGAGGCGCAACGCTGAAGCGATGGCCCCGCTCAGGGCATTGCTTCCGTTATTCTGGTCTCCATCTTCCTGGCGTGATATGGTCAACCCATTACCTACTTTGACAAAGCTGTTTATTTCATGGTCGATACTTAATCTGATACGATACGCCCTGTTAAAGTTACTGATAATGATGCCTTGCTGGTCAGAATAGTTCATAGACATGTAATAGCTGGTTTTCTCATTTCCGCCCTGAACACTCAGGGTATGGCTTTGAACGGGTGCTCCGCTAACCATGGCTTCATCCTGCCAATCTGTGTTGGTATTATTGGCATCCATGAATGCACGTGGCGCCTGGGGATTGGCCGCAGTATTGGTAGCTACATTGGCCAGTTTTTCGTTGGCAATTGTCACAAACTGCTGCGCATTCAAAAGATCGAAGCGCTTGAGGGCACTGCTAAACCCGATAAAGCCGTCATAGCTCACTTTTGCGCGGCCTTTTGAACCTTTTTTAGTCGTAATGAGGATAACGCCACCCGCAGCCCTGGAACCATAGATCGCAGTAGCGGACCCGTCTTTCAGGATGTCTATTGTTTCGATATCTGAAGGATTAATATCACCAAGGGCATTCGAATTGGTTGTACCCGCCAGGTTACCTGTGATGATGGGAACACCATCCATCACGATCAAAGGGTCGTTACTTTGGTTGATAGAGTTAATACCGCGAACACGGATACGGGCAGGGGCATTGATCTGGCCACCCACTGTAGTTACCTGTACACCCGCTGCGCGGCCGGCCAGTTGCTTATCAACCGAGGGGGTCATGAGGTTAGCAAACTTTTTTACATCTACTTTAGAGGCAGAACCGGTAAAAGCTTTTTTCTGCTGGGTGCCATAACCAACGACCACTACTTCGGCCAATACGCTTTCCACCGCTTTTAAGGAGGTGTTGACAACTGATTGCGAACCTACAATCACTTCCAGCGGGGACATGTCAACCGCAGAAAAGACCAGTGCTTTTGCATTTTCAGGAAAGACAATTGAATAAGTGCCGTCTGCTTTGGTAATGGTACCGGTATTGGTACCCTTTACAAGAACTGATGCATTGGGAATGGGGCTTCCTTTGTCATCAGTCACCGTTCCGGTGATGGTTTTTTGTGCTAACAACCCCCCCGCAAATAACAGGATGGCTGTTAGTGTTACTAACAGTTTTCTCATGTGCATGTAGTTTTTAATATAGAAATAATAACAACAGTAACCTTTAATGAAGGGTACTGCTGTCATGTTAAACAACGTATCAATAAAAGTTACACTATTAACCTTTCCTGTTTGTCAATGGGTACAATAAAAAATCAGAAAATTCAGAGCCGTTCAGTTAAAGGACAGGTCTTTGAGTCAGTATGCTGCACTAAATATAGAAAACTATTTTATCAACCGGCAAACCAACGCTATTTTTTTTTGAACCGGACCAGCCCGATCAGCAGCGCCGGTAATAGTACCAGGTTGGTAAACGTGGCGGTTACCAGGGTAAGTGATGTCAGCCAGCCAAGAGCTTGTGTTCCGCCAAACCCGCTGAAACAAAAAATAATAAATCCGGCGATCAGCACCAGTGATGTATATATTATACTAATACCTGTACTGTGAATAGTTTCGATCACCGTCTTTTCCATATCATAATGCTGGTGCGGCAACTCCTGTTTATAATTGATCAGGAAGCGGATGGTGATATCAATGGCAATGCCAAGTGCTACGCTGAAGACCAGTACTGTAGAGGGCTTTAGCGGAATGCCTACCCAACCCATCACACCGGCTGTAATGGCCAGCGGGATAAGATTCGGGATCAGCGAGCAAAGTAATATCCTGAATGAACGGAACAAGTAGAGCATACAAAGAGCGATCAGCAGGAAAGCCCACATTATACTTTCTTTTAAACCGTTAATGATAAAACTGCTGCCTTCCAAGAAAGTGATACTCGTGCCGGTAAGCTGTACATCATATTTGTCTTTTGGAAAAAGAGTATTGACCTTTTCGCGGATACTGTCCAAAATGCCGGGCAAGCGGGCACTGCCGACATCTGCCATACTTACACTGATGCGGGCTTGTTGCCGGCTGCTGTCCATAAATGAGGAGACCAGTTTGGCAAAAGAGTTCCGTGTAGCAGAAGAGTCTTTTTTAAAACTAAGGTATTCTGCCAATGCCGGCAGATCATAGTTGGATGGCATGGAATAATTCATGCTGTCTCCTTCAAAAAAAGCTTGCTTGGCAAACTTTAATCCTTCTGCAATACTCAATGGCCTTGCTATTTCCGGCATAGTGACCAGGAATTGCGATAATGAATCTATGCGTAACAGGTTACCAAGATTTCTTGATACACCATATTTCTTTTTTGTATCCACCAGGATCTCAAGCGGCATTACCCCTTTAAAATTTTTTTCAAAAAATTTCAGGTCGGTATAGATCTTATCGGTCTTTGGCAGATCATCAACGATATAGCCAACGCTTTTTAATTTAAAAATACCAACGATGGCCACGATCATCAATGCCGTAGTGATACCATATATCAGTTTCCGGTGATTCAGCGACCATCGTTCCAGCCTGTCCAGCCAGCGATTGAGCCGCTGGTTGTCCAGGTATTTCATATGCCTTGATTTCGGGACAGGCAAAAAACTAAGGACTATCGGAATAAGAATAAGGGAAATAAAAAACAGCAGCATGATATTAATACCGGCTACCACGCCAAACTCTCTTAGTACCTCGCTGCGTGTAAGCGCAAATACGGCGAAACCAATTGCAGCAGCCAGGTTACAGAAAAGGGTAACAATACCCATTTTGCCAACCATGTTTACCAGCGCTTCTTTTTTATTCCCGGTCTCATTATAGGTAGTATGAAATTTATTCAGGAAATAAATACAGTTAGGGATACCGATCACTACGATCAATGGCGGGATCAATGCGGTGAGCAGGGTGATCTTATAGCCGATCAAATGCATAGTACCTAAACTGAACAGTACACCAATGATCACCACCACAAGGGAAAGCAACATGGAACTAACCGAACGGAAAAAAACCAAAAGAATAAGCGCTGAAAGAATAACAGATGCAAGCAGGAACCAGCGCATTTCATCTGCGATCCTTGTCGAAAGCTCTGTACGGATAAAAGGTAACCCGCTCAGGTAGATGGTCGTATTGTTTTCTTTGCCAAAATTCTCTGCCAGCACTCTTATGTCTTTCGTCACATCATTTCTCTTTTTCGAGTTCATGATGACCTTATTAATGCGAACCCCCATCAACCAGGCATTTGTTTCGGGGTTATACAATAGCGACTGGTAAAAAGGCAGGCCCAGGAAAATAGCAGCGCTGCTGTCAATTTCTGCCTGTGTCAGTTTCCTGTCAGGGAAAATAGTAACTGCATTCAATTTTTCTGTTTCAGGATCTTTTACCAGGTTCACTGCTGAAGGAAGACTGATCACATCTTCTACGCCATTTACCTGTTTCAGGTTTCGTTGTAAGGAGGCGTAATCATTAAAGAATTTTTCGTTGAAAAGATCTTTTGTCTGGATGCCTATGACCAGCAGGTTGCCATCTTCGCCAAATTTCTTTTTGAACTCCCGGTATGTGACACTGGCGGGGTGATTGGTAGGGATGGCTCTTGTAAATTCATAACTCAACTGTACTTTGCTGGCCCAATAGCCTGTCAACGCAGTAATGGCGATAAGGATCAATAAAAGAATGACACGGTATTTCAGGATAAACTTTCCCAGGCTGGACCACATAATTGATTTTTTTGATCAGGAAGCGGATGCGCAAAGAAACGCAAAAAAGCCCATTGAGGTATTTTGGAATTGGGAGATTGGGAAATTTGTTAAACCAATCTTTATCGGATCCATGACGGCTGACCGGATATATGGAATTGTTTTCAACCTAAAAGCGATTTCTCAATTTCCAGATTTCAAAATTTCCCAATTGGTTTACTTTTGATGAGTGAGATTATTATTTTTTGTCATAAGCCTGTTCTTTTTCGGGCAACCCTTTGCCCAGCAACCTATACCCCCTATCGGCATGTGGAGGGAACATTTGCCCTACAACAGCGCTATTGATGTAACAGCTGGAGAGGGGAAAGTTTATTGCGCCACTCCGTATAGTTTATTTTCTGTAAGTCTGGCTGATAATACCATAGAAAGAATGAGCCGCATCACCGGTCTCAGTGAAACCGGTATCAGCACAATAAGGTATGACGAAGTAAACAATAAACTTTTTATTGCTTACGGGAACAGCAACATTGATATTATCTATCGCAATGATATCATCAATATACCCGATATTAAACGGGATGATATAGTAGGTGATAAAAGGATCAATAACGTTTACCCGCTGCAAAAGAACTATTATCTCTCTACCGGGCTTGGAGTGATCGTGATTGACGGCGATCGTTATGAAGTGAAAGACTCCTGGCTGATCGGCAATGGAGGCAACCAGGTAAAAGTGAGCGGATTTACCAGCGATGCGGCTTTTTTTTATGCAGCAACGGATGAAGGATTAAAAAGAGCTGCGATGAATACTCCTGATCTTGCTGATCATGCCAACTGGTTATTGGTTAGCGGGGCAAATGGATTAACAGCCGGTGCCTGCCAGGATGTGTTGAACCTTTCCAATAAAGTGATCGTACAAAAAAATGATTCACTTTTTATATTGAATGGAAACAGCTGGAGCCTGTTCTATGCTGACGGGTGGGAGATAGTAAGCAGTAATGTTTCCGCCGGCAAGATCATTCTTTGTGAAAAAATAGCAAATGCGCAAAGTAAAGTGACCATTCTTAATGCAGACGGAACGGTTGCCCGGACCCTGACGCAACTTGCACCGATATCTTTTCCCCGCAAAGCGATATTGCTAAATAATGATCCCTGGCTGGCCGACCAGTTCGGGGGGCTTACACATTTCAGTACTTCTTCCTATGAAAATTATAAACCCAATTCACCCGAAGCAACAGGAAGTGGTGAAATGACTGTTTACAATAATACATTTTATGCCACTTCTGGGGAAGTAAATGAATCATGGAACTATCAATACAATGGGAATGGTATTTTTATTTTCAAAGGGGGAAACTGGAACAATATTAACCGCTACCGTTTTTCGCAGATAGATTCATTGCTTGATTATATCACGATAACCATTGACAAAAGGGATGAAACAATGTGGGTGGGTTCTTATGGCGGAGGTTTGCTGCATATCAAAACAGACCAGTCTTTCGAGATCTTTAAGCAAAATTATATTGGTAATACAGTTGGTGACCCCAACAGCTATCGTGTATCCGGTCTTGCTTTCGATTATGAGAATAATTTATGGATATCGAATTTCGGTGCCTTTCAGCCCTTGCTGGTAAGAAAAGCGGATAATAACTGGGCAAAATTCACCATCCCTTTTTTCCTGGCAGAAAATTCACTGGCGCAGATACTGGTGGATGATAATAATTATAAATGGGTGATGGCGGCAAAGTCTGGCTTTGTTTTTTGTTTTGATCATGGTTCAGATATTAGCAATACCGGGGATGACCGGTGGAAGAGATATGGTTCCGGCGCCGGCAATGGTAACCTGCCGGAAGGAGAAGTGTTTTGCATTGCAAAAGATAAATATGGTTTTATATGGGTGGGTACAGGCAATGGTATCGGCGTTATTCAATGCCCGCAGGATGTATTCACTGCACAAGGCTGCGAAGCCGTATGGCCCCTTGTTCAACAGGGAAATTTTGCCGGCTACCTTTTCAGCGGACAAGAAGTAAGAAGTATTGCCGTTGATGGCGCCGACAGGAAATGGGTGGCCACCCGCAATGGTGTCTGGCTGATCAGCGCTACCGGTGAGGAGGTGATCTACAATTTTACGGAAGAGAACAGCCCGCTTTTAAGTAATGATGTTAAAAAGATCGCTATTGATGGAAAAACCGGTGAAGTATATTTTGCTACGGTAAAAGGCACATGCTCATTCCGCAGCACAGCTACTGAAGGGGGTGATGTCAATGAAGATGTATTGGTATTCCCAAATCCTGTTCCTCCGGGTTATACCGGTTCGATCGGCATCCGTGGTTTAGTTAACAATGCCATCGTAAAGATCACTGAACTGGACGGAAGATTAGTTTATCAGACAAGAGCATTGGGAGGGCAGGCCGTATGGGACGGCCGTGACTATCGCGGAAGAAAAATAGCCTCCGGTGTATATCTTGTATTGATAAGTGATGATCCTTCTTCAGGTAATCCCAAAAAAGAAAAAGCGGCGGCCAAGATCATCTTTATAGGTAAGTAGCCCCCTCTAAATCTCCCCCTTGCTTCGCTCCGCTCGCAATGACGGAGGGGGAGATTTAGAAGACTCTGATAAAAGCAAAGACATATTTTCATCGAAACTCAAAACTTATTGTCTGATAAACTACATAAAACGAAAGGCATTGTTCTCCGCACCGTAAAATATGGGGAAACAAGTGTGATCGTTACCATCTTTACAGAACTTTTTGGTGTACAGTCTTACCTTGTGAACGGTGTAAGGACTTCCACAAAGAAAGGCGCTGGCAAAGCTTCCCTGTTTCAGCCTTCAGCTATTCTTGACCTGGTAGTTTATCATAGTGAATTGAAACAACTGCAAAGGATAAAGGAATTCAGGTGGGGTTATTTGTACCAGCATATATTATCAGATGTAAGAAAGAATGCAGTGGCGCTGTTCATGGTCGAGTTGCTGACCAAATGTTTAAAGCAGCCTGAAGGCCATACCGATCTTTTTCATTTTGCTGAAGATGCATTTGTTCATCTTGATGAAAGCAGTGAGACGGTGACAGCCAATTTCCCGCTATATTTTGCATTGCACCTGCCGGTGTTTCTGGGGATACCCCCAAACCCCCTGAAAGGGGCTTTGGACGAGGCTAATGATTTGTATTTTGATTTGAAGGAAGGGAATTTTAATACTATACATCCGGAACATCCTCATTTTATTGAAGGGAAACAAGCAGTAATAACTGCTGAACTATTAATGGTAATGCAACCCCGGGAACTGGAGGAAATAAAACTCAATCATGATTTTCGACGGAATCTTTTATCTGCGTATGAAAAATATTATGCATTACACATACAGGATTTTGGTACGATGAGAACATTGCCGGTGTTGCGGGAAATTTTAAGCTAAAAACGGAAATTATTTTTTCACTTTTCTCAGTCGTAAAAATGTAACGATATAGTCTATCTGTTCACTGCTCATTTTTTTGGCTACCGCATGATTATTGGGATCAAGGCCTATTAAAGCAGTGGCGTGGTAATTGTCAATCTGGATCTTTGTGAAATTCGGAACACCATCTTTTCCTTTGGTAAAAATGCCATGGCAACCTGAGCAATGCAGTTTGTAAAGGATCTTCCCCTTTTCTGCCCGTTCAATGAACAGCGCTTTGTTCTCCGCGGTGACATGATTCGGGATATCATATTCAGTTTGCTTTTGGGAGCCGCACTGGGAATCAGAAATGACGGCACAAAAAAAGAGAACGGATATGGTAAAAGTGTATTTCAATTTAATATTCGCCTCCGGTCCTGCGTTTGTTTAATTCTTTCTTGGTTGACTTTGGTAAAACCGATGGCGGTGTTTCAAAAATAATATTTTCATTCAGGGAATGAATGAATGCGATCAGATCTTTTTTTTCTGTTGGGGTCAGGTTGAGCGAATCCGGGGAAAGCGTTTGATTATTGACGACTAGTTTTTTTCCAACGCCGCCGCCAATATCATACAGTTCGATCACCTGTTCCAGTGTTTGAAAGACCCCGTTGTGCATATATGGTTTTGTAAGGGCGGCGTTTCTTATTGTACCGGTACGGAAAGCATTCATTGTTTCTTTAGCAGGGTTTACGTTATACCTTCCTTTGTCGGGACTTAGTTTATGATAACCGGAATCTTCAGGCACACCGATAACTTCAAATTCAGAACCAATATAAGGAGGTTTCACCCCGTTAAACAGGGGAACAAAATGGCAGGTGGCACATTGTGCTTTACTCATAAAAAGATTAAAGCCTCTCTTTACTTCCGCTGAAACTGGCTGTTTGTTATTCATAACGTCATCAAATGGCGCAGCGAAATGGCTGAAATCAGCGTAATAATAGGTGATGGCAGAAACGACATGGCTCAGACCCACTTCTTTTTCTTCAGGAGTGTATTTCAGGAATTTTTTAAAAGCATCCTTATATTCTTTGCAGCTCAGTATTTTTTTTACTAATTCCTTTTGGTCATTATTCATCTCCTGTTCATTGTGCATTACATCTTTGGCCTGGTCCTGCAGGGAAATATGCTTACCATCCAGCATGACGAGGTGATTATAAATAGCATTGATAAGTGTAGGTGTATTCCGGGATAAATGCTGCTGCCGGTCAAATTGTAATGCTGTTTGTTGTGTTGTATCGGTAAAATATTCTGTTGGCTTATGACAGGAGGCGCAGCTTCTCAGGTTGTTGGCCGACAGAACAGGATCATAGAATAATAATTTTCCCGTTTGCTTTATCTCCTTTAATAATTCTTCGTCTTCTATCAATGAATAAATTCCCTTGGTGTTTTGAGGAGTATATAGTGATTTATCAAAGATCGAACGGCAATCATTGTTCAATGAATAGTCATTATAATTTTTCGTGACCACTGAGTATTGAGTAATGAACTGCTGGTTTAGCCTGAATAGCGGGTTCACATGGTCCTTGATAAAACTGAAATGATCGAACAGGCTAAAGTTGGCAGGTTGCCGGCTGACAAAATCAATTGCTTTGTCATATAGCGACAGGTATTCTTTTGACAAAGCCGTTGATGAAAAGGTTTCACCGTAAGTGCTGTATATCTCTTTTACATCTTTTATCATTGACCGCAGTTCCGGGATGATATTGTTTGTATCAGGACATTCAAAGCCCGTGGTATAGAGTGCAGCAAGGTTGAGTAAAAAAAGACGGTTAGCCAGGAAAAAATGATGATAAGAATCCAGGTTCTGTGTAATGGAATCTGCGCTGAATGTTTCAAGGGCTGTGACAGATGATGTGATCAATGATGAAAGTGAATCTTTACTGATCCGTTCTTCGTCAAGATATTGTTCGACTAAAGTAAGCCCGGCGCCTTCTCTCCGGTAAGGGGGTTCAAATTTTTCAAACACTTCGTTTTCCCATTCTACCGGCAGGGGCCCGTTGATCTTCCTGTAAGCTACCGGTTCAAAATACCGGAACCAGAAATCAAGCCCTTTCATTTTTAACCGGCATTTCCTAACCTGTTCACGTATCTGTTCACGACCCTGTTCATTCGAAACATCTGTATTGTTTATAGTGGTGGATAGAACAGTAAGCTGCTTATGGAAATCAGTAAGAGATGTTGAATACAGGGTATTGTATTCATTTTTTTGCTGCAGACTGAATGAAAAACAAAGAGCAGCTACCAGGAAGGTGGATATGACTGAAAAAATTTTCATTGGGTGGTCACAATAGTCTTGTTGATCGGGAAAGCTGATCATCGCACAAAACAACCCCGGGTTGCTTTCCCTTCTCAAAACTACCTAATAAGTTTTCCATTTGCAAGGCTTTTGCCCCGTTGATGGTGGCCCAGGTTAATAATTGATTGGCGCTAATTCCGGGAAAATGGTTGCGTAGGGTTTTAATTTCTTCCAGGATGCTAAGCTGGTGATTGGAGGCGAGACTGTCTGTGCCCAGCGCTATATCATAACCATGCTTTGTAAATAAGTCAACAGCAGGTAATTGACCGGTGATATATAAGTTGGCATTAGGGCAAAAGCACCAGGTCAGTTTGTTGTCATATTCTTTGGCAAAAAGCAGGTCATCTTCTGTTGTATGCACATTGTGGACGAGAATGACTGATTGATTTTTTAGAAATTTTGGTAAATATGACTGCAAGCTGCTTTTGCCGGAAGGTTTAAAAGAAGAAATATCGATTCCCATTTTCTCATATAGTCTTAAAAGATCCCCATTACCTTTCTGAAACAGTTCGTCTTCACCATGAGCTTCCTGGTTATGAATGCTCATCAGGTGGTTGCCCGGAAACCGGATGATCTTTTCCCACAATTCTTCAGCCACTGAGTAAGGCGCATGAGGTACAATAGAATTGGATTCAACCGGGAGAGAATAATACTTTGCATATTCCCTGAAAAATTCAACACTTCTTTCAAAACGCTGACCGGCAATTTTCGGATCAAAACCACTGGCTTCAATAAAATTGTGATAGTAGATCCTTCCCTTCGCTTTTTGAGGCAGGGTTAATAGGTTATTGCAAATGTCACCTGCAGCAACAATGCCATTTGCCAGCATTTCATCTTCTGCTTTTTCAATCGCCTGCAATATTTCTTCTTCCGGGAAATGGCGTTGAGATACTACCTGGAGAACAAAATCAACCAGCCCGGTTCCCTCACTGATCAGGCCCTTCATATGTGACAATTCAAGATGACAATGGCAGTTGATAAAACCCGGGGAGAGAATACCATTGACTTGTTGCACATCGTCACCGGCTTCATTAAGAGGAACAATGGCTTCTACGACGCCTTCTTCTGTAGTTACCAGCACCTGTTGATCATTATGTAAAGTATACCCGTCAAATAACTGATCTGCCCTGAATTTTTTGTACGCCATATCCTGTAAAATTCGGGAATAAAATCATGGAGTGAAACAAGCTGTTTGATTCAACCTCAAATCGCTAAATTTGCCGCCCTGAGAACAGTACTATGTTAGATAAATTAGAAGCGATAAAAGGAAGATTTGATCAGTTGGGAGTGGCCCTGACCAACCCGGAGATCGTGGGCAATAATAAAAGATTTGCCGAGACGAGTAAGGAATACCGCAGTCTTGAGAAGATCGTAAACGCCTATAACGAGTATAAAAAAATATTGGATGATATTGAATTTTATAAAGAAGCATTGAATGGTGGCGACGAAGAAATGAGGGAGCTGGCCAAAACAGAAACACCGGCCATCGAAGAAAAAAAAACAGAGATGGAGGCTTATATCCGTCAATTGCTGATCCCGAAAGATCCGCAGGATGAGAAGAATGCGATACTGGAGATCCGTGCGGGTACGGGCGGTGATGAAGCCAGTTTATTTGCCGGGGACCTGTTGAGAATGTATATCCGGTATTGCGAAAGACGGGGTTGGAAAACAGCTTTGCTGAGTGAGAGTGAAGGAACGGTGGGTGGTTATAAGGAAGTGCAGTTGGAAGTAACAGGCGATGATGTATATGGCATATTAAAATTTGAAAGTGGGGTGCATAGGGTACAAAGGGTTCCTGACACGGAAGGAAGCGGTCGTGTACATACATCGGCGGCTACAGTAGCCGTGATGCCGGAAGCGGAAGAGGTGGATTTTGAATTAAATCCTGCTGACGTAAAAATGGAAACGGCAAGAAGCGGTGGAGCCGGCGGACAGAATGTAAATAAGGTAGAAACAAAAGTAATGCTGACGCATATCCCTACAGGTACCGTGGTAATCTGCCAAACTGAAAGGTCGCAGCTGGGCAACCGTGAGAAAGCTATGCAGATGCTTCGAACCCGTTTATATGAAGAGCAGGTAAGAAAACAGGAAGAAGAAATCTCCCGCCATAGAAAAAGCCTTGTAAGCACCGGTGATCGCAGCGCCAAGATCAGAACCTATAATTTTCCCCAGGGAAGGGTTACCGACCACCGCATAGGGCTGACACTTTATAACCTCCAGGAAGTGCTGAATGGCCATATTGATGAACTACTGGAAGCCCTCCAATTTGCCGAGAATTCAGAAAAGCTGGCAAAACAAAATTGATTGTAACAGAGCCAGTTAAAAAGCAAGAGTTTACCCTTAGTGTCTTGTTCCTGATAAGTTAACAGGTTTTTTATTGGTACTATCGTCCAATCAGAAATATTTTGGTCTGATTTATGCATTACCGTGATCAGGAGCATCAATGAGTAAAGTCAGTTCTTTGTTATAAAACATGTATGATCTTGCAAGTGGTAATTTGATTCTGTTGATTGGTAAATAAGATACACAACCGGGAAGTTTTTACGAAAGGATGTGAAGTGAAATTACGAGAAGGATGCTTTAAACTTTCGTTAACAGCAAGATTGATACTAATGGCAGTAAATTTGCGTTATACTTTTATAGTTCTTCTTATAAAAGCAGTCAATTTTCTCATAAGCAGTTAGTTTTGGTTGCGACCCCTGTTTCTACAGGGGTCTATTTTTTTATATACCTCCTGGTGCTAATAAACATTCCGGCAGCACATCCAACAGCATCTGCTACAATATCGCCAAAGTCAAAAGACCGGTGTGCCACAAAATACAGCTGAACAAATTCCATTGCGATACCATAGCCAAAAAAGATAATGGCCATTACCATAAATACCTGCCGGAGTTTTGAGGAAGCAAGATCTCTTTTTAAAGACAGCCAGGCAAAACACCATAATATTACCATCACGGCAAACATCCCGATATGCACCCATTTATCAAACCAGATCTTTTCCAGCCAATCTTCCTGGGGAAAAGCAGTTCCGGGTATTGTTAAAAGTATTATTGAAATAATAAACCAGCCGATTGCAGCAAGGAGCGGGAGATGTGTCTTTCTCAAATGTTTTTTTTGCAATAATAAAGTATAAATCAGACGGGAGTAAAACAAAAAACAGGAACCCCGGAAGAGGCTCCTGTTTAACCAACTATAGAACCAAAAACTGCTACGGGGCAGTTTTGGTTAAATACGTAACAAGAAACTGATCAGATTGTTTTTTACAAGCTTATTCTGCCCATCGTTTCTACCGGTCCCTGCGGGGTGGGGCCATTTCCCCTGTTCTCAATAGTGATCGCAAAGGCTTCTGCTTTCTGCGTGTTTTTCATTTGCAGCATGACATTATTACCAGAAGGGGCATCAAACAGGCCAAGATCTACCGGTTTGCCTTTAATAAATGCCCAGAGCTGGTATTGCTTTTCCGTTGGGAGTTTAGGTATATTCTTTACAACCATGAAGACATTAGATGAAGTAGTATCCCAGTAGATATTTGCCGAAGAAGGATTCTGTTGAGTACCCACCATGCTTACTACAGTTACATTGGGGTCGGTCATCATGGTCATCATTTTTTGTTCAAATGCCATTTGTCCGTTGAGAGAATCAACCCTTTTTTCCAATTGGCTGAAGGAGCTTTTGAGTTGCCCGTTCTTTAAATACAGGTCATAAGCAAACCAGGCGCATACAAGGAATAGAATAACAGAAGCTGCTGCCACATAGCGCAACCGGTTATTTTTTTGAGGTCTTGTATCCATAGCAATCACCTTTGCCTTATTTTCCGAAGAATCCCGTTCATGAATAGCATCCAATACTTTTCCTTTTATATAGGAAGGTGGAGTAATTGCCTGTTCAAAAGCCTGCTTTTCCAGTTTTTCTTCAAACTGGTTCCTTGCGGCTACCAGTTCAGGATATTGAAGACAGAGTTGTTCAAATTCAATACGCTCCTGCTCAGGAGCCAGCCCGAGTACATAGCTCTCAACAATTCCACTCGATATGTATTCTTTTATATTCACTTTACTGTATCAATGTTCGTAATTGTATCAGCGCACTTCGTATCCTTGTTTTTACAGTGCCCAAAGGTATATTCATGGCCCTGGCGATCTCCTCGTGTGTATATCCCTGGAAATAAGACAGGTCTATCAGGACCCGCTGTTCTTCCTTCAGCCGGCCTATCATTTTTTTTAATCCTACATCATTGATGACAGGATTTAAGGATGAGATAACGCTATTATCTACGTTTTCTGACATAGGCTGGTTTTTCAGGCCTTCCTTAAACCCTCTTGAACGTATTTTATCTATAGCCGCATTCCTGGCCACATTCAGCATCCAGGTAAATAGCCTGCCTTTTGAAGGATCGTAAGAATCTATTTTTTTCCAGATATTGACAAAGACATCCTGTAATACGTCATTGGCTGTTTCAGTGTCGGTAACAATAGCATTGATTATACCGTATAAAGCTCCGGAGTAATTATCGTAGAGGTAACTAAAAGCTTTCTCGCTGCGTTGCTGCAGGGAATTGACCAATTCACTTTCACTATATACTGCAGGTTGGTTCAAAAGTTATTCGTTGGTTGCAAAATGCTAACCCGGGATCTGCCTAACCAGCTATTGCTTCATAAGCCGCTGCATCCAGCAATTTGTCCACATCTGCGGGATTATTTACAGTCATTTTGATCATCCAGCCTTCACCATAAGGGTCTGTATTCACCAGTTCGGGGGCATTGGCCAGGGCTGGATTCAGTTCTGCTATGGTACCGCTGACCGGCAAAAAAAGGTCTGAGACAGTTTTTACGGCTTCGACTGTTCCAAAAACAGCCCCGGCTTCAAAAGCTTTTCCAACAGACTCTACCTCAACATATACTATATCGCCTAATTCCCGCTGGGCAAAGTCAGTGATACCGATCGTAGCAACGTTTCCGTTAAGACTTACCCACTCGTGGTCTTTGGTATAGCGAAGATTTTCGGGAAAATTCATACTGAATGTTTTATAACGCAAATATGGGTAAAAGGATTTGACAAAAATGGCGGTAAGCTGATTTTTTTTTGCAGTTCACCGGAAAATTGAGGCCGTTCATGCTCCCCTTTGTACCATTGGTCGGTAACCGCTTTACCGTTCTGTGACAGAGAAGTATCTTTACGCCACCTTATCAAAAAGAGGAAAGATTATGAGAAAATTATTCACACTTTTATTGAGTTCAGGTCTTTTTAGTTTGGCAGTAAATGCCCAAACAGTAACAGGTATAGTTAAAGACCAGCAGGGTAAAGCGTTGGAAAAAACAACCGTGTCCCTGCTCAGGGCAAAAGATTCTGTCGCCGTTAAGTTTGGGGCTACGGATAAATCTGGCGCCTATACTATCATAACCGGTGGTCCCGGTAAGTACTTGGTCAGCGTGACCAGTATTGGTTACTCACCAGCTTATTCTGCTCCCTTTGAAGTAGCCTCAACGGATATAACAGTTCCGCAACTAACGATGGCGAAGATGGAAAAAACACTGGAAGGGGTGAGTGTTAGTTCCAAAAAACCAATGGTAGAAGTAAAGGCTGATAAAATGATCCTGAATGTTGAAGGGACCATCAATGCTACGGGTACCGACGCCCTGGAGTTATTACGGAAATCACCGGGTGTATTGCTGGATAAAGATGACAATATCAGCCTGGCGGGTAAGAATGGCGTGCAGGTCTATATTGACGGAAAACCTACTCCTCTTGCAGGAGCCGATTTAGCCGCCTATCTTAAATCACTCCAATCGTCCCAGATCGAATCGATAGAGATCATTACCAATCCATCGGCAAAATATGACGCAGCAGGGAATGCCGGTATCATTAATATCAGGCTGAAAAAGAATAAAGCCTTTGGAACGAATGGTTCTGTTACTGCGGGTTATAATATCGGGATCTATCCAAAATATAACGGCGGATTCACCCTGAATCATCGCAATAAGAATATCAACATTTTTGGAAATTATAACTACAATAATTCCAAAAATAATATGAGAATGGATATGCACCGTGAACAGATGGACACCCTTTTTGAGCAAAAGACTGATATGATAAACGAAAGCAAGAGTCACAACTTCAAAGCAGGGCTTGACTATTTTATCAACAATAAAAGTACTATCGGGGTCATGGCCAACGGCAACCTGGCTGATAATACCATGAACAGCAATAGCCGCACCAGCATCTCTTATATGCCAACCGGAATAACTGATCGCATACTGGTGGCCAACAATAGCACCGATGCAAAAAGGGATAATGTGAATTTGAACATGAATTACAAGTATGCTGATACATCCGGTCATGAGCTTAACCTGGATGCTGATTATGGTATGTACCGCATCAAGACAAACCAGTTACAACCTAACTATTATTACGATCCCACAGAGACTACCTTGCTGAGCCAGACCATATACAGGTTTATATCACCGACGAATATTGATATTTATACATTAAAGGGTGATTATGAACAGAACTATCAAAAAGGCAGACTTGGCCTTGGATTTAAAACGTCGATGATCAATACGAATAACCTGTTTAACCGTTACGATGTACAGCAGTTAAACCCGGAAATAAAAAACCTGGACATAGCACGCAGTAACCAATTTGATTATAGCGAGAATATAAATGCTCTTTACCTTAACTACAATAAACAGTACAAAGGATTGGTGGTACAGGCAGGTGTAAGGGTTGAGAATACCAACACTACCGGTGATTCTTATGGTGTAAACAATGATGGTTCAATTAATAAAGGCAGCAAACAAACATTTAAAAGAAATTACACGGATATATTCCCGAGTGCTGCCCTTTCATTTAATAAAAATCCGATGAACCAATGGGGTTTATCTTATAGCCGTCGTATTGACCGCCCGGCTTACCAGGACCTGAATCCTTTTGAGTTCAAGCTGGATGAGTACACTTACATGAAAGGAAATACAGAACTTCGTCCGCAATACAGCCATATTGCTTCTGTATCCCATACCTACAAGTACAAGTTGACGACCAAACTAACCTTTAGCCATGTTGACGATGTATTTACCCAATTAATAGATACAGCGGATAAATCAAAAGCATTCATGACAAAGAAAAACCTGGCAACCCAGGATCTGATAAACCTGAATGTAAGCTATATGTATATGTACAAGGCGTATACGGCGTTTATAAATGCCAGCACAGGTTATTCACATTACAAAGCTGATTTTGGTGGTGGTGACCGCATTGTTGACCTAGATGTCGTAACGTTTAGCATGTTTATGCAAAATAGTTTGAAGATTGGTAAAAAGGGCTGGACTGCTGAAGTCAGTGGCTGGTATAGTTCACCTTCTATTTGGGCAGGAACTTTTAAAAGTGATGCTCTCTGGAGTGTAGATGGTGGCGTACAAAAGACTTTGTTTAAAGGGAAAGCTAATATGAAAGTTTCTGTTTCTGATATATTCTATTCATTGAGATGGAGAGGAACCAGCGATTTTTCAGGTCAGAAATTAGTTTTCGCCGGCAGACCGGAAGCCCGCCAGTTACGTACCAGTTTCACCTGGAGATTTGGTAGTAACCAGGTAAAAGCAGCCCGTCAACGTAAAAGCGGTCAGGAAGATGAGGGCAACCGTACAAATAGCAGTAGTGGTATAGGTGGAACAAATTAATGTATAGCTATGAGTTGTTGACCTGAACCAGGACTATTAACCATTAATCTTTAGCTGTTAGCCTTTAGCTTTGAGTTTTGAAAAGAACTCAGCTAAAGGCTAATAGTTTATAGCCGCTTCTTTCTTTTCACGAGTTTTGCTTTGATGATCCTGACATCCTGCACAGGGCGATCTACGGCTATTCCCGGATCCCTATTCGGGTTTTTAATTGTTTCTACGGCAGCAATTTTATCTACTACATCAAGACCTTTTACTACTTCGCCAAATACAGTATAACCCTGATCAAGATGCGGGGCGCCGCCAATAGTTTTATAAATTTCCCGCTGGTCAGCAGGCAATTTTCTTTTCAGGCGAATAGTTTCTAATGAATCAAGTCCTTCTTCCGTAAAAATTTTTCCCTGCACAATATAAAACTGGCTGCCGCTGCTGGCTTTTTCAGGATTATTATCCCTGGCCGCAGCGATTACTCCTCTTTTATGAAATAACGTGGTCCGGAACTCTGCAGGAACCCTGTAGGAAGGGCCGCCATTACCCAAAGGACTACCGGCTGGTGCATTCTTACTATTTGGGTCGCCGCCCTGTATCATAAAATTCCTGATGACCCGGTGAAACAATAAACTGTCATAATATCCCAGTTTTACCAGTTTCAGAAAATTGTCCCGGTGCAAGGGAGTAGAATCGGAAAGACGGATCGTAATATCACCCAAGCTGGTTTGCAATAACACATCTCTTTTTCTGTCCTTCTTTTTGAGGGTTGAATCTTTTTGGGCATTACTAAGCTGGGCCAGTGAAAGGCAAAGGATAAATGCAAAGATTTTTTTCATTGTAAAATGATTCATGCTCCCGCCAGACAGCGGAGCAGGGGTTTTAAAAATTATGGCTCTCAAAATAAAGAAGGATATGGTCTTTCAAAAAATTTTCCTGCTGAATGGTATCCATTTCAGGCATGGGCTTTAGTTGTTTGAAATGCGGCCAGCCGTCATCATCCAGTCCCTCCAGTTCATAATAGCCACTTGCAGAAAGGAGGCTGCAAACGGCCACATGCATCAGGTCCTGCTTTTGTTCTTTAGTAAATTTTTCTTTGGCTCCTCCAAATTCCTGTATGCCGACCAGGAAGAGGATCGTTTCCATATCCGGTTTTTTACCAAACCGTTCTACCAGTTTTGCTTCCAGCGTCCACCAGCGGGTTTGCAGATCATCACTTACATTCATAGTGGCAAAGATAAGTAAGGCTGATTTTGAAAAATGGAATTGGAAAATGGAGGAATTTGCCGGTATTCCCTGGTATATACAAAAAGGGGTCATAAACCTCCTGCCATTATCTTTGCCGAAATTTTAATTACAAAAACATGTTGCAGTTACAGGTGATTCGCCAGGATACAGAAACAGTAAAGAAAAAACTGGCTATAAAACATTTCAACGAAACAGGTTTGGTTGATACTATTCTTTCATTAGATGATCAGCGGAAAAAACTGCAACTGGAATTTGATACCAACCAGGCAAAGGTGAACAGCACGTCCAAAGAGATCGGTGCGCTGATGGCGAAAGGCGATAAGCAGAATGCAGAAAACAAAAAGCAGGAAGTAGCGACATTGAAAGCAACTTTACAGCCGATCACGGAAAAATTAAGTGAGATAGAAAAACAATTGCAGGATGAGTTGGTAAAACTTCCCAACCTTCCGTCTGATAAAGTACCTACGGGAAAAACACCTGCAGATAATGTAGTACTAAGAGAAGGCGGAATAAAACCACAATTGCCGAAGGACTCCGTTCCTCACTGGGACCTCATCAGGAAATATGATATTGTTGATTTTGAAACTGGCGCTAAGATCACCGGCAGCGGCTTTCCATTGTATAAAGGAAAGGGAGCTAAGTTGCAAAGAGCATTGGTGCAATACTTTTTAGACTTTAATACAGCGGCAGGATATACAGAATATCTTCCTCCGTTCATGGTAAATGAAGCGTCTGCTTATGGAACAGGCCAGTTGCCGGATAAAGAAGGGCAGATGTATTATATGCCGGCAGATAATTTTTATTTGATCCCCACATCAGAAGTGCCGGTCACTAATATTTACCGTGATGAAATGGTAAAAGAAACCGATCTGCCGATAAAGATGACTGCTTATTCACCTTGTTTCAGAAGAGAAGCAGGAAGTTTTGGAAAAGATGTCCGCGGGTTGAACCGGGTGCACCAGTTTGAAAAAGTAGAGATCGTTCAAATAGTACATCCTGATAAAAGTTACCAGGCACATGAAGAAATGGTTGCGCATATAGAGAAATTACTGATCAGTCTTGAACTGCCTTACCGCATTTTAGCGCTTTGCGGCGGCGATATGAGTTTTACTTCCGCATTAACTTACGATTTTGAAGTGTATAGCGCTGCGCAGGAAAGATGGCTGGAAGTAAGTTCTGTTTCTAATTTTGAAACGTACCAGACCAACCGGTTGAAAGTTCGTTTCAAGGATGAGAAAGGGAAGACACAATTGACACATTCACTCAATGGCAGTTCTTTGGCCCTGCCAAGAATAGTGGCTTGCCTGCTCGAGAATAATCAGACAGCGGAAGGGATTAAACTTCCGGCTGCATTGCATGGTCACTTTGGAGGAACTGTTATTTCCTGAAAAATTTAATGGCTATAATATTATTGACATGAAGAAATTTATGATTTTCTCCTTGTGTTGCGCTTTCGTAATTGCAGCATGCCACAAAAAAACAGTGCCCATTGTTAGTTCCAGGACTGATTTTCCGGAGCCTCCTAAATCAACACAGCCTGTTACCAATCTCAATACCCCGGAGTTCATTGCAGCAGGCAAAACACTTTACGGGGGAAAATGCAACCGTTGCCATGATCTGCAAGACCCGGGTTCATATAATGAAGAACGATGGGCCCTGATCTTAAAATCAATGATACCCAAGGCAAGGCTCAGCAGTGAGCAGGCAAACCAAGTAACTGCTTATGTGATGGCCAATGCAAAGAAATAATTTTTAATTGCAGTGCTCCGGGATAATTGGTCAGGTATTCTGAGAAACCAAACTGTACTTTTTTATTCTCTTATTCATCACAAAGAACCATACGGGGGGAATTAATGCGAGCAGCATCATACCCGGGTAACCAGTCGGCATCTGCGGCGAGTCGGCATGGTGGCGGAGCAACTGGTATTTGCGGCTGGCCAGGTAATGATGGTCACTATGGCGGCTGAGTTCGAATAACATGATCCGGCCAATCACATGATCGCTGTTCCAGCTATGTACCGGCATGGCTCTTTCATATTTGCCTTCGCCGGTTGCTTTGCGCTGCAGACCGTAGTGTTCAATATAGTTTACTGTTTCGAGTAACGTAATACCAATGCCGGCAGCAACCAGGTAGTATAATGTAACGAGCCATCCGCAGGTAAAGAATATGACCGCTACAAATGAAACCTGTATAAGTGTAAACCGGATCATTTCATTATGCAGTGAAAAAACAGGCCTTCCTTTTTTGATCACTTCTTTGTTGGCAATATCCCAGGCGCTGATATAACTTAAAACAATTGAACGAAAATAAAAAGCATATATCCATTCGCCGTACCGGGCACTGCTTGGATCTTCGGGTGTGGCCACTCGTTTATGGTGGCCTTTGTTATGTTCGATAAAAAAATGCATGTATTGGGAAGAAAGCAAAAGCATCTTTGCCAATACCTGCTCAAATTTATTTACCCGGTGCCCCAGTTCATGTCCCACATTAATGCCAAATACTCCGCATAACATACCCATTACCCAGACCCTTCCGATAATATCTATCCAGGTCATTTCATCGTGCGACATTGCATAGAGGAACATGACCAGCGCAGCATATTGAAGGATTACAACAAAGTATAACAAGAGGTCATAGATCCTGTTTTTTTTGGCCGATTCTTCTTCTGCCCCGGTCATATTTTCAGGATCAGGACGGATGAATAATTCAAGGAGCGGAATAATAAGCCAGGCATAAATCAGCGGCAACCAGACTTCCCATCCTGTTACCATAAACGCCCTGAAGGAGCCGATATAGATAATAAATGGAGAAATGTATTTAAAAGCCCGCATGGAAAGAATGTTAATGCTCGTCAAAAGTAGAAAATAACTTCTCCCTTCAGACGTTTTAGAAAGGATATCCGGGAACTTTAAACTTATTGCCCGTAAAAGGGTCTGACCGTAAATTTTCTTAGTAATGTCGTTGACAAACCAGCAAAAGAACCAGCATTTGCTATGGCGGGCAGGCTTTGGCCCTGCTGTTGAGCAGTTGGGTGATCTTTCAAAGTACTCTTCCAAAGAATTTTATAAAGCGCTGGTCAAAGCATCTCAAAAAAAGCCTGGTTATATAAATGTGGCGGATAACTACCTGCAGGGGCTGGTAATGGGTGTTGACGCCGTAGGTCAAATGCAAAAAAAGGAGCTCTCCCCGGAAGAGAGAAAGCAGGTACAGCAAAAGAACAGGGAGGGTGTTCGCAACCTGAATATTTACTGGCTGAAGGAAATGATTAACAGTGGCGCCCAACTCAGGGAAAAAATGGCCTTCTTCTGGCATGGTCATTTTGCCTGCCGTAACCTGAATGTTTTTTACCAGCAGGGTTTATTGGATGTTCTCCGCCGCAATGCATTGGGAAACTTTGGAACCATGCTGCAGGAGGTTTCCAAAACAGCAGCCATGCTTAATTTCCTGAATAACCAGCAAAACCGCAAAGACCATCCTAATGAAAATTTTGCCCGTGAAGTAATGGAGTTGTTTACCCTGGGTCGCGGTAACTATACAGAAAATGATGTCAAGGAAGCAGCCCGCGCATTTACCGGTTGGGGCTCTAACGTAAGGGGTGAGTTTGTATTCCGCAGGGGACAACATGATTTTGGCAGCAAAACGGTATTAGGATATACCGGCGATTTCGATGGCGGCGAAGTATTGGATATTTTACTGGAGCAAAAGCAAACAGCCAGATTCATTTCACAAAAGATCTATAAGTTTTTGGTGAATGAGCAGCCTGATGCCGCGAAAGTGGATTGGCTGGCTGACAGGTTTTATAAAAATGAGTATGATATTTCAAAATTGCTGGAAGATATTTTTACCAGTGATTGGTTTTTTGATGAAAAGAATGTAGGGGCTAAAATAAAATCACCGGTCGAGCTGCTCGCCGGTATTCAGCGTATGCTGCCGATGACGCTGGAAAATGAAGAGGCCTTATTGATTTTGCAAAGGATATTAGGACAAATGTTATTCTATCCCCCGAACGTAGCCGGCTGGCCCGGTGGTAAAACCTGGATTGACAGCTCCACCCTGATGATGCGTATGCGCATACCACAACTGATAAACGATGCGGATGAAATGAACGTAAGCCCCAAGGATGATGATGACCAGATGATGGGAAGTCCTTCGGCTTCGCTCAGGATGGACAATAATGATAAAGTGAAGAAACCTGCCGGCGGCGCCAAAGCAAGTGTATTACGGAGACAGCAGATCAATGCCAATGTTGACTGGAGCCTCTATGTAAAATATTTAGATAAAACTGCACGGGAGAATTTGGTCGATGCGATGTCAAATATCTTATTGCAGCTAAAACCAACCATCAGTAATGATGTGATCCGGCAGTACGCAGACGAAAGTGCAAGGGATAATTTTATTAAATCGGCGACAATACAGATCATGAGTACACCGGAGTATCAATTATGTTAGGCCCCTGTCTCCGCCAGCCGGCGGGGAACTTAGGGTTTTTTTACAATCGGTATCATTAGTTCTTTATTCGAAAATTTCTTAACAATAAAACACTTACTGCTTTTTGGGCTGTGAGTGGTAAGCCTCCCCTTTAGGGGAGGTTTGGAGGGGCTTCTATGTTTATCAGACGTAAAGAATTCATCCAGGTCGGTTCACTGGCAACCGCTTCACTGATGCTTCCAAAATTTTTGAAAGCATTTGAAGGACAGGCGATGGTGCCACAGGGAAATAAAGTAGTGGTGATACTGCAGCTCAGTGGCGGTAATGACGGGCTGAATACCGTGATACCGGTAAGAAATGACCTGTATTATAAAGCAAGGCCGCGGCTCGGTATTGAAAAAACAAAAGCCCTGTCGCTTACAGATGAGGTTGGTCTTCACCCTGCATTGACCGGCTTTAAAGAATTATATGATGATGGCAGCCTGGGTATCATGAATAGTGTTGGTTATCCAAACCCCGATCGTTCGCATTTTCGCAGTATGGATATATGGCATACGGCCAGCCAGAGCAGTGAATACTGGACCAATGGCTGGATCGGCCGTTATTTAGATGCGCAATGTAACGGTTGCGATAAACCCACACAGGCCATTGAGATCGATGATGTATTAAGCCTTGCACTCAAAGGAGATAATATAAAAGGGATCGCCGTGAAAGACCCGCGGCGTTTATATGGTACTTCCAATGAAAAGTTTTTTAAGGATGTACTGAAGAACCACCGGGATGAAGCGGGAGAGCAGCCGGTGGATTATTTATACAAGACCATGTCGGAAACACTTTCATCCGCTGATTATATTTTTAAGCAAAGCAAATTGCATCCTTCATCCGCTGATTATCCTAAAACTGATCTTGGCAACAGCCTGAAGACAATTGCTTCCCTGATCTTTTCAGATATCAATACCAAAGTCTATTATGTATCATTGGGAAGCTTTGATACGCATATCAACCAGGATATGCAGCAGCAGCGTTTGTTTACAGAAATGAATGATGCTATAAAAGCGTTTACAAAGGACCTGAAAGATAATAACCGCTTTAATGATGTGATGTTGTTTACTTTTTCCGAATTCGGAAGAAGAGTATCACAAAATGCCAGCGGCGGAACTGATCATGGTACAGCCAATAACATGTTTTTAATAAGTGGCGGATTAAAACAAAAAGGCATTATCAATTCGCTGCCTGATCTTTCTGACCTTCAGGAAGGCGACCTTAAGTATAAAGTAGATTTTAAAAATGTATACGCCACCATTTTAAACAAATGGCTGAATGCAGATGACACAAGGGTATTGGGCAAACAATACGATTATATGGGATTTATTTAATGTTAGTTCGACGTCATTATTAGTTACTTACTAAAATTGAGAAACAAAACACCCTGAGCGATTTCCATTTGTTGATGAGATAAATCAACACTCAAATGCAGGTAGCGGTTATTCGCTTACATTAAGAAATAATACAGCATCCGACCTGTAGCCATTTATTCCAAGAAAAGGATGACCGGGAATACGATTACCATCCGCTGATATCAGCGAACAATACAGAGCCAGGCACACCAAACATTATGGTTCTTGGCATGCCAGCAATTAAAGTGTTGCCATCTGTGCCAATGCAATACCCCAGCATATCACCGGGCATGCCTGCAGGCGTGGCAATAATGCGGAACACATCCCACAGGTGTTCACCCGGCCGCTTTTTATATACATAACAGGCGCCGGCATTGCGTGCATAATCCCTGGTCAGATCGGGTGCTCCTACAATATAATATTCAGCTGTATTGTCGGTAAATGCGATGGAAGTTGCATAATGTGTGTTGGCCGGAAATTCAAAAGGCATTCCCTGTAGACTAATATATTCCCATTGAAAATTAGTAAGCGTTACAAGGAACCGGCGATAGATGGCAATCTTGCCCACTTCGTCATTTCCATAATAACCAGTAGGCATGCCAACGATCGCATAACTGCTGGTCACATCCACGGAGGCTCCGAATTTGTTACCGTCGGTTACGCTGTTCGCAGGCAATTCATCTTCTAAAATCCAATTACCCCCGCTAAAAACATACACGTAGGCTCTGCCATTTGTATAGCCCAGGACCTCTTCTTCAGGGGCGCCAACGATGATCAGGTTTCCGCGCATGCTTAGTGCGAAACCAAAATGTCCGCCTATTACTGCGTTAGGACTTGTTGTGTTCATCACATTAGTCCACAGGTTGCCATTTCGATGGTAGACATTCATGGCACCACAAGCGCCTAACGGGCTGCTGTAATTGGGGCTGCCAACCACCATCCTGTCGCCATCGATTGATATAGCACTGCCAAACTGTATACCGATTACAGTTGTAGTGAGTGTGGTCTCATGTTGCCACACCGCGCCATTACGATGATATATAAAAACACCGCCGCCTGTACCATAGTAAGGAGCGCCAACTATTGCATAGTCACCCGAAATGTCAACCGAATGCCCGAAATGATCAAAAGCTGCCAGCTCAACTGGCGAAATACGTTGTTGCTGCACCCAGCCACCATTTGCTTTCATATAAAAATACACTGCTCCCTGTTCGTTGTCGCTTCCAACATCTTCATTCGGAGCCCCGGCGATAGCATAATTACCAGAAACGCTTACGGACCAGCCTGCAGCGTTGTCTGGCAACGTGCCACCCATTGGTTGTGTGGTTACCGGTGGCAGCGAAGTGGGATCCGCCATGGTCATCGGGCACCATTTATTACTACTATACATATACAATAAACCCTGGTCGGTATCATAAACCAACAGGCCATTTGCAGGTGTAACGATGGCGTTGCGTTGGGCACTTGTCATGCGTGGTGGCAGCATCCCTTTGGTTGTACTCTGCACGTCCAGCTGTGCACTGCTATTGGGTGTGGTAGTGCCAATACCTACATTTTGTGAGAATGTATAGGTCAATATGAAAAATGAAAGTGGAAGCAGTGTGATTTTTTTCATACTAAATCTTTGCCGACAAAATTTCATCTACTTACCCGGTTAGTCAACCCCAAAATGTGGGAAGGACTCCGGAAAATGCTAAAGCCTATATATAGCAAAAATGAAAGGTGCGTCAATCCGCCCGGGAATAATAGATGACACATAGTATATTCCTGTATCATCATCGTATGAATAATTCACGGTATCGGAAGAAATCGTGAACACGAAACTTGCTGGACCAGGTTGTGCCTTGATACAGTAAACTCGATCCGAGAACTCCTGCACTACAGTTGCTATCCCAAACGCTGTGGTGGAATTTAAACTTTCACCCGGCATCGAGATGAAATACAGACCTGTATTTGCTGTATGTAATAGGTTAAAATTGCCTGTGCCGGCGGCTATGGTCCCGTCTGCATTTATTCTTCCGTATGCGATCGGGATCATGTTGGCAGTTCCCGTAGCCTGCCTGTTAATTTTACCGCTTACCCGCAAGTTGCCGGCAATATCTATTTTTTCAACGGGATCATTTGTGCCAATTCCGATTTTTCCGCTCGTGGCAAAACCGGAATGTAACTGAAGGATAATATTTTGTGGCGGGTCACCGGAAATAAGGGTGCCTGCTTTTGCGTTTATCAGTAAATCACCATCGCTGTCTGCAAGGTAACCGAGCAGATCATCCCCGGTGTATAAACCAAGGTTTCCTTTTACGGAAAGTTTTTGCATGGGATTGCTGATTCCGATACCTACATTTCCTGCAATATCCGGTAATGGTTGTCCGCTGCCATTTATCTGCAGCAGGAGATCTCCGGTGGCTCCGGCAACGCTTGACCGGTAAGCATTGATAACAAGGTTTGATGAGTCTCCTGATACCGAACCGGAGAATTTATTTTTACCGGCATCAAAAAAGCCAACAGAAGGTGAAGGGCGGTTGATGTGCAGATCATAAGTCGGGACAGATGTTCCTAATCCTACATTACCGCCTGATCCGAGATATGCATTTGTTCCATTTTTTTTCCAGATATTCTTTGCGGTATCCACGAGTTCTACCCAGTTGCCACTGCTTTTAAACCAGAATGAACCGATGGTATTATCAAACACCAGCAATCCGGTTGCCGGGGAAGCAATAGCATTGCGTTGCGCAGTTGTCATTCTTGGTATCAGTATCCCTTTTGATGTATTTTGAATATCTACAGCAGCACTTGCATTAGGCGTTGCAGTACCAATACCGACATTTTGTGAGAAAGTGGATGTCGCGGTAAAAAGGAAGAGCTGAAATAGAAGCATTTTTTTCATAAACAAATTCTTTGGGAATAAAATTTGACTTACTTATCAAATTATACAACCCCAATATGGGTTAAAAAGGAAAATATCTTTGATGTGGGTAATGAGAAGATAAACCGGATTTACACCAACTTTTCATTAATGGCTTTGCTGACCGCCTCGGTAGCCGAATGCACCTGCAGTTTTTCGTAGATCTTTTTGATGTAAGAGCGAACCGTTTCAAAAGCAATACCCAGTTCAGAAGCGATCATCTTGTAGCTATTGCCTTTGCAAAGAAGACTGAGTATTTCTTTTTCCCTTTTGGTAAAATCATAATCTTCTGCGGCTGGTGACCGTTGCATGGATGCGATGATCATTTTGGCTACAGCAGGACTGAGCGAAGCTCCTTCGGCCAGTACTTCTTTTATAGCAGGAACTAACTTTTCAGAAATATTCTTTTTGAGCAAATAACCGGATGCACCGGCACAGATAGCATCCAGGATATGCGTATTATCATCAAATACCGTCAGCATGATGATGTGTACTTTCTTATTGAAACCCCGGATCTTTTTTACGGCTTCAATACCCGTCATACCCGGCATATCAATATCCATCAGCACCAGATCCGGCATGTTTTTCTTTACTTCTGTTTCTGCCTGCAGGCAGTTATCAAAAGTCCCCGTAACGGCAAAGTCGTCTGAAAGCGACAACAACTCTTCGAGGCTATTCCTTAAAGCAGCATTGTCATCGTAGATATGTATAGTGGTTACCACGTTACTAAAGTATTTTGTTCCCCTGTTCATTAACACCCCCAAATCGGGGGATGGGTATTTCCAGTATAATGTTTGTTCCCTGTTCTGCTGCTGATATGATCTGTACATTACCATCACATTCTGCTGCTCTTTCCTGCATATTATTCAATCCATTCCCGCGGGCTACTGCTTCTTTATTGAAGCCTTTTCCGTTATCCTGTATGCTCATCCTCAGTTTACCTTTTGTATTTTCAAATACCACCTGCAGCAAATTGCAATTACTGTATTTTACTGCATTGTTTACTGCTTCTTTAAATATAAGGAACAGGTTTTTTCTTTTTGCCAGGTCAATAGAAATGTTTTCCAGCTCCACGGGCAGGCTGAATGCAAGACCAATTCCCTGTGCTTCGCAAATGTCGGCAGCAAATTCTTTCATCCGGCTCATCAGCGCTTCTAATTTATCGTTCTTCGGGTTGATAGCCCATACTATATCGCTCATGCTTTCCATTGTAAGCGATGTAGAGGCTTTGATCTTTGAGAGATAACCGGTGATATCTGCCTGGTCACCGGCTTTGCTCAGCGCTACTTTACTGAGTACATTAATAGAAGTGAGCGCAGAACCTATCTCATCATGCAGGTCACGGGATATTTTGGAACGCAGTCTTTCTTCAATGATGTACTTTGATATCTTATCAGAACAGATAGCAGCGATATCTTTCAGAATTCTCAGGTGCTGTTTTTTATAAAAATTCTTTTTGGGATGTTCTGAATCAATAACGCCGAAAACTTTGCCGTCCACAAATACCGGAACAGTTATTTCTGAATACCTTCTTTCATCATCCATTATATAACGACTGTCTTTTGCAGTATTACGAATGATCTCCGCTTTTCCTGTTTGTGCCACGGCGCCTACTATACCTTTCCCGGCAGGTATCTCAATTGCATTGATGATCTCATGTTTTTTCGGGTTCTTGGGCCCGTACGCAGCTTTTTGGATCAACACATTTCGCCCGGTATCGTAGAGGTAAACGACACAATCGGCGAATTGTAACTGGCTGATGCAGTTTTTGGCAACATCCCAGAAAATGTCTTCAACGGTGTTTTGACCATACAAAGAAGTGGCAAAATAATTCAATATTTTTTGTGCATTTATTTTATTGCGCAGGTAGACCGTCCACCGGTAAAAACCATAGCCCAATAGAAGAACTACCAGTGAAATGAACCACGCTGTTTTCCAGAAAGGAGGGACAATGCGGAATGAAAATGAAAGGATGTTGGAAGAGTAATTCCCGTTGGCATCTTTTGCCCGTATCATTAGTGTATAGCTGCCGGAAGACAGGCCGGGAAAATTCAGCGCAGCGGTAGTACCAAGCGATTTCCAGTTTTTATCACTTTCGTGCAACTTATATTCATACAGCATACCTGTGCCGAAAGAAAAATTAAGCGCAGCAAACCGGAATGACATAGAATTGGAACGAAAAGGGATCTCAATATTGTTTTTTCCGGAATAAGCAGGATCATGCATAACAGACCTGCCGTCAATAATGACATCGGTCAGTACGACCGGGAAATTAACAGGGGTTGTCTTCTTATCAGGATAATAAACCAATAAACCACCGCCCACGGGAACTAGTAATTCGTTGCCAATTTTATTATAGAATATTCTTTTTTGATAATAATCGCCGGGTGAATAGCTGGCAAAGCTTAATGCAGGATGGGCGGGTATATCATAGAGGAATTTACCGGAACTATCAATAGCGCTTATCCCTTTGCCGCTCAAAAGCCATAACCTGTTTTTATTATCTGCTGCAATGGAAAAGTAGCTGTTGTTTGACAAACCCTGCCTGGCTGTAATATGAGTAAATGATCTTTCATAGGGCAGTCCGTGCCTGTAAACATACAGTCCGGCCACATACATCGCCAGCCATAATTTTCCGGCAGCATCTGTTTCCAGGTCTTTAACAAGGGTCAACTGCATATAATCAGGATTCGCTTCCGTTTCTGTGTAATTGTTCATCAGGCCTGTAGCCTGGTCGTAACGATAAACACCCGTATTAAAAGAACCGACCCATACCGCATCATCTATTTCATCATTCATCAGTGCGGTAATATTTTTGGCCGATATGCTGTCGTGAATGCTGAAATGATAAAAGGTCCTTTCTTTTGCTTTATATTGGTAAAGGCCGTCCTGCCAGGTTGCGAACCAGTAGTTCCCTTTCTTGTCTTCTATCATGTCATTGAACACTACCGGGCTGTTATGATTGGGTGTCGGAAACAAGCTGAAGGTTTTTGTTTGCCTGTTATACCGGTACACATTTGTTTCGGTAAGCAGCCAGAGGTTGTTTTGCCGGTCGCTGCAGATATTGGTACAGGCGGAAAGCGGCTTATTGTTGATTGCCTTCACCGAACTTACAACGCCATTAAGACCGTCGATAATAAAAAGTTCTTTGGAAAAAAGCGAAGTAATATAGTAACGCTTGTCAATTTCATCATAGTAGGCGGATCCCATACTATCTGTACTGGCTTTGTCAGTGGCAATGGCTAACGGGATAAAATCAACCGACCGGTTATGGCTATTGTAATGATTGATCCCGTTGTTAGTGCCTGCCCATAACATACCGGTATCATCTGTATAGATCACATTGGTTCCTCCCGGCATCAGCGTGGAGGATAATGTAGGCTGATGCGCAATGACGACTGCTTCCCTTGTTGTTTTATTGATCTCAAGCATTCCTGCAGGGTGGGCAAGAAGCAGTATATTGTTCACCTCTTTATTCTTTTCCCATTTTGCGGAGGGATAAGATTGAGGGACAATTTTAATTTCTTCATAGAGGCGATTCTTTTCATTATAATAAAAAGATTTACCGCTTTCAGTTACCAGGAAAACATTGCCGTTTTCCCTGTCATATTCCAGGGCCCTGATATTTCCGTTGAAACCGGAACCGTAGAACTGGAATTGCTTTGTAATTATGTCAACTGAGAATAACCCAATAGTTGTTGCCAGCCACCACTCATTTTTACTTTTGCGGGTTATCTTTTGTATAGATCTGTACCGGGGGAATGCACTGAATTGTTTTTGGCCAATAAAGGAAGGCCAGTTGTAGTAAGTGAATTTTTCGACAGCGGGATCATACACCGAGAAATCCCATACGTCCGATGCGATCCAGACCCGGTTCATTTCATCCACCGACAGGTCCCATATTATATAGCTGGGCAAACCTTTTATTTCTCCGCCCGGGGGCATCATTATCTCCCACTGATCTGTTGCCGGGTTATATATACTGAGACCCGACATAGTTGCTACCCATATCTTACCGGTACTATCCTGTACTATATCATTGATCACTTCGCCGGAAATGGAATTGCCTGCAGATGGTTTAAATGATTTAAAATTATTTCCGTCGTACCGGTTCAGTCCATTTTTAGTGCCTGCCCATAAAAACCCCGTCCTGTCTTTCAGGAAACAGGTCACCCGGTTATCAGATAAACCATTTTCCTCCGTGATCCGGGCAAAATAATACTGGGCCTTTGCAGTAATGCTGAAAAGGCAGGCTAAAGCAATAAATACCCGTATTGAAGAATGACTGAGCATGGCAGGTAACTAATTTAAGTTTTTCCGGCCAATGGAAATAAAAAATCCACCCCGGTACTGACTGGCGCCGGGATGGAAAACTGCATAAGAAAACTACTTGCAAATAGATTGCTAACCCATTTTGTGTAGGAACGAACGATCTGTAAAGAACTGGTGTAAAGATGATCGTCCTTTGTTATGCCGCTGTTATTGCAAGGTTATTTTAGCATTAACTCAGCCCTTTTTTGACCGGTCCGCTAATATTGTCTTTACCGGTTTTAAAGAGAGGAAAGAAAATTTTGACATTACCTTCTTATTAAGTTTGTGTAACTTAGTTCAAGCGATCGCCTGTGAAAATAAAATGCTCCATATTATACTTAGTGCTTGTGTTGAGTTTTGCTCCCCTGCTTTTACCGGCCCAGAACAAAATATCCGACATACGTTTTGATTTCTACGGAGAGACGATAGCCCTGGATTTTGATTGTAATTCATTTCCTGATTTTACAGAGCCTCTTTCTGATGCATCTATACGGACATTTAATGAAAAGAGCAGCCAAACCATTCATAGACCGGTTATCAAAGAGCTGCTTTCCTATAAAGAGCAACATAAGCTGGATGATTGGTTGTATTACCAGCTGATCCGTAAAACAGCGCAGCAGGTAAGCCCCAAAGCTGAGAACTATCACCGCTATACATTATATAAATGGTTTTTCCTGACCCGGTCAGGTTATGATGCTATCCTGAGTATCGCCGGGGACAGGATACTCTTTTATGTTCAGAGCGACGAGAATATTTATAATATCCCTTACCGGGTCAAAAACGGGAAGCAGTATGTATGCCTGAACTATCACGACTATGGCAATATTGATTTTGAGAAAGAAAAATTTGCAGAAGTAATAATTCCTGTCCAGGGAGCCACGAAGGGTTTTTCGTATAAAGTGACGCATTTGCCTAATTTCAGACCTGACGATTACCTGGAAAAAGACATACGGTTCAATTATAACCAGAATGATTATTATTTTAAGGTAAAACTGAACCCCCAGGTCAAAACCATTTTTGCAAACTACCCGGTTGTTGATTACGAATCATATTTCAATATCCCCTTGAGTGCGGAGACATATCAATCACTGGTGCCGTTGCTGAAAAAGAATGTAAAGGGAATGAATAAACATAATGGGGTTGATTACCTGATGCGGTTTACCCGTTATGCTTTTTTGTTTGAACCCGATTCAGTGGTTTTTGGAAATGAAAAAAGATTAAGCCCTGAACAAACACTATTGTATGAGCAAAGCGACTGCGAAGACAGGGCTGCTTTATTTTTTTACCTGGTGAAGGAAATTTACAACCTGCCAATGATCGTACTTTCTTTTCCCACGCATGTGACAGTAGCTGTTAAGTTTGATAAACCGGTAGGCAAGCCAATAGTATATAATGGTAATAAATATTCCGTGTGTGAACCCACCCCGCAAAATCAGGACCTCAGTATCGGGCAATTACCGGCCCACCTGAATAAAGTGTCTTATGAAATAGTGTATGCTTATAATCCTCAACAGAAGTAGCCGAACGCTATTAGAGATCTCCTTTATTCACCGGTTCTATTGCTAAGGGTTTAAGTAATTCAAGCCACACAGTTGTTGATGACATTATCTTTGAGTAATAAAAATTGCCATCTTTAATCAGGTAAAAATGGCAGCAATCATCGCAGCGGGTGCTGAAATAAAGCGTCTGGAAGATCTTGCCTTTTGTAAAACACCATATTTTCCCTTCACTGCGGCAATTGCGGAGCTTTTCCTGCTCTGCGAATGATTGTGCAAGCTGTTGTTGCAGGACAGTTATTTCTTTAGTATCTGTCACAGAAGCCTGTTTATAATAACGGGTGTAGCGCAACGAATCTGTTCCGTAAGGGTCTTTATAAAAAACAACTAACAGGCTATCAGCAGTCTTAAGCCTTTCATCCAGGTCAAAAGCAGTCAAAGAAGCAACCTGCTGCTGCCCGGTTTTTTTTTGGACCTTGTTTTTACAGCCAAACAACAATGCTGTAATGATGACCAGGCCGGAAAAAGTTATAGTAAGTTTCATGTTACCGATAAATAAAAGCCGCTTACAAAAGTAAACGGCTTTTAGAAAATAATTGAAAAGCCTGATTAATATACATTGGTTTTTGGCGTAAAACTGGTCCAGCCCTGCAGCCAGTTGGTAGTGCCCAGTGCACCTGCATAAGTAACGACTGTAAAGTTTGGAAGCTTATTGAAACTCGCTGCATTCGGGGCTGTAGCAGGGCTGCCAGCCTTAGGCATAAAGTTAGGAGCGGTGAGGTTGAATGGGTTTTCCAGCATGATGTCTGCAGCATTAGTTACCGTCTTGCAGCTATCTGTTGCCTCAGCAGTTGTTTTTACTGTTGCAGCATTAATTAATGAAGTGCTGGAAACTTTATAAGGCTCTGTTACCGCATGTACCAGGTTATGACGGAAAGCAGAACGACCATCTATGTATGCCTGTGCCGTTGAATCGCTTTCAAACTGGAAGCCCCCTTTTGCATAGCCCATCAAAATTGAATTACGCAATACAAAATGCGTAGAACGTCTCCAGCGGGTGTTAAAGTTATGATTAGCTAATGTTCCGGTTGCGCCATTTGGACCACAGAACGTAAAGTTACTTAACTGGGGGCGTGTACGGGGAGAAGCAACAGTTCCGCTGCCATCATTGTCACACTCAATGCCATTACCGGCATCACCACCATCTACAAACAGGGGATCACGCAATGAAATACCAAATTGGAGGCGTCCGGAAAAGCCAAAGTCAAAATCGAAATCATCGTCAGCAGTAGCATAGGCAATCAGGTATTTTGCATTCACGGTGCCGCCAAAAAATTCGTATGCGTCATCATTTCCGTAAGAAACCTGGATATTTTCCAACTTTGTACCACTTCCCACACCTCCGCAGGTAAGACCATTGATCTCGGAGTTAGGGTCAGCAGCTATACCGGCGAACTCGATACGGACATAAGTCAGGGTACCGCTATTGTCAGCTATTACACTACCGCCATATTCGGAATTGATACCCCCTTCAATGATGGGGGTTGTGCTACGGTTGGTAGGTGCATTTCCTAATAAAACAATACCACCCCAGTCACCGGGTGCACGGGTGCCCACTGATTTACCGGAAGTAAATATGATAGGTTCTGTTGATGTGCCTTCAGCGTAGAGCCTGGAGTTGCGTTCAACGATCAGGGCGCCTTTTTGAATGGAATCACTTACTATCACGCTGCCGGCGGCAATCGTTAATATAGCACGATTGTTTACAAAAACATATCCTTTAAGAGTGTATTTGCCTTTTGGCAAAGTGACACTCTCGTCAATAACCCCGGTAATTACTTTGCTGCAGATAATGATCTGCTCTTTTGTACCGGTGCAGCCGGTTGGTCCCGTGCCGCCATTATTCACGGAGTCATCAATTTCTACTTTCACACAGGATGCAAACGTAACTGTGATTACTGAAAGTGCAAGAATTAGCTTTTTCATTTTATTTTCTTTGTTTGGTATTTATTATTTAATTGAATTATTTATTGAGGTCGAAATTATAAGTGAAGCCGACAGTGATGGTAGTGCCGGGTGTGTAAGAGCTGAATGTTTTATCAACACCACTGTCGAAGGTTTTTTTGTCGTCCCGGTTCTCGTAGGTGGCATAAGCCTGGTTGAAAATGTCGCCGACAGTCAAACGGATCTCCCCTTTTTTCTTCATGATCTTTTGACTGATCTGGAAATCCACCAGGTCACGGGGTTTTTCATAAATGTCGCCAAAGTCATCATTTCCTACTAAAGAAAGACGCTGCCCGATGCGGTTGTATAAAATAGAAATATTGGTTCCCTTTTCCCCATCATACTGGAAACCTGCATTGATAAGGTAGGGTGACTGGCCCTGCAAAGGACGCTGGGTAGAAGGCAACTTATTTCCGGAGGCATCAAAATTGCCAAGTGTAACTTCAGAGAAGATCACCGATACGTTTCCGTTGAAGTATAGTCTTTCTAACCATTCGGCATTTGATGAAAGGAAGGAAAGGCTTTTGCGGAATTCAGTTTCTACCCCAAACAATTGCGCTTTTTCTGCATTCTGAAACTGGTACTGGCGGCGGGTAGCTACACTGGCGCTGTTCAAACGAAGTTCAATAGGATCGGTAAAATCTTTATAAAATACACCGAACGATAACAACTCACCTGCTTTTGGATACAACTCGTACCGTACATCCCCGTTTATAATACTGCTGCGTTGCAGGTTGGGCGAACCGGCTGTTGAAGCGATCTGTTCAAAATCAAAGAAGGTGAATGGGGCAATTTCCCTGAATTCAGGACGGGCAACAGTACGGGATGCAGCGATCCTGATATTTGTTTTTGTATTAGGGCTGATGGTAAGGTTCATGGAAGGCAACACATCAAGTTTGTCAGTATTGATCACCTGTGCCTTATCGGTACCGGATTGATTTGATTTCAGGAATTGTTCAAAATATTCAAAACGTGTACCCCATACTAACCTTACTTTATTGTTCAGTTTATTATCAAACATGATATACCCGGCAGATAAAGCGGATACACCATAATATTTATCCTGCGGGTTCTGCAGATCAGTACTTAACTGGAAGCCGGTTGAACTAAAATTCTGATCCAAAAAAATCTGGTTGTATGGAAGGGTAAGCAGGCTATGATCGGTGGGCTCTTTGTAACCTAAGATAGTAGCATTAAAATCACGGAGACGAACAGTGGCGGCGCCACCAACTTTTAAACTGTGGGACTGTTTGCCAAGATTGAAAGGTACTGTAGCCGAAGCATTATAACCATAAGCATGATCTTTCAGCTCGCTGAAAAAACGGTTGGTATTGTTGCCCCGCAGGTTTATGCTGAAAGGATCGCTGGAGCCGATACTTTTCCCGTAGGTCTGTACTCTCAGGTCAGGTTGCTGTTTGTAGTTAAAAGCATAATTCAGATTCCAGGCAAACTTTATACTCTTCCAGCCGATCTGGTGGGTGCCTTCTAATTGCGAAGAATAAAGGCTGCGCTGGTTCAGGACACTTGAACGAAGGGAAACATCCTGCAGGTTTTCCGTATTGATACCGGTACGGCCATAATAATTATCCTCAAACAACTGGTTGAATAAATTCTTGAAAGCAATTTTATGCTTGCCTTTTGTCCAGGCAATATTGGCCACTGCGCCCCAGTTTACATTGTATTTATTTTGCTCATCAGTATAGTCAAAGAATTGCTGGCCGCTGGCGCCTTTTTCAAATAATTCTTTTGTAGCCGTGTATAACAATTTTGAGCTACGGTAGGTAATGCCGAGCACAGATCCGAATGCACTTCCGTCTTTACCTTTTGTAGCATTGGCCCAGGACAGGCTGTATTGCTGTATAGGACCGGCTGTTGATTTGGCTTCATTATATGCTTGGTCATTAAAAGATTTTGCGACGGCAATCTGCTCATCTGCACTAAGCTTGCTAAACTCCAGGTATTTTTTTGGATAAGCTGAAGGCAGGCTGCGCTGGTTATCAAAACCAATCCAGTCGGTACTGCCACGCTCATTGCTGGTAAAATCTTTGAAAGTGGATTGTGTATTAAATCCAAGACTGACCCCGAAAATAATTTGATTAGATGTCGGGATGTCTTTGGTCTGGATCTGTACAAGTCCGCCGGCAAACTCACCCGTAAGATCAGGAGTGGCTGTTTTATTAATAATGATATTATCGATCAGGGTAGAAGGAATGACATCAAATGAAAAGGCTTTTTTATCAGGCTCACTGCTGGGCATCTGCGCCCCGTTGATCATAGCGGAATTGTAACGGTCGCTCAATCCCCGTACTATTACAAATTTATTATCCTGGATAGAAGCGCCGCTTACCCTGCGTAATACCTCGCCTGTGTTTTTATCCGGTGTACGGCGGATAAAATCAGCAGCCAGCCCGCTTGACATAGCTATATTATTTTTCTGAAAAACAAGAAGTGAGTTGGTGCTTTCCTGGCGACGTGAAGTGGATTTGACAGTTACACCTGTAATATCTTTTACGACGATCTCTAAAACGACATTCAATTCATTGTCGAGGCCGGCGGCAACTTCAATATCATTGACCCTTTTTGTGGTGTAACCGGAGGCCGAAAATTCCAGTTCATATTTTTGACCCGGAACAAGGGTAATGGAATAACGACCTTCTACATCAGAAGTAGCACCGCCTTGTGCGCCAACTATTTTTATTGAAACGCCTGGAACGGGTTCATTTTTATTATTGAGGATCTTGCCTGTAAGTTTTAGCTGGGCAAAAGCAAATGAAGAGACACTTAAAAAGATCACAAAGAGTACTAATCGCAGCCGTAAATGCATAGCAGTAATTTCCGGCAAAGGAAGGCCCGGCAGGTTACGCACATGTTACCGGCAGATTAAGGAATTATGACGCCAATGTTACCTCAATGTTAACGATAAGCTCAGAAGCGGAATTGAAGCCGGCAGGTGAAAATATCATCCTTTAAATCGGATGTATAACCTGTTAACTGGGTTGTTTCGTTCTTAACAAAATCGTAATACAGCGTAAGTTTGATATTCTCGCTGAAATAATAAACATAGCCGAAGCCAAGTGTAGAATAACGGATATCAGTCGCGGAGAGGTTGGTACCTGGTTTGCCGATATCTTTTCCGGTGACATTTGTATTAGGATCGTACCAATCATATTTGAGCAATAACTGGTTTTTTTTATTTACTATGTTCTGGAGAAAATAGATAAATGCGCCATTGAAATCCCTGATATATGTTGGGCTAACAGGGAGTGTACCGGGATTGGTGGTAGTTATTGCTGACCCGGGTTGTTTGCCCATCCAGTATTCCGCTCTTAGTTCTGTTTCGCCCCAGCCATGCCAGGTCTTTAACTGTATATCGGCGCCATAGTATTTGCGGGGGGCTATTTCGCCAATATTGGACTCAGAAGAATCAACGATAAATACTTTATCGCCATTTGTATCTGTACCATCAGTAAAGACATACTTGGTAGCTTGTCGCCAGCCACCCTGCAACAGAGAGAGCCCGCCGCTTATTTCCAGCTTATTGACTCTAACAGGTTTTATAGTAAGCCGGCTGATAAAATCTTTGTGACTATCAAAATCGGTTGGGCCGGATAATCCCTGCCCGTTGAATATCCCGGCATCGAATTTTAACCAGCTTAATTTATTTGGTCTTTTTTGCGGCTCAAAGGAAACCATCATACCCAGATCCCTTTCGCTGGGCATCAATATCTGCGACATTCTTCCCCGTTCCGGAGTTTCTCTGAAAGCGGAAGAAAGATTTACTTCAAATCCAAAAGGCCGGGCAAAAAGACCGGCCATGACCGAAAAGTTGTGATGCTTTGTTTCATATAATTTTATAAACATGTCCCTTACGGTAAAACCCCGTTCATTGGCGTCAAACTGGAAGGTGAACAATGCTTTGGCAAATTTATCTTTGGTCGTTACAAAATAATCGATCTTGACACGAGCCCTTCTGAGCATAAAACGGCTTTTTGAAAATTGCGCAAAATCACCTCCGCTATATGATTTTGCCCCTTCTGTTTCCGCCACCTGGAATTGCGGTTGTATATAACCTGAAAAACGGAGATTATCAAGGCGTTTTAGCAGGGGTCGTAATGTGTCTTTGATAAATAAGGATGAATCCAGGTCGGAAAGGTATCGTTGTGAAAATCCCTCTTTAAAGCAAACGAGGGCGAAGCCTGTGAAAATCAGTAATTTTAAGTGACCTTTCATTATTTCATGCATTAAGTAGCCCGGTATTGGACGGCTGCAAAGTAAAATAAAAATATCTCTATAATAAATCTGTGTTACCTTCCAGTTACCAGGCTATTATCTCAGTATTAAATAATTATTAACTCTGCATTGATCGGGTGGCCAGTATGGGCAAGCCGGTAATTTCGCAAACCTCCTGAATGGCAGGATGTAAAATATATCTATATGGCAGGACTCAATTCATTCCTTAAAATTTTCATGCCGAAGAACCGCATCTTTTTCGAGCTGTTTGAGCAGGTGGCTGACAATTGTGCCAAGATGGGAGGCATATTAAAAGAGGTGGTGGCAGAAACTGATTTTGACAAAAGAGCTTCCCTGATCAGCAGGATAGAAGACCTGGAACATGCCAATGATGAGCTGACACATAGTATATTCACTGAACTTGGCCGGAATTTCATCACACCTTTTGACAGGGAGGACATTCATTACCTCGCTACATCACTTGATGATATTGCTGATTATATTTATGCCTCAGCCAAAAAGATCAATTTTTATCGGGTGAATCCTAACGATATGGGCATGCAAAAAATGGCTGAATTAATAGAACAGGGAGCCCAGCAGATACGCATTGCCGTACGGGAACTGAGGGATATGAAAAATATGCGCAACATCACGGAAGCATTAGTAAAGATCAACAGCATCGAAAACCAGGCCGATGATATTTTTGATATGAGTATTGAAAGATTATTTGCGACAGAGCCTGATGCCAAGGAAGTGATCAAGAAAAGAGAGATCTACCAGGTGATGGAGATCGTTACCGATAAATGTGAGGACGCCAGCAATGTGATCGAGTCCATAATTATTAAATACGCATAAATACAAATGTGCTAATGCGAGAATGTGCTGATATGCTGATACCACATACGGGAACCAATTAGCACAGCAGCATATTAGCTAATCAGCAAATTAATCTTATGACCACCTTTCTTATTGTCATCATAGCATTAGCGCTGATCTTTGATTATATAAACGGCTTTCACGATGCGGCTAATTCAATAGCAACAGTTGTTTCCACCAAAGTATTGACACCTTTCCAGGCAGTCCTATGGGCGGCATTATTCAATTTTGTCGCTTATTTTATTTTTAAGGATCATGGTGTTGCGAATACGATCGCCAAAACGGTGAAACAGGATTTTATCACCCTGGAAGTAATTTTTTCCGGGTTGATTGCCGCTATTACCTGGAACTTATTTACTTGGTGGCGGGGTATCCCTTCCTCCTCCTCCCATACACTTATTGGTGGTTTTGCCGGTGCAGCTATCGCCCATGCAGGCGGGTTCGGCGCTGTCAATTCTGACCCGGTTATAAAAACAGCAGCTTTTATTTTCCTGGCGCCACTGATAGGTATGATCATGGCTTTTATGATCTCCCTGTGGTTCATTTATTCTTTCCGAAAAGGCTGGGGGCCAAAATTATTTTCTTCTTTAATACTACTGGGTATCATCATCTTTCTTTTTATAAGCATACAGACCGATCCGGCTAAATTAAAATCTGATTATGAATCCCCGGTTTTGAAAGTGATATTTCATTCTCAGAATTTTAAATGGATATTACTTAGCCTGATCGTGATTACTATGGCTGTTTTCTCACTTTACCTCAGCAGCCTGAATGCGCATAAGGCCAATGCCTGGTTTAAAAGACTGCAATTAGTTTCGTCAGCTATATTTAGTATCGGACATGGCGGCAATGATGCACAAAAAGTAATGGGCATCATCATGGCTGCATTGATCGCATCTGATCCGTCAAAGTATAATTTAAATGATATGGTATGGTGGGTACCATTAGCCTGTTATTCTGCCATAGCATTGGGTACAATGAGCGGCGGCTGGAAGATCGTAAAAACAATGGGTACAAGGATCACCAAGGTTACCCCTTTTGAAGGGGTGGCTGCGGAAACAGCAGGAGCACTAACACTATTTATTACAGAATCGCTTAAAATACCGGTAAGCACTACGCATACTATTACGGGCTCTATCATGGGCGTAGGCGCTACCAAGCGGCTTTCAGCAGTAAGATGGGGCGTCACCGTTAACCTGCTGTGGGCATGGATACTTACGATCCCGGTCAGTGGCTTACTGGCTACGGGTGTTTATTACCTTGTTCATCTTATCACATAATTTAGTTTCTGCACCCGTTTCAAAAAAAATACTGATTTTTACGGTAATTCATTTGTATGGCTAAAATTTTAGTGGCAGGTGGCTGCGGGTATATCGGTTCACATACCATTGTTGACCTTATCGAAAATGGCTTTGACGTTATTTCCGTTGATAACAATTCCAGGTCTAATCCACGCATATTGGAAGGCGTGGAAAGAATAACAGGAAAAAAGATCAAGAATTATAAAGTTGACCTGTGCAACTTTGATGATACGTTTGCTATTTTCCAGGAGAACGAAGATATTGCCGGCATTATTCATTTTGCCGCCTATAAAGCAGTCAATGAATCGGTAGAGAAGCCATTGATGTATTTTGAGAACAACCTCAATTCTCTTATCAACCTGCTGAAATGCGTGCAGGAGTTCAATGTACCTTATTTTGTTTTTTCATCTTCCTGTACTGTTTATGGTAACCCTGACGATATGATCGTTACGGAAAAAACGCCGCTCAAACCAGCGGAGTCACCTTATGGCTACACCAAGCAAATGGGTGAACAGATCATCAATGAATTTGCGAAAAGTGCGGGCACGCAATGCATCTTATTACGGTATTTTAACCCGGTTGGCGCCCATCCATCCATTATGATCGGAGAAATGCCGATCGGCAGGCCACAAAATCTGGTTCCTGCGATAACGCAAACCGCTATCGGGAAACTAAATAAGATGACGGTATATGGCAGTGATTACAATACCCGTGATGGCTCCTGCATAAGAGATTTTATACACGTATGTGATATTGCCAATGCTCATACATTAGCTGTCCGGTATTTGCAAGACAAAAAAAATACTGCCCAATGCGAGGTTTTCAACTTAGGTACCGGTAACGGAGTTTCTGTGCTGGAAGCTATCCAATCATTTGAAAAAGTAAGTGGAGTCAAATTGAATTA
>DATDIX010000105.1:0-11635 GCA_036520835.1 Chitinophagaceae bacterium | reverse complement strand
GGGATCGGTCCCAGCTTCGGGGTGGATTTTTTTAAATCCGTTTCGCTGGATGATTCGAACAGGGTAGTAATAACGAAAGGAACTAAACCCGTAACGGGGTTTACCCTGCAAACATCGATCAGCTATCATCCCGGAAGATTTTTCGCCGGGATCGAATCCCGGTACAGAAGTTATGGACATAAGATCGAAGATCTTTCACGGTTGATCAAACAATACTCTTACTTCCAAATATTCGTCGGCTTTCGGTTTAAGGCGCCATCATTTGCAAAAAAAACCCTCGACTGGGTCAATAAGGTCTCCCCGATCGATTTCGACTGATCAGCATTTATTTCAACGGTTGGTGCAAACCGGTCGCTGACCAGATTGAAAGGAAAAGATGATTGCTATTTAGCTTCGGAACGCAACCAAGAAAAGTACATATCTTCAGTTTCGGTTCGCTGTTCGGCTTTGGTCCCGGCTAACCCAACCCTAAATACCCGCTCTGCATTACAGCCTATCTATTGAAGACAGCTATATTTTAAAATTTGACTAATTATTCTTTGACAGAAAAACGGGAAGCAATGAAAACCTGGTTGGCAAAATTTGCATTTAACCATAAAACAATTTTTATGAAATATTTTTTTGCAGTAGCACTGATCCTCTTTATGGGTTGTAATAATCACCCTGCACCGGACAGTAATGTTTCACCACCACCCCCGGCAGCGGTAACTCCTGTTGACACACTCGCAAAACCAGGCAATGATGCCAGTCAGCCACCACAGCCACCATCTGTGACTTATAATGATAACCTGGCTGTGTTAGACATGTCGAATTCACTCGAAAGAGCCAATGTAAATGACCTCCTTACCATATACATAAAAGTTCAAAATACAGGTGATGATATATGTAATATGTGTAATGTAGAAATAAGGTATAGCCTGCAAACGCTTACTGGTACAACTGCATTTGATAGTGACATTTCTAACGGGCCTTCTGCAATAAATAACCTGGAGCCCGGACAGTCGGGCACTATAAAAATTGAATTCCCGGTTAAACAAACAGGTAACTACACTTTTTATTTGACTAAATTATTTGGCGTATTTAAAGGCACAAATTCAACCAAACGTTTTCCGATACCGGATGGCACTAAAACATATTTAACCGTTTCGCAATAACAGGGTTGGTTAATAGCGAACATAACCGGCAGTCCCGGGTTCGTGTCCATAATAAGTAAGACATACACGACACGAGGTGTAAGTTCCCCGTTGTGCACCATTTTATACCATTTTGTATATTAGCAATAAATAAGAATACTACCTTAACCCATTTGTTATGACCCGATGCCTCCCTTTATTGTTACTGCTCATCCTAACCGGCACTTGTCATTTTTCATTTTCACAAGCATCTTCCAAACCAATATATGTCATTGTTCATGGTGCATGGGGCGGTAGCTGGGCATTTAAAAAAGTTGATTCATTGCTCACAGAAAAAGGATGTGTCGTATATCGTCCGTCATTGACCGGCCAGGGAGAACGGGTACATTTAGCTTCAACTGCTATTGGGTTGAACACCCATATCAATGATGTAGTGAATATGATACTTTATGAGGACCTGCATGATATCATATTGGTGGGCCATAGTTATGGAGGCATGGTAATTACCGGTGTGGCAGACAGTGTGCCGGACAGGATCAGGAAACTTATTTATTTGGATGCATTTGTGCCGGAAAACGGTGAAAGTGCACTGGGCCCCGGTGCAGATGGAATAAAAAGAATGGTTGTGAATGGTTTCGTGGTGCCGCCCTGGGTTCCTGCCGGGAAGTTGCCTCCTAAGGACGTTCCCCATCCTTACAAAACACTTACCGATACGCTTATTCTTAAAAATAATTCAAGGCTGAAAATTCCGACTGCATATATACTTACTGTAGCAAAAGGTACGGATGCCAGTAAGGATGATTTTGCTTCGCAGGCTGAGAGGGCAAAGAAAAAAGGCTGGCCGGTTCTGCAACTGGAAGCCGATCATAATCCTCAATGGTCTGCCCCGGTTGCATTGGTTGAAATGCTTTTAAAAATTGGAGGTGAGTAAAAAGCGATTGCTAAACTTCCAATACACTCCGGGAAAAAGATTATCTTAATTTACAATTACCGGAAGGTATATTTTCATAACTCTGAAAGTCACGGTGCTTGTCACATTCACCATGACAGCGAAGGCAAACTCATTTTTTTTATTTCTAATATTAACTACCATGACTAAATTTTCTTTATTAGCCGCATCTCTTGTTTTGGGATCTTTATTGTTTGCTGGTTGCGAGATACACGACCAGGTAAAACCATCTGCGGAAAAAGAAAGCATCCCTGTTCCAACTGAAAAACCGGAGTATTTCAGCCTTCGGCCCGAAACGGAAAAGGCCTATGGTTATACCCATGCAGTAAAGATCGGGGATGATATCAAAATATCAGGAGCCGTCAGCATGGATGATGCCGGGAATCCAACGGCAAAAGGCGACCTGTTGCAACAGATGAAAAATTGCTATGCTGACCTGGAAAAGGTTTTGAAACATTATGGCTGCACTTTCGATGATGTGGTTGTTGAAAATGTCTTTACCACCAATATGCCCGAATTTCTTAAACACTCCGCTTACCGCAACTCCATTTACAAAAAGCAATTTCCGACAGGTTCCTGGCTTGGGGTCAAAGAACTCGCATTGCCTGAGTTTATGATAGAAATCGAACTGGAAGTGCATAAAGTAAAATGACCGGGTAATAGCTGGCGGAAATTCAATACGCCAACAGAAAGATTCATTTCGTTTAATGCTATTACTTTTGATCACAGGAGACAAACGACAAAAATGAAGATGACAAAAATAGTAGTATCAGTTTTTCTGCTGGCAAGCCTGCTCGTACTTACCCAATGCAATAAAGACTGTATAAAAAGTGAAAGATGCGACCTGGTGCCTGACCCGGGAGTTTGCCTGGCAGCTTTTCCCAAATACTACTATGACAAGACGGATAAAAAATGTAAACAGTTTACCTGGGGAGGTTGCGGAGGCGTAGTGCCCTTTGACAGCATGGAAGAATGTGAAAAGCAATGCGACTGCAAATAACAGACAGCCACCCGGGACATTCTTTTAAAAATCTGTTTATCTTTAATAACCCTTCCGTGCGTTTGGTTTACCCTGCTTTCTCCATTGTTTACTGTGATCACTGGCCGGATACCGGTTGAAAGCAGCCCTTCAATTGTAATTAACCATTTACTTATACCTAAACTTTAAACTATGGAAGAATCCACTCAAAAAAAAGAGAACAGCGGGCAATCGCTTGTCGTCTCTTACATGACGATCCGGAAAGCTGTCGGTGTATTGGGCATGCTATTACCGGTGATCCTCGTAACAGGTTTGTTCTTTTTCAAAAACTGCGCTGCGGTCCAGCCATCCATCAGTGATTATTATTATACCCGGATGAGCAGTTTTTTTACAGGCACACTTTGCGCCGTGGCGCTATTCCTGTTTTCCTACAAGGGTTATGATAAAAAAGACAGCTTCGCCAGTAACCTGGCAGGTGCTTTTGCCCTGGGAGTAGCTTTTTTTCCGACTTCACCGAACCCCGATTCTTCACCCTGTAATATTTTTAATATAACGGGCGATGCGACGGTCAATATCATTCATTTTATTTCGGCCACTCTTTTTTTCCTGGCGCTTGCATATATGTCCTATTTCCTGTTCACCAAAAGTTCAGGACACCCTACCCGTGAAAAAAAGATGCGGAACAATGTGTATAAGACATGCGCCGTGATCATCGTCTTATCTATAGTGGGTATCATGCTTTACTTCGAAGTGAAAGCCCTGAAAGACCTGTTAAGCGGGTACAACATTGTTTTTTATTTAGAGACGATCGCATTATGGGCCTTCGGTTTTTCGTGGCTGACCAAGGGAGAGTTTTTACTGAAAGACAGGTAGGCGGTCAATACCCTGTTTTTGATTCATCAGCAGGCTCCACCGGGAAGGTAAATGAGATAGTAGTGATCTTCTGACGCTGGTTAGTGATATCCAGCCGGCCGCCTATTTTCTCTGCTTGCGCAAATGCATCCTGCAGGCTTAGGGCTACGGCATAGGTATTGTAACAGTTATCATCCTTTACATTTATTTCGATCATCTTCCCGTAAATTTCTTTAGCCGATACAAGGATATGACTTTCCTTTACATGAGCGACAACAGCATGAAGCATCCCTCCTATCACAGAATTAAGAATGGCTTCGTTGGCCGTAACCCTGAGCTGGTCACTTACATTATTGATAAAGGAATTGCTGTTTTGTATCGCTGCATCCAGGTACTTCTTCATATTATCTTCTACCAGTTGGTAAAGCGATCTTGCCTGGGTCGGGCCTGCCGTTACAATATCAAAGGTTTTCATATATTGATTTTTAAAGTGGTCAAAAATCTTAACCCGTACGGATCCATTCGTTAAATAAGGGACCGGCGATGGGCCGGCCCCGGTTCTTCACAGTTTCTTTCAAAGGATCATGGATGCCTGTTTCACGGGGCTTGTCTTTTTACATCCTTTCATGCAAATGTCAAAACGCATACAGCGTTCCGGCATAAGCATACAAGAAACTGCAATGGATACTCGATCCATTACCGGGATAATATGTGTTTGGTTTTTATGCAGCGTTTATTTTTTACTGCATAGGAGTTTAATGGTAAGGGCGGATAAGGAGTACTGTCTGCTCAGGTTTGACAGTGATGACATACCAGTTATTCATAAACCGTGCCATTCGTGGCAAATGAAAAAAACTAAGAGTTTTAATGGCGGAAAAACAGCGGATTGTGAAAAACTAATTGATGCTGCTCAAGAGATTTTTCAGGGCTTTTTACGACTGAACATCCTGCTGAGCATATCGTATAGTGCGGGATGTTTTGAACGTAGCAGGTCAGGACGTTCAAAAAAATACTCGGAGACCACGGCAAAAAACTCTGCCTGGCTGGTAGCTCCGTATGGATTAATATCCGACCTGTTCTTCATGATCTCTTTGATGCTCTTGTGCATCATATCAAGCCAGGGTAAAATATACTGATGCTGTAATAAGATCTCCGGCACTCCATCCACATCGCCATCTGTTTTATCGATCAAATGAACGAACTCGTGGATTGCGGTATTATTTTTATCGCTGCGGTTGGAAAAACCCTGCCGTAATGCATGCCGGGAAAGTATCATGACATGCTGCATGGCGCCGGAGCCAACCATTCCCATTACGGAACGATGATCGCCTTCCTGTTCAAATTCTTCGCTGAATGTTTCGGGATACAGCAATACTTCGTTGAGGTTGATATAATCCCATTCCGGGAACGCATAGATCGGGATAATAGCGCTGGCCCCGATCAATACACGGTCTATATCCTCCACTTCAACGCCTACACCTGTTATACGGATACCCGAAAGAAAATGCTGTATCCTTTCTTCAAACTTCTTTTTGCCGGTATCATCCAGCTTGTGATAGAATTGTACATTTTTTTCGAGAAACTCCCGGTAATTTCCCGGTAAAGGAATTGTTATCTTATTTCTTTTCCGTGGTTTGAATAAACGGGTAATGGCCAGTATCAATAAAGCAAGTAAACCTGCGGTGATCAGTAAGGCATCCGTCATCGCATGAAATTAAGAAGCGGCAGTCAAAATGTACTATATTGCCAATAAGTTAATTTCCATGAGAAGCGAAAAGATCATTATTACTATTATTGCATTGACGGCATGGGTGGCACTTTCACTCCAGTTATATATTTTAATTGATAATACTCCCGGTAATGGCCTGACGCCGCTCGGAGCTGTCGGCAGGTTCCTTCACTTTTTTACTATACTTTCTAACCTGCTTGTTGCCGTCAGCCTCTCTGTGCTTTTGGTAGCCCCCGCTACTTCTGCAGGGCGTTTTTTTGCGAAACCATCTTCATCGGCGGCCATCGCATTATATATATTCATCGTAGGGCTGGTGTACAATACTATGCTACGCAGTCTCTGGCAGCCGCATGGTTTGCAAAAAACGGCGGATGAACTTTTGCATATTGCTGTTCCGTTATTGTATTTATCGTATTGGCTGATATTCTCAGTAAAAAGACCTTTGCAATGGACACATGCGGTCAAGTGGCTTGTTTTCCCGGCTGTTTACCTCGTATATGTCATGATACGCGGAGCTATCGAAGGATTTTATCCCTACCCATTTATTGATGTGGACCGATTTGGGTATGGCCGTGTGGCATTGAACAGCGCCGGTTTGCTGGCAGTATTTATTGCTGCCGGCCTCCTGTTTGTATACGTTGGTAAAACAATGAGCCGCCGGGATTAGTTCCGTTAGTACATTTGACAAAAGAATCCCTGCATGATCTCTTATAATCCCAAAGAATGGTTCACGTTTATCTTCCGGCTTCATAAAGCCGATACTGTCCGTAAGTTGTTTCCGCTGATCATCGGTATTTGTGTTTATTCCGGTATTATCGCCTGGCTGGAACTGTATATCTGGAATCTTTCCGATAAAGAATATGTAAGAAATATCCCGGTGATGCATTCCCTGCTGGGTTTTGCCATTTCCATGCTGCTGGTATTTCGTACCAATACGGCTTATGACCGCTGGTGGGAAGGAAGAAAGTTATGGGGCAGCCTGGTCAATAACAGCCGCAACCTTGCCATTAAGCTCAATGCAATACTTCCCGAAGATGAAACGGCACAACGATCTTTTTTTCGCAAAATAATTCCCGCTTATGCCTATGCCCTGCATAATCATCTCCGGCGGGAACAAACCCGCATTGAGTTATTCGAAGGTGATGAACACAAACATGTCTTCAGTAAACTCGACAAGGAAAAACATATTCCCAACCAGGTCGCGGTGATCATGTTTCAGCATATCCAGCAATTATACAAGCAAGGAAAGATCACCGGCGAACAACTGCTTTTCCTGAACGGCGAATTACAATCTTTTACCGAGATATGCGGCGCCTGTGAACGTATCAAGAATACCCCGATCCCTTTTTCTTATAGTGTTTTCATTAAAAAATTCATTTTTATATATATCATGACGCTTCCATTCGGTTATGTGTTTCAACTGGGATTTTATGTGATCCCTGTTGTGGCATTTATCTTTTATGTACTGGCCAGTCTTGAACTGATCGCCGAGGAAATAGAAGATCCTTTTGGAGGTGACGAGAATGATGTGCCAACTGATAAATTATCTCAGAATATCCATCAGCATGTTGCAGAGATCATCTGACCATCTTCATTTCCCGGGTATTTTAAAGGGCTGTTAAACTTTTATATTCCTATCGGTCAAATGACGAATTCTCCCGGGGTTCCGGGCAACTTAAGCAGGGTATTTGACGTTTAAACATGCAAAGAACCAAACAACAGAAACAGATCATGAGAAAAGTATATATAACTACAATAATTGTACTGGCCCTCCCGGCAATGATCGTTATTTCCTGCAGTAAAAGCAATGATGACCCTACCGTCTGCGACGGTGTGACCAATAAAAGTTTTGCCGCTGATGTTAACCCGCTTATACAAACCTTTTGCAACCAGGCCGCCTGCCACGATGCCGGCAGCAGCAATGGCGTAGGCCCGTTAACGAACTACACGCAGGTTTTTAATGCAAGGGTAGCTATAAGAGGTGCGGTGCAATCGGGCTTGATGCCGCAGAATGCCACTTTAACGACTGCCCAGAAAAACAGCATCATCTGCTGGATAGACAGCGGAGCTCCGAATAATTAAGTTCAATATATTTAGGGTCTTAAACTACTGCTATGGCAAGACCCTTTCTTTCCCTGTTATTACTTTTTATTACAATTTCCGTTTTTTCGCAGGAAAAACTCAATAAGTTATCCGTAGAAAAAATAATGCGTGATCCCAAATGGATGGGCACCTCCCCTTCCAACCTGCAATGGAGCCAGGATGGACAAAACCTGTATTTTAACTGGAACCCCGATAAGGCCATTGCAGATTCTTTATATTACATATCACCGGCCAACAAAACACCCGTCAAAGCCGGCACAAAAGAAACACAGGAATTCAATTCCACCGGCAACTTTGTTCATAACCAGGCAAGAACGGTGTATGCCTATGCCAAAGACGGCGACATATTCATCACAGATGTAAAAACAAATAAAACAAGACGCATCACACAAACCGCCGATGCAGAATCAGCGCCGCGGTTTTCATTCAATGAAACAAAGATCGTTTACAGCCGCAGCCAGAACCTGTATGCATGGGATATCATCACCGGCGAGACATTGCAATTAACTAACCTGAAAAGCGGTGATGCAGTTCCTGCCGCAACAGCAGGCAGCGGGTTTCAGAGAGGTGGTGGTGGCGGTGCTCCTCCAACAAGACCAGCAGGACCTGCAACGGGTACAGCAGGTAATCAACAGGAAGATTGGCTAAAGAGAGACCAGTTGCAATATCTCCAGGTATTAAAAGAAAGAAAAGAGAAAAGAGAGAAAGGCGAAGCCTATACCAAATCATTACCCAAACCCAAAGAACTGCGCAGCATCAGCATAGAAGATAAAACACTGGGTGGACTCAACGTGAGCCCCGACGGAAGATATATCAGTTATAACTTAACCAAAGCAGCGGCTGGTGCAAAAACAACCATCGTTCCGAGTTATGTAACGGAAACCGGTTTTACTACCGATCTGCCGGCAAGAACAAAAGTGGGTGTACAGCAAGGCACAACCGAGTTTTTTATCTATGACCGGGAAAGAGATACTGTATGGAGTATCAAAACAGATTCCATTCCCGGCATTAAAGACCTGCCGGATTATGTAAAAGATTATCCCAAACAACTGGAAGAAAGAAAAAAGAAGAATGAGAACCGTGCAGTAACATTTGCCGCCACTTCCTGGTCGCCAAAAGGAAGCTACGTGGTGTTTGATATCCGTGCTAATGATAATAAAGACCGTTGGCTGATGTTATGGGATACGGCAAGCCGGAAACTAAAACTCATGGATCGCCAGCGGGATGAAGCATGGATCGGTGGCCCGGGCATTAGCTTTGGCCGTACCGGCTGGATAAATGAAAATACTTTCTGGTTTCAATCGGAAGCAACGGGATATTCGCATTTGTACACGATCAATGTATCCACTAGTGAAAAGAAAGCATTGACGACAGGCAACTACGAAGTGCAGCAGGCGCAGCTTTCACTGGATAAAAAATATTTTTATATCAGCAGCAATGAAGTGCATCCCGGCGAACAGCACTTTTATCGCCTGTCAATTGCAGACGGAAAGAAAGAACGCCTCACTACAATGACAGGGTCCAACGAGGTAACTTTATCAAGAGATGAGAAGTATTTAGCCATCCGCTACTCCTATTCGAACAAACCCTGGGAATTGTATTTACAGGAAAACAAGCTTGCAGGCAAACAGTCAACCCCTGCTGCTCCGGTACAGATCACTTTTAAAGCGCAGAGTGATGAATTCAAAAGCTATACATGGCGTGACCCGGAAATTGTAACCTTCACGGCAAGAGATGGCGCTACTGTGTATGCAAGATTATACAAACCTGTTAACCCGCATACCAATAAACCGGCAGTACTGTTTGTACATGGCGCAGGTTATTTACAGAATGTACATAAATGGTGGAGCCAGTATTTCCGTGAATTCATGTTCAACAATATGCTCGCCGATAACGGTTATTATGTACTGGATATTGATTACCGCGGAAGCGCCGGCTATGGCCGCGACTGGCGAACCGGTATCTATCGCTATATGGGTGGCAAGGATCTCAGCGATCATGTGGATGGCGTGAACTGGCTGGTTAAAACATATGGAGTAAATCCGCAGCATGTGGGTATCTATGGCGGTTCCTATGGCGGTTTTATTACGCTGATGGGCCTCTTTACCGAACCCAATACATTTGCAGCAGGCGGCGCTTTACGTTCCGTTACCGACTGGGCGCAGTACAATCATCCTTATACTTCCAATATTCTCAATGAACCTTTCACCGACAGCATTGCCTACCGCAAAAGTTCACCGCTGTATTATGCTGAAGGATTTAAAGGGCATCTGGTGATGTGTCATGGCATGATAGATGTGAATGTACATTTCCAGGACATCGTAAAACTATCGCAGCGGTTGATAGAATTGGGAAAAGATAACTGGGAACTGGCCGTTTATCCCATGGAAGATCATGGCTTCGTAGAACCGAGCAGCTGGACGGATGAATATAAGCGAGTGTACAAGTTGTTCGAGGAAGTGCTGAAGAAGTAATTTAACCAGCGACAGCCAACGACATGCAAAAACATGCGCTATAATTTTAATAAATGAATAGAATGAAAAAAGATTTGTCACCAAAACAACGGCAAGAGCTACTCAAAACATTAAAAGCACGTTTTGAGAAAAACAGGGGTCGCCATAAAGGTCTTGAATGGGTTAACGTAGAAACAAGGCTGGAAAGTAATCCTGAGAAACTTTGGTCACTCGATAAAATGGAAGAAACCGGTGGTGAACCGGATGTTGTTGGTCATGATAAAAAGACGGGTGAATACATTTTTTATGACTGTTCAGCGGAAAGCCCTAAAGAACGCAGAAGTTTTTGTTACGACCATGAGGCACTGGAAAAAAGAAAAGAACATAAGCCTGAAGATAGCGCTGTTAATATGGCAACTGACATGGGTATTGAACTTTTAACGGAAGAACAATACCGGGAGTTGCAGAAACTTGGAAATTTTGATGCGAAAACCTCGAGCTGGTTGAAAACACCTGCTGGCATCCGGAAACTCGGTGGTGCCATCTCTGGTGAATTCCGGTTTGGCACTGTCTTCATATATGCCAACGGTGCAGAATCTTACTTTGCTGCCAGGGGCTTCCGTGGGTCGGTTAGGGTTTAACAAAATAGCATACTATGACAAAGAGTGAAATGAATCCTAAGATTGATTGGTATTTTAGTAAAGCACAGAAGTGGCAAAAGGAAATTGAGCAATTGAGGCTGATCGTTCTTGATTGTGGACTCAATGAAGAATTGAAGTGGGGCTGTCCTTGTTATACGTTTCAGAAAATCAACATTGTTCTGATACATGTGTTTAAAGAATACTGCGCATTTTTGTTTTTCAAAGGTGCCCTGTTGAATGATACCAATAGTATACTGGTCCAGCAAACAAAGAATGTACAGGCTGCCAGGCAGATCCGTTTTACGAATGTTCGGGAAATAACGAAGATGGAAAAAGTGTTGAATGCCTATATTTATGAAGCTATTGAAGTGGAAAAAGCCGGTTTGAAAGTGAAATTAAAAAAGACCTCAGCTTACAAAATTCCGGAAGAGTTTCAAAAGAAACTGGATAAAAATTCCGCCTTGAAAACTGCATTTAATGAATTGACGCCGGGGCGTCAAAGAGGGTACATTCTATATTTTTCTCAGCCCAAACAATCCAAAACCCGGGAGTCAAGGGTTGAAAAATACATAAAACAAATACTCAATGGAAAAGGATTAAATGATCAGTAACTCCCTGCCGGTCCGGCCGAATTAATGAATATCCTTAACTTTAAATTACAGGAAACCCAACCATCTATTAAAGCAAATAAACCGAAATCATAAAAGGATTGATCCTGTTTTTTAACCTAAAACTTTTAATATGAAAAAGATCATTGTGGCACTTTCATTAATTGCCTGTTATGGTATTTGCCAGG
>DATDIX010000104.1:0-2366 GCA_036520835.1 Chitinophagaceae bacterium | reverse complement strand
TTCCCCGGAATAACCTCCCGAAATTGGCAAGAAAATAAAGCCCGATAACAGCAAATACAAGGCAGCAGAAAACTAATAAGACATATTGAAGAGTAGTCGGTTCCTTCATACAGGATGCCAAGGTAAGAAATCAGCGCCTTTATCGCAGGGGAGCTTCGTCAACTGGCTTTTTTGAGGGGCGAACTGTTTATATTGCAAGCAAATTTCATTATGATCATAGATTTCAGATCGGATACAGTTACCAAACCCACCCCGGGCATGTTGCAGGCAATGATGAATGCCAAAGTAGGCGATGATGTTTTTGGAGAAGACCCTTCAATTAACGAACTGGAAATGGTTACTGCCGCTATTTTTGGAATGGAAGCCGGTCTTTTCTGTCCTTCGGGTACCATGACCAACCAAGTGGCTATTAAATGCCATACACAGCCCGGGGATGAAGTGATCTGTGATGAAAGCGCCCATGTTTACCAATATGAAGGCGGGGGTATTGCTTTTAATTCAGGGGCCTCGGTAAAACTTTTACAAGGCGACCGGGGAAGAATAACTGCAGCACAGGTGATGTCGGCCATCAATGCGGATGATAATCATAAAGCTCATACGAGTTTGGTCTGTGTGGAAAATACCAGTAATCGCGGCGGGGGAAGTTGCTATGATCTTAATGAAATAAAAAAGATCAGCCAGGTTTGCAGGGATAATAAACTTCAATTTCACCTGGACGGTGCAAGATTATGGAATGCCCTGGTGGCAAAAAATGAAACTCCCCAGCAATATGGAGAACTGTTTGACAGTATTTCTATCTGCCTCAGCAAAAGCCTGGGATGCCCGGCAGGAAGCCTGCTATTAGGCAAAAAGGATTTTATTAAAAAAGGGAGGAGAATAAGAAAAGTATTTGGAGGCGGTATGCGCCAGGCTGGTTTCCTGGCAGCGGCCGGCATTTATGCCTTGCAGAATAATATTGACCGGCTGACAGAAGATCACCTGCATGCCAAACAAATTGCAGAAGCGATCGCTGCAAAGAATTTTGTAAAAAAAGTATTACCCGTTGAGACCAATATCATCATTTTTGAATTAAACGAAACCATAACAGCCCCTGCCCTTGTTGCCAAACTGAAAGAAAATAATATCCTCGGATATGCGATAGCCCCTGACCGGGTGAGGCTGGTGGTGCATTTGGATATTTCTAAGGAGATGGCAGTAAAAACGATTCAAATTTTTTCTACTTTATAAAATTGTACAGGATGCTCCCTAAAGTAAACCCCACCACTACGGAAGCCTGGAAAAAACTCCAGCAACATCATGCTGTCATAAGCTCTGCACACCTGCGGGAATTATTTAAGAATGACCCGGAGCGATTTAAAAATTTCTCTCTTCAGTCAGGTGATATTCTTTTTGATTATTCTAAAAACATTATCACCGCAGAAACATTTCAGTTATTGCTGCAACTGGCTGAAGAATGCAAAGTGAAAGAGGGCATTGCGTCTATGTTTGACGGAGACAGGATCAATGAAACGGAGGGCCGGCCTGTGCTGCATGTGGCGTTGAGAAATTTTTCCAAACAACCAGTGATGGTTGAGGGCAAAGACGTGATGCCGGATGTAAAGAAGGTATTACGCAAAATGAAAACTTTCGCCGATGCCGTGCATAGCGGCGAGCACAGAGGCTATACAGATAAGCGGATAAAATATATTGTCAATATCGGTATCGGTGGCAGTGATCTTGGCCCGCTAATGGTCACAGAAGCCTTAAAGCCCTACCAGGCGGAAGACATTGAAACCTTTTTTGTCTCCAACGTGGATGGCACCCATATGGCCGAAACATTAAAGAAAGTAAAACCTGAAAGAACATTATTCCTCGTTGCCTCCAAAACTTTCACCACCCAGGAAACCATGACCAATGCACATACAGCCCGGGAATGGTTTTTGAAAAAAGCAAAGGACGAGAAGCATATTGCCAAACACTTTGTCGCTTTATCTACCAATGAAAAGGAAGTAGTGAAGTTCGGCATAGATAAAAAGAACATGTTTGAATTCTGGGATTGGGTAGGAGGACGTTATTCATTGTGGAGTGCTATCGGTTTATCCATTGCCCTGACGATCGGTTATAAAAATTTTGAACAATTATTGAAAGGAGCACACGAAACGGATGTTCATTTTCAAAAAACTTCATTTGAAAAAAAATATCCCGGTGATCATGGCGCTGGTCGGGCTATGGTACACTAATTTCTTTGGCGCACAAAGCGAAGCCATTTTGCCCTATGACCAGTATATGCACCGCTTCGCCGCTTATTTCCAGCAGGGCAATATGGAAAGTAACGGGAAAAGTGCAGACCGCAACGGTCGTGCTGTTTCTTATTCAACCGGCCCTGT
>DATDIX010000103.1:0-2729 GCA_036520835.1 Chitinophagaceae bacterium | reverse complement strand
AGATCTCGCACAGCTATTTCCGGTCGGATCCTTTTGAGAATGAATTCAGCTCATTTTTGAAACAGTTGCTTAGTGACCCCGCCCTTACCGACAAGATCATTGAAAAAAGAACCGACACCAGTCTATTTTTTTTCCAGGGCACCTATAACAAGTATAACCCGTTTTTCTTTAAACCCAAAAAAGTGGTAGTTGTCCTTACCGAAATACCGGTGGAGCTGGATTCACTTAAGACCGACACCATATACTCATATCAGCTGCTGGCATATAATAACGATTCAAAGGAGGGTATAGAAGAAGTAAAAAAGGAGTTTGAAAAGATCTATCGCCGTTATAAAGGAAGTTTTAAAAATACCAGCCATTCAGAAAATCTTTCCGGAAATGGCTTACCAAGTGTTACCTATAACTTTTTCGATCCGTATTATGCTGTGGCCCCTTTTGCAATTAGCTGGGCTGGTCCGAATGCAGATAAAGAAATATGCCTGATACTGACCATCAGGATGAATACAAAGGACAACAAAGCCACGCTACCAGTACCTCTTTATACTTTTTAAATAATGAGTCCGTTTCCCGGTGTCGTTGTTAATGATACCTTTCTTGTCGATCGTGTCCACTCTTACTTTTCCTGATGCATGAATGATCTGCTCACTGTTCAGCAGAATACCCACATGAACGATCTCATCCTTGTCATCAAAAAAAACAAGGTCGCCGCAAACCGCTTCCTTTAGTTTTTTAACGGTGCTGCCCTGCTGCGCCTGCTGCCATGCATCCCTGGAAAGTTCAATACCCATCATTTTATAATTCACCTGCACAAAGCCGCTGCAGTCGACACCCAGTACAGTTCTGCCTCCCCACATATACGGTGCATTCAGCCATTTTGAAGTAAGCTCCTCTACCTTTTTTGTGCCAGGGTGTGCATTAGTCCGTTTAATATAGTTACCGGCAAAACTGTATTCCATTCCGGCGAGCTTACCCTTCCCATCCGCAAAATCTGGAAGGAATGCGCCAAAGGGGATATGCATGCTACGACCATCTATTGTAATCGTATTTAACAGGTCGGCGGCGATAAAATCATTATTCTTTACTCCTGCCTTTGCACCTGTTTCTTTCAGCAATGTATTGGTCATCCAGCCCTCATATCCATCATGGAGGCTTTTCACTTTTACCCATAAGCTGCCTTTCTCTTTTATCACTATCACCTCTTCGCCAAATAATAACTGGTTCACCATTTCACTTCGGTGACGGGCCTTTCTTCTTACCGGGGCAGCCGGAACTGCAACCACTGCGTTTTTCATTGAAAATATTTTGCCGAAAATAGCACATGGGCCAGTATAATTGTTATGAATTTATTTATTCTTTGCATCTTTTATTTACCTATTTTCCGCTTGTGAACCCGGGAAAGTATAACCATATCACCGACCAGGAATTGCTGGAGAAATTCTACGCTGATCATAACAATGAATGGCTGGGGATACTGCTGGAACGATATACTTTGCTGTTATTGGGTGTTTGTATGAAATACCTGAAAAATGAAGACGATGCCAAAGACAGTGTGCAGCAGATCTTTTTAAAAGTAATACAGGAACTCCACAAGTATAAAGTGGAGTATTTCAAATCATGGGTATATATGGTAGCTAAAAACCATTGCCTGATGAAACTGAGGGACAGGAACGGGAAGTCGGCTACGGTGATCAATGAAAAGCTTATGTCGGCGCCGGAAGAAGAAACAGACCGGCAGGCATTGCTGCAAAACGACCTGGCGCTGGAAGTAATGGAAGAAGCATTAAAAGAACTAAACCCCGAGCAACAGCAATGTGTAACTTTGTTTTACCTGCAAAAGAAAAGTTACCAGGAAATAAATGAAACAACAGGGTTCACGATGCTGCAGGTAAAAAGTTATATTCAAAACGGGAAACGAAACCTGCGAATACTGATCGAAAGAAAGCTAAAAGAAAACCAATAAATGTCTGACAACCTGAAAGACATATTATCCCATTTGTCCACCGATATTGACCAGGAAATGCTATTGCTTTACCTGCAGGATAAACTTTCTGAAGAAAAGAAGCATGAAGTGGAAAAACAATTGCTGGAAAATGAATTTGCCAGTGATGCATTGGAAGGTTTGCAGGAGATCAGGGATAAACAGCAGATCACCTACATGGTGGAAATGCTCAACCGGGACCTGAAGAAAAAAACAGAAAAGAAAAAACAGCGCAGGGAAAAAATGAAACTGCCGGATCAATCCTGGCTATACATTTCCATTATCATTATCATTATTCTTATTATCATTTCCTATATCGTGATACATAGGTCCATGCAGGGTAGCTGATCAGTATTTCTTTTTACCTGCCCAGCTCTTCCAGGCGGTAAATACCGCTTTTGCTCCTGCATCGGGTACATGGATAAAAGGGATCCTGCGGTCACCTATGGCAGCGTTGATCTCCCCATAAATAAAATCATCATCAAACTCTATCGCGGCCGCTTCTTCCCTTGTATTAGCATAGATCACTCTCTTTGGCCGGGCCCAGTAAATAGCGCCAAGACACATTGGGCAGGGTTCACAACTGGTATAGATATCGCAACCCTCCAATTGGTAGGTCCCTAACTTTTTACAGGCTTCCCGGATAGCTACTACTTCGGCGTGAGCAGTTGGATCGTTAGAAGAGGTCACCTTATTATTTCCTTCGCCAATGACCTGGCCGTCTTTCACTACAACACATCCAAATGGCCCT
>DATDIX010000102.1:0-2094 GCA_036520835.1 Chitinophagaceae bacterium | reverse complement strand
GGAAGAAAAATCCCTTCACATACAGTTAATCACCGTTCATATAAAACAAGCTCCATTTCACTGCATATCTTCCTAACTTATATGTTATAAAATCTCCTGGTCCAGGATGAGATCATTTTCTATCTTACTAATCTCAGGTATTTTATTCCTGCAAACCTGCGCTATCAACGGGGCAGATGAATCTTCTTTGATCAAAAAAGAGAAGCCTGTTCAGGAGAAAACCAAAATTGATTTTGAAAAACAGGTGCTGCCGGTTATGGTAAAGAATTGTTCACCCTGCCACTTCACCGGCGGAAAGATGTATGAAAGATTGCCTTTTGACAAAGACACAACCATCATCAATCACGGTGAAAGAATATTAAACCGGATAAAGAAGGATGATGAAAATACTTTGCTGAAAGCATTTTTTGATCAAAAGAAAAGTTAAGTTGCAGTGAAGGAAGTGTTCTCACACTCCTGACTCCCTACTCCTGACTACAGACTTCTTACTTCAGTTTCGCCAATGCTTCTTTGATCCTTGCCCATGCCCTTTCGATGTTTGTCATACTGTTTGCAAAAGAGAAACGAACACATTCAGGGTCGCCGAAAGCTTCACCCATCACCGATGATACATTTGCCGTATTCAGTAAGTACATACAGAAATCACCGGATGTATGGATAACGGTTTGCCCGTCAGTTTTACCAAAATAATAGCTGATATCAGGAAAAATATAAAAAGCGCCTTCCGGTTTTGTACATACCAGGCCGGGAACTTCTTTTACGAGTTCAAGCACCCTTTTTCTTCTGCGGGCAAATTCTTCTGTCATTTCAATGGACGGACGGAGATCAGTAGTCAATGCCGCCACTCCAGCTTTTTGTGTAATGGAGCAAGCCCCGCTGGTAAATTGTCCTTGTATCTTTTCGCAGGCTTTTGCTATTTCAGTGCTGGCAGCTATATAGCCCAGCCTCCAGCCGGTCATGGCAAATCCCTTGCTCAGTCCATTTACAATGATCACCCTCTCCTTGATATCATCAAACTGTGCAATGCTTTCATGGCTGCCAACAAAATTGATGTATTCATATATTTCATCGGAGATGATGCAGATGTTCGGGTGTTTGCGGAATACATTTACCAGGGCCTCCAGTTCATCTTTACTATAAACGGCGCCGCTGGGATTGCAGGGAGAAGAGAAAAGAAAAACATTGGTATGCGGAGTGATGGCCGCTTCTAATTGCTGTGGCGTGATCTTAAAGCCGTCAGTGGCTTTTGTTTTTATTTCCACTACCCTGCCGCGGGCAATCTTTACCAGTTCACTGTAAGTAACCCAATACGGTGTCGGGATCAGCACTTCATCATTTTCGTCAACCAATGCGAGGATAGCATTCGCCAGGCTTTGCTTGGCGCCGGTGGATACGACAATATTCTCCGGTTTATAATCCAGGTTATTATCTCTTTTCAGCTTTGTACATACAGCTTCACGCAGATCCAGGAAACCCGGAACCGGGGTATAGTGGCTCCAGTTGTCGTGTATAGCCTTGACGGCTGCATCTTTGATATGTTGTGGTGTATCGAAGTCAGGCTCGCCAAGACTGAGATCAATCACATCAATTCCTTTGGCCCTCAGTTCACGACCGAGTTTGGCCATTTTCAAAGTTTCCGGTTCATTGAAGCGCTGTAAAAGAGAAGATAACTGCATTTTTAAAGTTTAAGATGATTTTGTTTTGGCAAGCAGCCTGCCTGCCGGCAGGCAGGCTGCAAAAGTATGGATTAGAAGAATAAAAAATGACAGTAATTGGCAGCGTTGATAAGTTAATTCACTAACAACTGTTTTGAATTCAGCAGCGGGCAATGACAAATAATACTGTAGTCCTGTTTTTGATCGTTAAAAACTCTATCGTTGTAAAAAATATTAATTTCATACATCGCATGCTATGGTTTAGTCAGGGGAAATTCAAACAAGTATGGTGACATGGATCAAAGCAATAGTATCGGGCCTTATAATAGCCGCATTAACCTTTTTTTTGCACGGAAAGATATTCTCTCCAAAGAAAGAAGGACGTTACAATGTACATTATATAGTGGAAGCCTCGCTTGAAACAGCGCAGGGGGACATA
>DATDIX010000101.1:0-2493 GCA_036520835.1 Chitinophagaceae bacterium | reverse complement strand
CTGGTAGATGCAGCCAAAGGCTACGAGTCACATTTACTGGAAGGTGGCAAAATGATGGTGACACTGGCCGGGGCGATGAGTACAGGTGAGCTCGGTATTTCTTTAGCGGAAATGATACGACAGGGAAAAGTAGACATTATCAGTTGTACCGGCGCCAACCTGGAAGAAGACGTGATGAACCTCGTAGCGCATTCGCATTACAAACGGATTCCAAATTACCGTGATCTGACACCGCAGGAAGAATGGGACCTGTTGGAGAATCACTATAACAGGGTAACGGATACATGTATCCCGGAAGAAGAAGCTTTTCGCCGGTTGCAGAAGCATCTGGTAAAACAATGGAAAGATGCGGAAGCAAAAGGAGAACGTTATTTCCCCCATGAGTTTTTATATAAAACTATTTTGAGCGGGGACCTTAAACAATATTATGAGATCGACCCCAAAGACAGCTGGATAGTAGCGGCGGCAGAAAAGAATCTTCCTATTGTTGTGCCGGGTTGGGAGGATAGCACTACCGGTAATATTTTTGCGAGCTATGTTATCAAGAATGAACTAAAAGCAGGTACGGTTAAGAATGGTATTGAATATATGGTTTATCTCAGCGAATGGTACCGGAAGAACAGCAGCGGCAAAGGCGTTGGATTTTTCCAGGTTGGCGGTGGTATTGCCGGTGATTTCCCGATATGTGTAGTACCGATGATGTACCAGGACCTTGAATGGCATGATGTGCCTTTCTGGAGTTATTTCTGCCAGATCAGTGATTCCACTACTTCTTACGGTTCTTATTCAGGGGCAGTGCCTAATGAAAAAATAACCTGGGGAAAATTGGATATCAAAACACCAAAGTTCATTGTGGAAAGTGATGCGACGATCGTAGCGCCATTGATCTTTGCGTGGGTGCTGGGCTGGTAAGGAAAATAATTGTTTGTTATAAAGAGGCTGTCAAAAATATTTTCAACACTGAGATACAGAGTAACAGAGAATCACAGAGTTTTGATTCTTAAATTCCTTTTCTCTGTGTGACTCAAATCCTCAGTCACTCTGTGTTGAAATTTCTATCTTTTTGACAGCCTCTTTTCCTATCCTTTTCGTTCTATTTCTTTTTTTAACCTTTCTGCTTCCCGTGCATGCTTTAACCCCGTAATGAGAAAATAGATAATGATGCCTTTGAAAAGAAGGCCTCTTAGTAGGTATTCAGGGCCGAGCACAACGATATCGAAGATCCATAGCCCTACATAAATGACCAGCCCGATTATTATTGCCGCAAAAGGTTGTTTTTTGGTCATGAACCCCAGCCCGGCAAATATTGCTGTCACTACAAAAACGCTGATCAGCGACACCGCGTCAAAAGAATTAGTAGTTGCCAGCAGGAAAATATTTAATACCAGGGTGAGGCCAGCCACCACAAAAAGTGCATTTCTTGCTTTTCTAACCTGCGTTTCCGCTGATTGCAGTTCCAGTTGTTGATACCCTTCCAGGTAATCAGACACAACATTATCAGCATCTTTTTTACCGGGAGATTCATTTCCAGGATTCATATCGGTTTATTTGCGGGCAAAATAAGAAAGGCCGTGCAATTTTCATACACGGCCTTTTTATAATTCTTTATTAACTGTATCAGAATCCTTTTGGCTTTTCCAGCTTAAGGTCCCTCTTCAGCATGGCTTCCCGGTTGGCCATTTCCCAGGCCGTAAAGAATACAAGCTGTGCCCTTTTTGCCATGAGTTTATAATTGATCTTATCGGGAGTGTCAGTCGGCCGGTGATAATCGGCATGCACGCCATTGAAATAAAAAATTACCGGGATACCTTTTTCCGCAAAGTTGTAATGATCGCTCCTGAAATAAAAACGATTGGGATCATTAGGATCATTATACTTTCTGTCCAGTTTCAGTTTTGAATATTTCCCGTTGACCATTTCAGTTATCGGTGTAAGGTCTGTACTTAATTTATCATCCCCGATCACATAGAGATAATTGGCGGAATCTTTGTCCTTCAGGTAGTCTGTGCCTATCCGCCCTACCATATCAATATTCAGGTCAACCGAAGTTTTTTCCAATGGATAAACCGGGTGATTGGCATAATACTCGGAACCCCACAATCCTTTTTCTTCACCACTGACGGTCATGAAAAGAATACTGCGTCTCGGACCCTTACCGGCTGTCTTCGCTTTTACAAATGCTTCAGCCAGTTCAAGGATGCTTACCGTTCCACTGCCATCATCGTCTGCGCCGTAAAAAATAGTCGTATCATTTCTTTTACCCACATGATCATAGTGTGCTGTGATGATAACATATTCATCTTTTTTATCTGTTCCTTCCAGCAGCCCCAATACATTGGAGGGATAGGCTGTTTTGGTGGTCTTGAAATAACCCAGGTCAATATCAGCTTTATAGATCTTTGACTCTAATGGCGCTGTTTTCATTTTTTGGATAATTCCTTTTCCATCGGCGCCCATTATTTTTTCTGCCACCGCTTCGGAGATCGTGAATGT
>DATDIX010000100.1:0-4517 GCA_036520835.1 Chitinophagaceae bacterium | reverse complement strand
CAGGGCTTTGGTTACTATTGGCGTGCCAGGAGTAATGCAGTATTGGATTCGGCAGTGGAAAAGGGTCTTGCAGTGCCTCACTATGTAAAACTGATTGAAGTAATTGGCAAAGACACCCTCACCAGTACAGACAAAAAATGGTTAAAAGAAGCATATGGATATCTCGGCAGTTACGAGGCTAATACCGAAAAGGATTATCCGGAAGCGATCAGTTATTTCGAAAAATTATTGGAAATAGATCCTTCAAATGAAACTGTAGTGAAGAATATCAGAATATTAGAAAAATATGCCGATGTCAAAAATAAAGACGCAAATGACAGCAATTAGTTTATAAAATGTCCTCCGTGTTTTGTGGTTTTTGAGTACAACATGCCCACGGTTTCGTGGGCATCGTTGTCTTGGTATTGTAAAATTATTTACTAACAAGGAAGCAGGTAATTAACTATTAATAAATGGATTACGATTCCAGGCGGGTGTCCTAATATCGCCCTAATCTTAGATTAACCCCCTTCCATAGTCAGGGCCCTATGTTTGATTATGCTGAAGAAAATAGCCATTATCGGAAGCGGAAGCTGGGCAACTGCGCTGGTCAAAGTATTTTCAGAAAGCGGGATACCTGTTTCATGGTTGGTCCGTACCCATGAAATGGCTGATTATATTAAAGCGAATGGAAATGATAGCCGAAGGATTTCATGCATCTAAGAGTTAGCGCCATTACTGAAACGATCAAAAATAAATATGCCGGTCATAACTGCCGTGCATCGCATTCTTCATTTACATGCAAACCCGTTCCATGAATTCAAATTAATCGAAAACCAATTTACTTAATGAAACCAAAAAGCCATGCTATTAGCTACTGATCTTGATGGAACATTCTTAGGCGGTAAAAGCTTGCACAAACAACAATTATACAGGTTTATCCGGGAACATACGGAGGCTCGTCTTGTATTTGTAACAGGAAGAGGACTTGAGTCTGTCATACCAATATTGAATGATCCCATTATTCCCAATCCTGATTACATCATCTGCGATGTGGGAGCCACTATCGTTAATGGACATACTTTAGAACCCATTGAGCTTTTACAATTTGGCATTGAGCAAAACTGGCCCGGTCGCTTAAAGATTACCGAACTTTTAAAAGACATTCCGGAACTTGTTTACCAGGAAGTACCTCAGCAGCGGCGTTGTTCATTTTTTGCAGACGACAGGTCTGCTATTGAATTGGTAAGATCATCCGTTGCATCCCTGAATTGCGATGTTATTTATTCCGCCGGTAAATTCCTGGATGTTCTTCCAAAGGGAGTAAATAAAGGCACCTCCCTTACCAAATTGATTGAATATCTTGATGTCGACCGGGGTGAAGTCTTAGTAGCCGGAGATACGTTGAATGATCTCGCCATGTATCAATGCGGTTTTAAAGGGGTCGTAGTCGGCAACTCAGAACAAGATTTAATTATCGCAACGAAGAATATCGAAGATGTGTACTTTGCTCAAGCACCGGGAGCGGGTGGAATCCTGGAAGCCCTGTCGTTTTTCCCCGGCTTTGCTATTACTCTGAATTTCCCCGTCGAAAACCTGCTGATTGAAGCGGGTAAAGATATTTCGCAACTAATCATGATGTACCATCGGTTCCCGTTTGAAAAGATTGAAATAAATGGCAGAACAGAACGAGTTACTCCTAAAAGCCCCAATGGCATACTTCCCACCCTGCAGAGTTTTTTTGCCAATGGCCGCCCGGGTTTATGGATCGCCTGGGAGGAAACAGAACAGGAAGGGGAAGCGCTTCGTAATATTTATATTAATAAAGAAAAATACCCAAACCTGATGGCAGCTCGTGTGGGTTTGACTAAAAGCGAAGTAACAATATTTTATAAATCATTCGCCAAAGAAGCTTTTTGGCCCACCATTTTTGCTTTTGTTGACAAAGCCAGCTTTAATCACCATCACTGGGATCACTTTATAAATATTAACCGGCGATTCGCCGAAAAAGCTGCAGAACAAGCTGACCATGGCGCCATCATCTGGATACACGATTATAATCTCTGGCTGGTTCCGGGATTTTTGAGGCAATTAAGGCCTGACCTGGTTATCGCTTTCTTTCATCATACGGCATTTCCCGCTGCCAACACATTTAATATCCTGCCCTGGCGCAGAGAAATCATAGGAAGTCTTTTACAATGTGATTTTATCGGGTTTCATATACCGCGTTATGTTGAAAATTTTGTAGATGTTGCCAACAGTCTTTTCCCGATAAAACTCGGCGAAAAAATCAATTGTGCCCCAAGATTTCTTACCTACAGCACACCAATAGGCGTTTCACAAATGACGACAGCCATTGAAATAGATCAGCGAACCGTAAAATTGGGTGCGGTACCGGTTGGAATAAATTTCAAATATATACATGAGCTGTTTGAAGACGGAACTATGTTTGAAAAAATACGCCAGATGAAACAACAGCTTGGAGACAAAAAAATGATACTAAGTGCCGAGCGGCTTGATTATGTAAAAGGGCCTCTGGAAAAAATACTTGCTTTTGAACACTTCCTTGAAGAATACCCGGAATTTCATGGAAAAATGGAACTGGTAAATATTTGTACGCCCCCATCTGAGGGAATGAAAATATATGATGGCATCAAACTTGAATTAGAACAGGCAGTTGGCAGAATAAATGGCAAGTATTCGGATCTTAACTGGACACCGATACGATTATTTTTCCGGACACTTCCATTCGAAGACATCCTGGTCTATTATGGTGCGGCAGATATTGCCTGGATTACCCCGCTCAGGGATGGGTTAAATCTTGTGGCAAAGGAATACGTTGCGGTGCAGGGTGAATTGCCTGGTGATAAAGGTGTCTTGATATTGTCTGAATTTGCCGGGGCTGCCGTTGAACTGTCTTATGTTGTTCTTACCAATCCCTACGATCCAAAGTCATTAAAGGAAAGTCTCTTGCAGGCTTTGCTAATGAAAAAAGAAGAAAAAAATATGCGCATGGATCGCCTGTATGAGCAAATAAAACATTATGATATTGATTACTGGGCCGAAGATTTTATTCACCAGGTTTTGGCCGATAAGGAGCTAGTCTTACAAACCAGCAATTCATTTAATAATAATAATACAGACAAAGATTTTAAACCAAAACAAACACCTTTAGCTGTGTAAGGCAAACCACAAATATCTATTCTTCCAATATGACCTTTTTATGAGTTTTTTGACAACGAGGGCAAGTAATTGACTCATCGGAACGTTTACCTCAGCCGTGGTGCGTGTCCCACACACCATTAAGCCTATACAAAATAAATAAGCCTTATACTAAATTGTATAAGGCTTCTATTTTTGCGGACCGGACGGGACTCGAACCCGCGACCTCCGCCGTGACAGGGCGGCATTCTAACCAACTGAACTACCGATCCTTTTGCTTCGTCACTGCAGTTACTGTAGTTGATAAATTTCTCAACTTGATGCTCCTCGCAATGACGGATATCCTTATGAGGACAACCGTTTTAAAGGACGGCAAAGATAGGGGATTTACCCCCTTTTGAGCAAAAGTTTTTCGATAATTTTCCCCAAACATCCCTGTAATTACTCTTTGAAAGTCAGGTTGCTGGCCACTGCATTATCTTTGGCCACTTAAATCAATTGCTAATGCTTAAGATAGGCGTTTTTGGCGTGGGTCATTTGGGAAAATTTCACCTGAACAACTGGAAGGAAATACCGGATACCGAGCTTGTCGGCTTTTATGACCCCAATGACGATACAGCACAGGTCGTTTCAGAAAAATACCAGTTGGCTCGTTTTCTTGACCCCGATGCGCTGCTGGATGCCTGCGACGCTATAGATATCGTGGCCCCCACCCCTTATCATTTTGAATGGTGCGAAAGGGCCATTAAAAAAGGGAAACACGTTTTTGTAGAAAAGCCCCTGGCCAATACAATGGAAGAAGCCCGGCAATTGGTAAAACTCACTGAAGAATCGGGCATCAAATTCCAGGTTGGCCATGTAGAAAGGTTCAACCCGGCATTCCTTGCCATTAAAGATGCGGAACTGAACCCGATGTTCATCGAAGTGCACCGGCTTGCCCAATTCAATCCCAGGGGAACTGAGGTAAGTGTGATACTCGACCTGATGATACATGATATTGATATCATCTTAAGTATTGTAAAAAGTGATGTAAAAAATATTTCGGCCAGCGGAGTAGGCGTATTGACAGAAACGCCGGATATCGCCAACGTCCGCATCGAATTTCATAATGGCTGCGTAGCCAATCTTACTTCCAGCCGCATTTCGATGAAGAAAATGCGGAAGATGCGTATTTTCCAGAAAGACGCCTATATCGGCGTCGATTTCCTGAATAAGAAAACGGAGATCATCCGGTTGAAAGGAGAAAAGGACGCCACTGTTTTTGCTTTTGATATTGAAACATCATCCGGTAAGAAAACCATTGCTGTTGCCAACCCTGTAGTGCCCGAAATAAATGCTATTAAAGAAGAACTCTCCGCATTCAAAGATGCAATTCT
>DATDIX010000099.1:0-17456 GCA_036520835.1 Chitinophagaceae bacterium | reverse complement strand
TTCTTCATCTATTACCAGCAAACCGAGGTCTTTGAACTTTACTTCTTTCCCCAATACAGCATGTGTACCGATGATGATATCAATTTTCCCTTCTTCCAATTTTTTAAGAGTTTCCTTTTTCTCTTTGGCAGATTTAAAACGATTGACATAATCCACCGTCACAGGAAAATCCTTTAACCGGTCGCTGAAAGTTTTGTAATGCTGAAAAGCCAGGATGGTTGTCGGAACAAGAACAGCCGCCTGCTTGCCATCAATACAGGTCTTGAAGGCTGCCCGGATAGCCACTTCTGTTTTACCAAAACCCACATCACCACAAACCAGCCTGTCCATTGGAGAAGGCGATTCCATATCTTTTTTTACATCGGCCGTTGCCTTGCTCTGGTCAGGAGTATCTTCATAAATAAAAGAGGCTTCCAGTTCCGTTTGCATGTAGTTATCCGGCGAATGTGAAAAGCCTTCCTGTGCTTTTCGCTGTGCGTAGAGCCTGATCAGGTCAAAAGCGATCTCTTTGACCTTTGTCTTCGTTTTTTCTTTCAGCTTATTCCATACATCACTTCCCAGTTTATTTATTTTGGGAACACTTCCTTCCTTTCCGGTATATTTTGCGATCTTATGAAGTGAATTGATATTGACATAAAGAATATCGCTGTCTTTATAAATGATTCGTACAGCTTCCTGCAGCCTTCCGTTCACTTCCATCTTTTGTAACCCGCTGAACGTACCTACGCCATGATCAATATGTGTCACAAAATCACCGGGCTGCAATTCGCGGAGTGTCCGAAGCGTAATCGCTTTATTTTTATTGTATGCCTGTTTTACTTTGTACTTATGATAGCGCTGGAACACCTGGTGATCTGTATAACAAACGATCTTCAGGTCTTCTTCAATAAAACCTTCATGAATAGAAGTTGTAACTGGATTAAAAACGATCTCTGCTTTCAGATCCTGGAAAATGGTACGTAATCTTTCCAATTGTTTAGGGTTCTCAGCGAAGATGTACAATTGAAATCCTTTGCTTTCCCAGCTCTTCAGGTCCTTTATCAACAGATCGAATTGGCGGTTAAAGGCAGGTTGTTCTTTAGTGGAGAAGTGAATAGTGAATGGTGAGTGGTGAGTAGGAAAAGTGTCTTTAAATCCAAAACCCACTACGTGTTTAGGGGTTAACTGCTCCTCAAAAATAGTTGCCGTAATAAAATCATCAGTTTTTACTTCCTTCTTTACCGATCTGTCATCAGCTTCTTCCTGCAAACGCTGTCTCTCTGCATGGGTCATTGGTTTTTCCGCTGCTTCCAATCCATGCTTTACCATTTTAATAAACAACCCCAGGTCTTCTTCACAGTCCTTTAATCTTTCTTTGCACCAGTCATAATCCTGCAACCACACAATAGTATTCTCCGGAAGAAAATCAAACAAGGAAACCTTGTCCTCGTCTTCAAACTGCGTATCTACATTGGGAATAATATTTACCTGCAGTAATTTTCTTTCACTCAACTGTGTTTCCGGATCAACGATACGGATAGAATCCACATCATTGCCAAACAACTCTATACGATAAGGTTTTTCATTGCCAAAAGAATAAATATCCAGGATACCACCACGGATAGCGAATTGCCCCGGCTCATAAACAAAATCTGTTCTTTCAAAACCGTAATCAGCCAGCTTTAACAACGTATCATTTACATCGAGGGTATCGCCGGTCTTAATATGAATGATATTGGAAGAAAGAACATTGGGTACGACTACTTTTTCAAACAATGCTTCCGGGTAAGTGACGAGCACTTTTTTGTTTACGCTGAGCGAAGCCGAAGCGCCACCCGCTATCTTAGTCAGCGCTTCCGTCCGCAACATCACATGCGATGAATTGAGCAAGCGGTAGTTCTTCCTGTTCTTAAAGGAAGAAGGGAAATAAAACAAATCCAGCGCTTCGGTGAGGTTTTCCAATGTATTATGGAAATACGCTGCTTCTTCGGCATCATTCAATACAATAAGGTGATTAAGCTGTGAACAGGCATCATGCAAAAAAGCAGCGCCTACAACAAACTGTGATGAACTGCCATGGAGACCTTTAAGGTAAATTTTTTGAGGTTGGGCAAAAGAAAGCCTGTCCGCCAGTTGAAAAAGGCGGGGGTTATTCTGAAAGGGCTTCAACAGATCCTGACTCATAATTCCTCGTGGACAAAGGTAACTGGATTTAGAGATGTGATGATCAGGAAATGTGAAAATTCAAACTAAAATAGTCTTATTATCTGCAAATCATCACATCCCCAAATCAATCAATACACCGCATCATAATCCGCCTTAAAATCTTCTTCCTTCCATTCCCCTTTTTTCACTTCTACGGGGTGAATATTATTCTTGTCATCAAAAATATTGGAGTAAAACAGATCGCCTTTTTTTACAAATAAGGAATACCAACCGGGTTTCAGTTTGGCTTTGAAATAACCATTCTCATCACTATTGATCTCCTTCACCAGTTTTGTAGAAATAGTTCTATAAAAACCATCCTGTTTTTCAGCCTGCCTGGTATTGGTCAGCTCGTATATATATAATGTCGTTTTCATCCCTGCCGGGGCCGGCATAGGCCGGTCAGGCGAAGGCATCTGGTTACCTTTAACAAGATATATATGCCCTTTTATCCCCTGGCGGCGGAAACATTCCGTATCCGCCGGGCGGAACGAGGTCATTATGAATACGATAAAAGCCGATAAAACAAGTGTGGTTCTCATGCTCCCTTTATTTAAAAGTATGTAGAATTAATGCTACAAATCCTGTCTCTAAAACATGTAATTTAGCTCGTTTTTATATACAAGGGGTCAGGAGTCCTTTAACAAATAAAGCCACATGCAACATCTTATTTCACGTGTCTTACTGTTGTTAATAACAGTAAGCTTTTTTTTCACTTCCTTTTCCCAGACACAAACCAATACTGAACTGCTGAAACAGGCATCTGCCGACCATGCAAAAAAAGATAGTGTTTTATACCAGCAGTTAAAAAACCTGGCCCGTCAGAAAGGATGGGAAATGGTAATGAACAGACCGAATGGAGGGATTGCCATACTGGTAGGTGTTGATGCATTAGGTAACGCCTTATATATTGGCACTGACAATAACTCAGATGCTGCCGCCACTATTGGCACCAATAAACTGTGGCCCGGCGGAAGCACCGGTCTCAACCTGAGCGGCTCTTCCAATAATGTAAAAAACAAACTGGCTGTCTGGGATGGCGGAAGAGTGAGGCCGACCCATGTTGAACTGACCGGAAGGGTGCTGCAAAGAGATAACCCAACCGGTACCAGCGACCATGCTACCCATGTGGCCGGTACATTGATCGCCACAGGTGTAAACCCTTCGGCAAAGGGAATGAGCTTTGGCCAACAGGAACTGGTGGCTTATGATTTCGGTAATGATGCCACTGAAATGCTGTTCGAAGCACCAAGTCTTTTGGTGTCAAACCATTCATACGGAAGCCTGAGCGGATGGCAATTCAACAATAACCGCTGGGAATTCTGGGGAGCTGCCGGCGCCAATGAAGATTACCAGTTCGGGTATTATGACAGCAGGGCCCAGTTATGGGACTCGATGGCGTATAATGCACCTTTTTATCTTATAGTAAAATCATCAGGAAACAACCGGAATGAGAACGGGCCGGCCGAGGGTCAGCCTTACTGGAGAAGAAATGCTTCCGGTCAATTTGAACTACAGGCTGCCCGTCCCCCGGGAATTAGCAACAATAACAGTTATGATATCATCGCTACTTATGGTACTGCAAAAAATATACTGACTGTTGGCGCTGTTAACCCGATCCCTGCCGGTTACACAAAACCACAGGATGTGGTGATGTCTTCTTTCAGCAGTTGGGGACCTACTGATGATGGCCGTATCAAACCGGATGTAGTGGCAGATGGCGTAAACTTATTATCAAGTGTTGCCAGCTCCGATAATGCTTATTCTGCATTCAGCGGTACATCCATGGCATCTCCCAATACATCGGGTTCATTATTGTTGTTGCAAGAATATTATTCACAGCTTCATGCAGGTTCGTTTATGCGTGCCGCGTCATTAAAAGGCCTGGTCATTCATACAGCCAATGAAGCAGGGCCCTCACCCGGTCCGGATTACCAGAATGGCTGGGGACTTGTTAATATGGTAAAAGCTGCCGCTGTTATTACCGCTAATAATACCGGGCAGGTGATACAGGAAAATGTATTGAACAATGCCGCCATTTTATCATTACCGGTTATCGCTTCCGGCAACGGTAAGATCAGCGCCACCATCAGTTGGACCGATCCAAAAGCGGAAGATATAGAACCGGTTGCTACTGCATTAAACAATACAAACAGGAAACTGGTAAACGACCTGGATATAGTCATTAAAAGAGGCGCTACCACTTACAGACCCTGGGTACTGAATCCTGCTTCGCCGGCGGATCCTGCCACAACAGGTGACAATATCCTTGATAATGTAGAAAAAATTGAACTGCCTGATGTAGTGCCGGGAGAAACATATACCATTGAAATTACTCATAAAGGAACATTAGCCAGGGGCCAGCAAGCTTATTCGCTGATCGCAAGCGGCGTTGGCGGCCAGGCTTATTGCGCATCTAATGCTACCAGTACTGCTGGTGCAAGAATAGACAGCGTATCATTTGCCAATATTGAAAACAAGAATGCAGCAGGCTGTACTTCTTACAGCAACTTCACCGGTCTTACAGGAAACCTTCAGCCCGGGCAAACGCTGCCTTTGTTCATACGATTGAATAGCTGCGATGCAACAAACGTTGATAAGATCGTCAAAGTGTATATGGACGGCAATAATGACGGCGACTTTGCTGATGCAGGTGAAAGTCTTGCTACCAGCGCAGTCATTAATGGTAACGGCGATTTTTCCACTAATATAACAGTGCCTCCCGGTCTTTCAGTAGGCAAGTATACTATTCTTCGCATCGTAATGCAGGAAACAAGTACAGCCACCGATGTAAACCCATGCGGAACTTATACAAGAGGTGAAACACAGGATTACCGGATACTGATCACTATCCCTGGTACTGATGCTGGTATCACTGCTTTGATCAACCCGAAACAAGGAGACTGCGGTTCGGCATCCCAGTATGTTACTGTTCGCATCCGCAATTCCGGATCATTACATAAAAAGAATATTCCTTTGACAGCGGTGGTAAAACAAGGAACTACCACGATAGCCACACTGAACGCCACTTATACGGACACTATTTATGCCGAAACAGAAGAGGTCTATACTTTCCAGACACCGTTCAATGCGCTGCCGGCAACTACTTATACTATTACAACCAACACATCGCTTCCTGGTGACCAGGATGCTTCTAATGATCAAAATATTGCCACCTATACTTCAGGCGCTGCCGGTTCCACCCTATCCGGAACAGCAGTCGTTTGCGGAACCAACGCCCTGTTGAACGCAACCCCTGTCACCAATGATTTCTTTAACTGGTACAATTCAGCAACCAGTTCCACACCGATCGCCACAGGAGTTAGTACGAGTACAACCACCCTTTTACCCACTTACCATGTCAGTAAAAATGAAGTGAACGCAAAACTGGGGCCTGCCAATAAATTAATCTTTACAGATGGCGGGTACAATGCCTTTTCAGGGAATATCGTCAAGTTCACAACCAGTACACCTTCTGTTATCCTGCAAAATGCAAGGTTATATATCGGCACATCCGGTAAGATCAATTTTATCTTGCGCAGGATCGTTTCTGTTAACCCGGATGGTTCATACACTTACAATGCCATCTCTACTACAACAATAGATGCATACGCCACTGCACCAACACCTCCTGTTCTGGGTGCGCAAAACAATGATCCGAACGATAACGGCGCTATTTATCACCTGGGGATTGAATTTCCGACACCCGCCGATTATTACCTGATCATACAATGTACAAACGGCGCTTCCATTTTCAGGAACAACAATCTTACCGGTACAACCTATCCATTCTCATTACCCGGTATTATTTCCATTACAGGCAACAGCGCTGTAGACCCCGGCACACCGCCAGATCCAAATTATTTCCAGCGTTTCTATTATTTCTTCTATAATGCTGAGATCAGGTTAGCCAGTTGCCCTTCGCCACGCACGGCAGTAGTAGCAACCACTGCTACGGCTCCTGTCATCACGCAGACCGGGAATATTCTATCCAGCACCCCGGCAAGTTTGTACCAGTGGCTCAGGAATGGTGTGGCTATCAGTGGTGCGGTGGGCCAGAATTATACGCCTACTGAATCAGGGACATATAAAGTAAATGCTACCGATGCGGGTGGTTGCACTCTCAGCTCTAACGAGATCAATGTTACGATAACGGCTGTTCCGAATGTTGACCCGGACCTGATCGGTATGATCATTTCACCCAACCCGACCAATACAGGCTATTTCAACCTGCAGCTGGAAACCTCAACAAGGGATAATCTCTCCATTTCGCTGATCAATGCTATGGGACAAAAAGTGTATCAGAACACGATCCCGAACTTTGTTGGTCGCTTTTCCCAGCTCGTAAAACCTGGTAAACTATCAGCAGGCATTTATTACCTGCAGGTGATGCATGATAAGAAGATGTATGTAAGAAAGGTAGTTATTGCCCCGTAGGCGAAATGAATGACCGCTATATAACAAAGACCCCGCATCAGCGGGGTCTTTGCATTTACACCATAGATCCTGTCACGTTACTGTTGAACTCTTATTGTAGAATTATCTCACCAATATCCAGGGACTGGTTTTGTTTTACTTCAAGGTTGTCCAACTGTGCATTTTTAAAAGGCGCTCTTGTATGAACGATCAGTTTGTATTTCCCGGGTTTTACTCTGGCTATAAAATTTCCTGCAACGACGGCTACCCTTGCTGAATCCTTTACACCGATGATACGTACTATTTCGGCCCCGCTTTCCGGAAATATCTTTCCTGCAATAGAAGTCTGCTGAAGACTGAAAGCTCGCTGGATATTAAATGAAACCGGACTTCCTGTTATTACCGATGCAATGGCAAAGGCAAGGATCCCCTTTTTCATAACGAAGATTTTGTATAAAAAAATCGCCAACTACTATGCCAACCCCATTTTTGTGGATAATTACGGAATTGAGATGGGACTATTTGGTTAATTAATGCAGTCTTTAGTATATTTCCTCTCAAATTGATTGCATGGCCCTTCAACCCTGGCGCAAAGGCAAAGTGATCAGAATTGATGATCACACATATAATACCAAGCAGTTTTGGATAGAGGTTCCAGAATTGGAGCGGTTTGATTTTATTCCGGGACAGTTCGTTACGCTTGACCTGCCCATTCACGAAAAGCCCAATAAACGCTGGCGCAGTTATTCTATCTCTTCATGGCCTGATGGCACTAATGTATTTGAACTGGTGATCGTACTGGCAGACGGCGGCCTGGGCACAGCCTACCTTTTTAATGAAGTATCTGTTGGCAGTGAGCTTACATTCCGCGGGCCGCAGGGAGTATTTATATTACATGAACCTCTGGAAAAAGATATCTTTCTCATTTGTACAGGTACAGGTATAGCGCCATTCAGGAGTATGATCAATTACCTTCATCTTCATAATACACCTAAAAAAAATATCTACCTCATATTTGGTTGTCGTAAAAAAGCAGACCTGCTGTATTATGACGAGTTAAAAGCATTGCAGGAAAAAGTGCCCGGTTTTCATTACCTGCCCACCCTTTCCCGGGAACAACTGGAGGGATTTCACCATGGCTATGTGCATACTATATATGAAGATATTTGCCGGGACAGGCCTGAAGCCGGTTTTTTTCTTTGCGGATGGAAACTCATGATCGATGAAGCAAAAAAAAGGATCATGGATATGGGCTATGACAGGAAAGCCATTCACCAGGAATTGTACGGGTGACGACAATCAAATTGCTTTTGCATTTAAAAATGCTGGTTAATTAACTGCATGATGATAGTATCATGAACTATTTTAAGCCATAGTTTGGTATATTCGTACAAACGATTCTGCTCATGGGTTCTTCCGCACTCATTGTACTGATCATTGCTGCCATTGCCTTTTCCGGCATTGCTGTTCTCATCTCAAAATTTGTACTGAAAGCCACTACCAACAAGCAAAAAGGTGAACCCTACGAGTGTGGTATTCCCACGAAAGGAAAAACATGGGTACAATTAAATGTCGGCTACTATTTATTCGCCCTGATCTTTTTAATTTTTGATGTGGAACTGGTTTTTCTTTATCCCTGGGCAGTTGTCGCAAAAAATCTTGGATGGCTGGCATTGGTTGAAATATCCATTTTCTTATTTATACTCTTTATGGGATTTTTATATGCGCATAAAAAAGGGGCATTAAAATGGATGTGAGCCCCCTCTAACTTCCCCTAAGGGGAAGAACGACAGCACACAAACCTGATAGCTGAAATATCAAATGAGCAATGAAGAAAACATATTAAGCGAATCTTCAAAAACCTCTCCGCCAGTCGGCGGAGGAGGTTTGTCCACAGGACTCAGTGAGGAGGGAGCTTCTTTTCCCGGGCAGATACATGAAACTCCCGGTGGCGGTATTGTGTTGAGTAAACTGGATGATGTGATTAACTGGGCAAGAGCCAACTCTTTGTGGCCACTGACCTTTGCCACCAGTTGCTGCGGTATCGAAATGATGGCTGTCGCCTCTGCCAAATATGATTTTTCAAGATTTGGTTTTGAAGTGGCCCGGGCTACCCCGCGGCAGGCAGATGTAATTATCATTGCCGGCACTATTGTCAACAAGATGGGCCCGGTTCTTAAAAGATTGTACGACCAGATGGCCGATCCGAAATATGTAATTGCGATGGGAGCCTGTGCAATCAGTGGCGGTCCATTTTTCTATAATACTTATTCAGTAGTGAAAGGAGCAGATCATATCATCCCCGTTGATGTTTATGTAGCAGGCTGCCCGCCAAGACCCGAAGCTTTATTACATGCATTGATCAGCCTGCAGGAAAAAATTAAAAGCGGATTAACGAGAGAACAAATAAAAGACCCCCAGTCCCTAAAGGGGAGTTAAGAAGACCTATTAATTGGATAATGACCAAATGATAACTGAAGAACTAAAAACTAAGATTGCCGGACTACTGCCCGCTGCCACATTTGAAGACGGTGGCGAATGGCTTACTATAAATGTGGAACCGAAAGACTGGTTATTGCTGGCACATCAACTTCGTAATGACCTCTCTCTGCATTTTGATTATCTTTTTTGCCTGACCTGTATTGACTGGAAGACACACCTGACGATGGTGTATCATTTATCTTCTACAAAATATCGCCACAACATAGTTGTCAAATCAAAACTTGACAGGAGCAACGCTGAAATTGAAACGGTTTCTAATATTTGGAGAACAGCCGATTTTCATGAAAGAGAAGTGTATGAAATGTTTGGTGTGAATTTCCTGAACCATCCCGACCTGCGGTTACTGATATTGCCCGACGGATGGGAAGGAAAGAACCCGATGAGAAAAGATTTCGAAGACCCTGTTAACATGATCAGACTCTGAAGCCCTTCCCGACCTCCCCTTTAGGGAGGCCACCAATGCACAGAGCCCAACTTATTTGAAAATTATAAATGTATAGGCAGACTGAAATAATAAATGACTCCTCACAGGTCTCCCCCTCCGGGAGAGACCTGGAGGGGGCTGGTGACCTGGTCATCAACGTAGGGCCGCAACATCCTGCGACACATGGTGTATTGCACCTTGTCATTACGTTGAATGGGGAGACGATCAAAAAAGTAGAACCTCACCTGGGTTTTATTCATCGTTCTATCGAGAAAATGTGCGAGAGCCTCACTTACCGGCAATTCATATACGTCACCAGCCGGATGGATTATTTATCTGCCCATATTAATAATCATGCCTGTGCTTTGTGTGTAGAGAAAGGATTGCAGGTAGAAATCCCGCCAAGGGCCAGGGTGATACGGGTATTAATGGATGAACTCACAAGAATTGCTTCTCATGAATTATGGTGGGGAGCGATGGCGATGGATGTCGGGGCCTTTACGCCTTTCTTTCATGCCTTCCGGGAAAGAGAAAGCATTAATGATATCATGGAAGAAACCTGCGGGGCAAGATTAACCATGAACTATATGGTACCCGGCGGTGTGATGCAGGATATTCACCCCAATTTCCAAAGACGTGTAAAAGAATTCATGCAGTTATACAAAAGCAAGGTGCATGAATATGATGAGTTGGTAACCGGTAATATTATTTTTCAGAACCGGATGAAAGGCGTTGGTTATTTATCAAAAGAAGATGCTATCTCCTATGGTTGCACCGGCCCTACCGGCCGGGGCAGTGGATTGAATTGTGATATCCGAAAGCTGTATCCTTATGAAGTGTATGATAAAGTTGAATTTGATGAGATCACTGAAACAGGTGGCGACTCATTTGCCCGTTATATGGTTCGCATCCGGGAGATGCAGCAATCCATTCGCATTATTGAACAATTAATTGATAATATTCCCGATGGTGATTTCCAGACAAAAACAAAAGCGGTATTAAAATTACCGAAAGGAGAATTTTATTCAAGAGTAGAAACAGCCCGTGGCGAACTGGGTGTATACATTGTAAGCGAAGGTGGCACTACTCCATACAGGATAAAATTCCGTTCACCGGGGTTTTCTAATCTTTCTGTACTGGATCATATTGCCCGTGGAAGTAAGATAGGCGACCTGATAGCCATGATGGGGACATTAGATCTTGTAATACCTGATATAGACAGGTAAGACACCCCTGTCCCCGTCATTGCGCTGCGAGGAACGAAGCAGATAGTGAAGCAAAAGGTGGGACTTAGATTGGATATGCGCTTTGTTGATTGAAATAAAGAGACCGGGATCGCTTATAGAATAATATGGAACAAGAAAAATCTAAAATTGAAACCACTATTTAATTATAATATAAAACAAACACCACTTTAGGGGCTGGGGGTATGTGGAGCTTTAAAAACATAGCAGATTCTATTCACAGTTGGTTAAGTGCAAACCTTAACCCAACATGGACACTGATCATTGAAATGGTGATTGCAGGCACTTGTGTAATAGGATTATTTGCCATGCTGGGCCTGGTATTGGTGCTTATGGAAAGAAAAGTATCAGCCTGGATGCAGATCCGCCTTGGACCCAACCGTGTCGGGCCAAAAGGGATGTTGCAATCATTCGCCGACACATTAAAATTAATAGTAAAAGAAGGATTGACGCCGGATGGCGCTGATAAATTATTATTTAACCTTGCTCCTTTTATTGCGATGATCGTTGCGATGCTGCTGATGGCTCCGATCGCTTTTGCCAAAGATTTTCAATTGTGGGATCTGAATATTGGCGTCTTATATGTTTCCGCTGTTTCATCTATTATGGTCATCAGTATTTTAATGGCAGGATGGTCGAGTAACAACAAATATTCTTTGATGGGAGCTATGCGCAGCGGCGCACAGATTGTAAGTTATGAATTATCCGCAGGCCTGTCTATCCTGGCGATTGTGGTGCTGACCGGCAGTTTAAGTATATCTGAGATCATTCAATCACAGGCCAATGGCTGGTGGATATTCAAAGGACATATCCCGGCCGTTATTGCATTCGTTACATTTATCATTGCTGTGACCGCGGAAACCAACCGGGCTCCTTTTGATCTCGCCGAAGCTGAATCAGAATTGACAGCGGGCTTCCATACAGAATATTCCGGAATGAAATTCGCTTTATTCTTTTTGGCGGAATATGTGAACGTATTTATCGTATGTGCTATCGGTGCAACTTTATTCCTGGGTGGATGGATGCCTTTTCATATCGGTAACTGGGAAGGTTTCAATCATGTGATGGATTATATTCCGTCCAGTATCTGGTTCTTTGGAAAAACATTTTTTCTCATATTTGTCATTATGTGGTTCAGGTGGACATTCCCGAGATTGCGGATCGATCAATTGCTGAACCTGGAGTGGAAATATTTGTTACCGATCAGCATGTTTAATCTATTACTGGTAACATTGATGGCGATAATGGGATGGCATTTTTAGAATGCAGAATTTAGAATTATGAATAGAAAAGGTCAATTCAGAATTCATAACTCATAATTCATAAATTTTATGTTTATAATAAAATACATAAAAGATGTTTTCGGGGCTGTAAAGTCGCTGGCAACCGGCATGAGACGGACGCTGTATTATTTTACCCATCACAAAGAGATCATCACACAACAATATCCTGACAATAAAGAAACCCTGAATTTACCCGAACGGTTCAAAGGTGAAGTGGTGATGCCGCATAATGCCAGCAATGAGCATCGTTGTACCGGTTGCCAGGCCTGTGAACTGGCCTGTCCTAATGGAACTATTAAAGTCATTTTTAAAAACGAACTGACACCGGAAGGCAAGAAAAAGAAAGCGATCGACAAACTGGTATACCATCTTGAATTGTGCACCATGTGTAATCTCTGCATCGAGGCCTGCCCTTCGGATGCAATAAAAATGGCGCAAACATTTGAACACAGTGTATATGACCGGAGCCAACTGACTAAAATCTTAAATAATCCAGGATCTAAGATCATGGACGGGGTAGAATAATGAACGGATCAACTATTATATTTTATTTGCTGGCTGCTCTTACACTGGTATGTGGTATCCTTTCCGTATCCACCAGGCAGATATTCCGTGCAGCCATTTATCTTTTATTCTCACTGATCGGTATTGCCGGTCTTTACTTCTGGATGGACTACCAGTTCATTGCGGCTGTACAAATTGTCGTCTATGTCGGCGGCATTGTGGTGCTCATTATTTTCTCCATTTTCCTCACACAGCAGGCAGGAGAAAAATTACCCAAACAAAAGATCGGAAGAAAAATATTTTCTGCCTTAGCGGTATTCTGTGCTTTTGCATTGACCATGCTGCAGGTGTATCAGCATACTTTTTATGAATCTGCAGCAGAACCTGTGCCAGCCACTGTAGCCAATATCGGGACCCGGATGCTGAGTGTAAAAGAAGGAGGTTATGCCCTGCCTTTCGAAGTGGTAAGTATATTATTGCTGGCTGCCCTGATCGGGTGTATTGTGATTGCATTAAGGGCCCCCTCTAACTCCCCCAAAGGGGGAGAAAACCAACTCACAAAACCAGATGACCGATGATTAATTTAATTTTTCAAAATATAATGACTGTTCAAAAAGTCCTCCCTTTTGGGGAGGATTTAGGAGGGGCTTTATGATGGAACCCGGACTATACCAGATCCTGTTTATCAGTGCTGCGCTGTTCTTTATCGGTGTCTATGGCTTTTTTACACGGAGGAACCTGATCACTATGCTGATGAGTATAGAACTTATCCTGAACAGTGTGAACCTGAATTTTATCGCATTCAATAAATACCTGTGGCCGGGAAGGATGGATGGATTATTTTTTACGGTATTCATTATCGCCATTGCTGCTGCCGAAGCGGCCGTGGCTATAGCGATCATCATTAACCTGTACCGCAGTCACCAATCTATTGACGTAGAAAATGCAGAAGAACTAAAGTATTAAACCCCCACCCCCGTCATTGCGAGTAAAGCGAAGCAAAAGGGGGGCGGGAAATTAAAATAAATGAATATTTCGTTATACATAGCACTTATCCCTTTGCTCCCTTTAGCGGGGTTTGTTTTGTTGGGGCTATTTGGAAGAACAATATTTAAGAACAGTTCAGGTATCATCGGTACGCTGTTGTTGCTTGCATCCACAATCCTTGCGGCATACACCGCTTATGATTATTTTACTAATGCCAGTGTTGGTTTTTACCCAAGAGAAATTCCATTGAAGTTAACATGGCTCCAGTTTTCTGAGAACTTGTCCATTGATATGGGCATTCTCCTGGACCCCATCTCTGCTATGATGCTGGTAGTAGTCACCTTTGTTTCATTAATGGTACATATCTACAGCCTCGGTTACATGAAAGGTGAAGAAAGATACCCGACCTATTATTCATTTCTTTCTCTCTTTACGTTCTCTATGCTCGGCCTGGTCATGTCCTGCAATCTTTTCCAGATATATATATTCTGGGAACTGGTGGGAGTGTCATCATTTCTGCTGATCGGCTTCTATTATAACAAACCATCCGCGGTTGCCGCCTGTAAAAAAGCATTTATTGTTACCCGTTTTGCTGATCTCGGGTTCCTGATCGGCATATTGGTTCTTTCTTATTATTCGGATACGCTTGATTTCAAAACACTGATCGCAAGACTTACTTCACCCGGGTCTGATCAATTAAATGCCGCTGTTGCTTCCTCTTTCCTTGGTATAAGTGGATTAACATGGGCACTGGTACTGATATTCATCGGCGGCGCCGGTAAAAGCGCTATGTTTCCGTTGCATATCTGGTTGCCCGATGCAATGGAAGGCCCCACTCCTGTTTCCGCTTTGATACATGCGGCAACGATGGTGGTAGCCGGTGTTTTTTTAGTAGCGAGGTTGTTCCCCATCTTTGCGATCAGTGCTCCTGCTGCGCTGGAAATTGTTGGGTGGGTCGGCGCTGTATCAGCGATCATTGCCGCAATTATTGCCTGCACGCAAACAGATATAAAAAGAGTACTGGCTTACTCTACCATGTCGCAGATAGGTTTTATGATGTTTGCGCTGGGTGTTTCAAAATATGGCGGCGAAGCCGGGTTAGGCTATACAGCCTCTATGTTCCATCTCTTTACTCATGCCATGTTCAAGGCTTTGCTGTTCCTCGGGGCGGGTGCTGTGATACACTATGTACACAGTAATGAATTAAAAGATATGGGGGGATTAAGAAAAAAGCTGCCCATTACACATATTACATTCTTAATTGCCTGTTTAGCTATTGCCGGAGTGCCTCCCTTTGCAGGTTTTTTCAGCAAAGAAGAAATTTTGCTGGCAGCTTATGAAAATAATCCTGCCATCTATTGGATCGCCCTGATCACTTCCGGGCTAACTGCATTTTATATGTTCCGTTTATATTTTTCAATCTTTTGGGGTCGTCAAAGCCCCTCTCTTTCGGAGAGGGGTTGGGGTGAGGTTCATGGTGAAGGTGGTTTTGCCATGATGCTCCCATTGGTATTACTGGGCATTGGCGCTGCGGCTTCCGGTTTTATTCCTTTCGGAAAATATGTTAGCTCAGATGGCGCTCCCCTTGAAACAAAATTTCATTTGGAGTTTTCTGTCCCCCCTGTTGCATTGGGACTTATGGGGATTTTTACAGCCATGTGGTTGTATAAAAAACAAAACACAAGACCCGCTAAGCTCGCTGCATCATTGAATGGTGTTTACAAAACAGCCTATAACAAATTCTATATTGACGAAGTCTATTTATTCATAACAAAAAAAGTATTGTTCAACCTGGTAGGCAGACCCGCCGCATGGTTTGATAAAAACGTAGTAGATGGACTGGTCAATTTTACTGGCAATACGACACAGGTTATATCGGAAAAAATAAAGAAACTACAGTCAGGTAAAGTGCAGCAATATGCTGTTTATTTTTTGGTGGGAGTGATCGGGCTGGCCCTTTTGTTTATTTATGTATGGAAGTAGTTTTAATGAATATTGAATGAACCTTTTTTTACTCATAGGAATACCCCTGCTGACGGCTGTTGCCGTACTGCTTTCCCGCAATCCACAACAGGTAAGATGGATATCACTTGCCGGATCGTTGGTACAATTGATCCTCTCCTTTGTATTATTTTTTGCCTTCCGTGATGAAAGAGCTGCAGGCAATACTTCGCAAATGCTATTTGAACAGAACTATCCGCTGTTCTCCGCCTGGCATATCAATTTCCACCTGGGTGTTGACGGCATATCAGTAGCTATGATACTACTGACATCATTTGTGCTGGTTGCCGGTGTTCTTGTTTCCTGGAACATTGAAAAGATGACGAAAGAGTTTTACTTCCTGCTGATATTATTGGCTCTCGGTGCTTATGGTTTCTTTATATCTCTTGATCTGTTTGTTCTTTTTTTCTTCCTGGAAATATCCGTGATACCCAAGTATCTTCTCATCGGTATCTGGGGAAGTGGCAAAAAAGAATACAGCGCCAATAAACTGGCCTTAATGCTGATGGGCGGATCGGCTTTGATACTGGTAGGCATATTAGGCCTATACTTTTCATCCGGTCAGAGTTTCGACCTGCTGGAATTATCTCAACAGAATATTCATCCATCCACGCAGTATGTCATCTTTCCACTGTTGTTTGTAGGCTTTGGTGTATTCACTGCCTTATTTCCTTTCCATACATGGGTACCCGATGGTCACTCATCTGCTCCTACAGCCGGTTCAATGTTTTTAGCAGGTATATCTATGAAACTGGGAGGTTATGGTTGTTTGCGTGTGGCCACTTATTTATTACCCGAAGGAGCAAAAGAATATGCGAACATCATTATTGTTCTTTCTGCCATAGCAATTTTATATGGCGCCTTCGCCACCATGATGCAGAAGGACCTGAAATATATCAATGCGTATTCATCTGTCAGCCATGTTGGATTTAGTTTATTAGGCATTGGTATGCTGACACAGACAGCGATGACCGGCGCCGTGATGCAAATGGTATCACATGGTGTGATGACAGCTCTTTTCTTCGCAGTAATAGGAATGATCTATGACCGTACACATACAAGAATGGTTAACGATATGGGCGGACTGATGAAAGTAATGCCATTTATCTCTACCGTATTCTTTATTGTAGGTCTTTGTTCGTTAGGCTTACCGGGATTAAGTGGCTTTGTAGCTGAGATGACGGTATTCGTTGGCTCATGGCAGAATAAAGATATGTTTCACCGCATTGCTACTATTGCAGCAGCTATGTCTATTGTGGTAACGGCCGTATATATATTAAGGGCTACCGGGCAAACAGTAATGGGGCCGTTGAAAATTCCTGATGGTGGCTCCCCTCTCCTTCGGGGAGGGGTCGGGGGTGAGGCTGATGCAGCATGGAATGAAAAACTGGCGGCCATATTATTAGTAGCCGGCATTCTTGCCATCGGCATTGCGCCTTACTGGCTGAATGATCTGCTGAAACCGGCTATAGAAGTGATCATGCAAAAACTGGCGGTAGTAAAATAAATAAGGATCAGCATGAACGAGTTTCTTATATTGATGAAATCTGAATTGGTGGTCACCTCCATCCTCTTCCTGTTGCTATTCATCAAGATCGGCAAGGGGATGAAGAATGAAACCCTGCTGCCCTTGATACAGGTGTTATTATTGGTCAATTTCCTTTTGGGTTTCTTTTTCAATGAAGCGGGAGTATTGTTTGACGGGGTTTACAATACAACCCCGTTAATAGTATTCCAGAAGAATATTTTAAGTTTGGGCGTATACCTGATCTCTTTACTTTGTACTGACTGGTTGAAAAAAAGTCAGCACCTTCCTGAATTCTTTATGCTGATGCTGTCAGCATTACTCGGTATGTTCTTTATGATCTCCAGCGGCAACCTGCTGATGTTTTATTTATCACTCGAACTGGC
>DATDIX010000098.1:0-2399 GCA_036520835.1 Chitinophagaceae bacterium | reverse complement strand
AAGGCGCCAGTGCACATGAAGTGTTGCTCCGGTATAATATTGTAAAATAGTTGCGCAGATTATGGTTAATGGTAGCAGCGATCCTTTGTGATCGCTGCTTTTTTATTGAATACAGCTATTTTTACATGGATTAATAATCTCAACGCCATGCCCGGACTTATCATCACGACCATACAAACCAACCTCTACTGGGAAGACAAAAAAGCCAACCTGCAAAACATTGAAGAAAAGATCAATAGTCTGAAAGAGAAATCAGAGATAATTGTATTACCGGAAATGTTCAGCACCGGCTTCTGTATGCAGCCACAAAAATTAGCTGAAACAATGGGTGGAGAAACGGTGCAATGGATGAGAAGGATGGCCGTAGCTAAAAAAATTATTCTTACAGGCAGCATCATTATAGAAGAAAACGGAAAATATTTCAACCGGCTGATCTGGATGTTGCCAAACGGGCAGTATGGTGTATATGATAAACGTCACCGCTTTGCCTATGCCGGCGAGGATGAGCAATACACGCCGGGAACAAAACGACTGGTTGCTTCAGTAAAAGGATGGAAAATAAATTTACTGGTTTGTTATGATCTGCGTTTTCCTGTTTGGGCCAGGCAAACACCCCTCTCCTCCGGGAGAGGGGACGGGGGTGAGGTAGAGTATGATGTGTTGATCTACGTGGCCAACTGGCCGGAAAGAAGGATACATGCCTGGAAAACATTATTGCAGGCAAGGGCCATCGAGAATCAATGTTATGTGATAGGAGTGAACAGAACAGGCGATGATGGCAACAATATTCATTACAGCGGGGAAAGCATGGTCGTTGACCCGATGGGGGAAGTGTTATATCACAAGAAAGATGCGGAAGACATTCATACCATTATATTAAACAAAGATCATTTGAATACAGTAAGAGAGAAATTTCCTTTCTGGAAAGATGCCGACCATTTTCATATTTTAAACGACGATGAAGATTAAGACAGGCAGGAAATAACGTGTTTATTGGTTATTGGTTCCCGTTTGCAGCGGGCTTTTCTTTATCTTCTTTTATAAGTTCCAGAGCCTTTTCAGTTTTATAATCAGCGCCGCGGCGGATCGCTTCTACTGTTGGAAGAGAAGCTATTTCCGGCTGAACCCCTTTCCCGTTCTTTGGAATATTTTTGTCAATTACCAAACGGAAAAGCGGCAAACGAAAACGAACCCCTGTCTCCGGTAGTTTAACATCAGGGATCAGCCAGGCGCTGTTGCCATAAGCCCCACCGCCTGTCTCTTCTCCGATAACAGTGACATTGTCCTGTTTCATAACAGTACTTACAAACAAAGTGGTAGCAGAGAAAGAATTACCGCCGGTAAGGATATATGCCTTGCCGTTAAAATGATTCTTTTTTTTCGGGCTGAAATAATGTCTTTCAAAATAACCAAAGTGATAATTTCCGTCACTCTTCTTTTTTACAAAGAATGTCATGAACATACGGTTGAAGAAATCATTCTGTATGTACTTGCTGTGTTGTTTTCGTTTGGCAACAGCAAATAAAGAATCACCCACTTTGAATTTATGATCGGCAATGTATTTTGTGATCAGCGTGGAGTTGGTCACACTGCCGCCGCCATTGCCCCTCACATCAATGATCAGCTGATCAATACCATGTTTTTTTAAAGTTTTAAATGAACGGCGAAAGAATCCTCTTAACCCATAGTTGCGGCTGAACGTGGCCAGGTCCATAAACGCAGTATGGTTGACTGTATCCATTTTTAATAAACGATACAAATTCAGTTGCCCGTGCTTTCTTTCTTTCCGGGAAGGCTGCGGGGGGCGGGTAACCGGCAACATGGCTGCACGACCAGCCGTATCCCTGGCGGGGTAATATAAAGGAATGCTTGTTGTTCTTTTTTCACCACCCCTGTCAATATACTCAATATCATATTTTACAGAGTAGCCAAACAATGAAGTATATAAAGAGCCAAAGAAACCACGGTTACTCAATGCCTGGAATTTATGCGTCCTGTTGTAACCATCGGTGGAAATATAATTGAATAAAGTATCAACGATCTGTTTTGTTGTCCTTCCATTGATCTTTGTAATAACTGTTCCTCTTTTAAGTACAGAATCCCGGCGATTGAGATTTGCCGTTACCACCATAGTATCTTCCCACAGCTTCATGCTTAGCGGAAATATTGCTGTGATAGCAGCCGTATCCTGGTATTTCAAAAAAGCTTTGGAAGCCCGGACAGAGGTATGGCCGCAGTTGATCTTTGACGTAACATAATTCAGCACTTTGCGAAATTCCGGTTCGGTCATGGAGTCTTTTAACTGTTGCTTTCCCCAGTTGAAATATTGATCCATACTGTCCTTGCCGGTGTACCAGTACAGGCTGGGATGAACTTCTTCCAGCACATCCTGGTAAATA
>DATDIX010000097.1:0-6208 GCA_036520835.1 Chitinophagaceae bacterium | reverse complement strand
CAGAAAAAAGATGCCGGTCATTATACTTATCCTATCAGCTGGTGCAATAAAAAAGAATTAGGTGTTGGTATTGGCTTTTTCATCTTTTTCTGGATCATTATTTATTTTGTACTGGCTGCGCTTACAGATAGTAATACTCCTGTTCTTGATTCACTTGTTTCTTCTTCCGCTATTACTGCTATGTGGTGGATGGCTAAACGTAAAATAGAGAACTGGCTGGCATGGATATTTTCAAATATTGTCGCTATCCCGCTTAATTTTTATAAAGGACTGATGCTATTCACACTGATGTATGTTTTATTCCTTCTCATGGCCTGGTGGGGATATACTGCGTGGAAAAAAAAGGTGGCGACCGGTTAAAGTCACCACCTCCACATTAAACCAACAACAACAATTAACTCACCCTGATCTCCTGGCTGGTTGTTTCTTTACCTGCAATGACTGGCAATGAAACCTGCAGCACACCATCTACATACTTTGCGCTGATGTTTGTGGTATCAATACTGTCATCGAGAGTAAAAGTTCTTACAACCCCCCCACGGCTGTATTCCCGCATGATCCAGTCGGGTCTTGGAAATCCTTCAGGCGGTGTGTAGATAATCGTCAGTTCATTACCCTTTACACCGAGGCTGAAGTTCTCTTTAATGCGGCCCGGGGCGAAGACCAGCATTTCAAAACTGGTCTCTGTTTTGTAAACATTAACGGCAGCTCTTTGCATTGAACGGATGAACAGGTGCCGGTTCCTGCTTCCGGAGTAATTGCCTTTTGCGGCGCATGACTGATTGTAGTTCATGTTACATTTTTTAAAAGTTAAAAATTAATACCGGTATATAAACAGTTCCTGGTTGCAAAATGTTCAATACTCAGCCCGCCATCGTAACTTAGGCACATGCTTAAGAAGATCGTCATCGTCGGGCCTGAGAGCACAGGCAAGAGCACATTATGCCAGCAACTGGCACAACATTATGAAACAACCTGGTGCCCGGAATTTGCCCGGGAATACTTATTGACCAACGGAACTGACTATGAATTTGACGACCTGCTGACGATCGCCAAAGGCCAGTTGGCGCTGGAGGATGAATACATTTCCAAATTAGAAAAGCAGTCGCTTTCTTTCCTGGAAGAAGGTGGCCACATCCCTTTATTCATTGATACGGATATGTATGTCATGAAAGTATGGTGTGAATTTGTGTTTGGTAAATGTCACCGCTTTGTACTTGACGAGATCGTAAAAAGAAATTATGACCTCTACCTTTTATGTAATACAGATCTGCCCTGGGTAAAGGATGAACTTCGTGAGTATCCGGACCTGATAAGCCGTAAAAAACTGTATAACATGTACAGGGATATTATGATCAATCAAGCGGTACCCTGGGTGGATATCAGCGGGGACCATAATGCCCGTTTACAAAAAGCCATCAGCGCTGTAGATGAATTGCTCTGATAATTGTTGCTATTTTCGCATTCATTCATGACAGCATTTTTTCAAAAACATCATCGCCTGGTCTTTTATGCCGCCTGGATCTTCCTGGGATTGATCCAATCTGGTCTTACCGAACTACAGGACGATGAAGCTTACTATTGGGTCTATTCTAAATTCTTCGACTGGGGTTATGTGGATCATCCCCCGATGACAGGACTGCTGATCAAAATGGGTTATGCCATTTTCCCTAATGAGCTCGGCGTACGGCTCTTCCCCTTGTTGCTGAATGTGCTTTCCCTGGTCATCATGGAAAAGCTGACCGTGAACAAAAATCCTTTTCTGTTCTATGCTATAGCCTTATCCATCGCCGTGTTACAGGTCAGTGGTTTTGTGGCTGTGCCGGATATCCCTCTTATTTTCTTTACAGCATTATTTTTCTGGGTATATAAAAAATTCATTGGCGACCATTCATTGCTGAATACTTTTTTGCTGGGTATTTGCATCGCTTTATTGCTTTACAGTAAGTACCATGCCGTCCTGATCGTTTTTTTTACTCTTTTATCCAACATCAAATTATTCACGAGATACCAGGCCTGGCTTGCCGGCTTCATTGCCCTGCTACTGTTTACCCCGCACCTCTGGTGGCAGTATGAACATAATTGGGTAAGCTTCCGGTATCATTTATTTGAAAGTAATGTAAATCCTTACAAAGTATCGTATACTACCGATTTCCTACTGGGTCAATTATTATTACCCGGGCCCATTGCTGGTTTTATTTTATTACCGGCCGCCTTCCTCTGTAAAACAAAGAATAAAACAGAAAAAGCGCTGCGATTTACTTTGATCGGGATCTATGCCTTTTTCCTGCTCAGTTCTTTCCGCGGAAAAGTGGAAGCTAACTGGACCTCTCCTGCTATGATTCCTTTGATTGTCCTCTCTCACCAGTTTCTAAACGAAAAGACAAGGTGGCAAAGAGTTCTCTACCGTCTTCTGCCCATAACACTGGTACTGGTATTGTTTGCAAGGATCATCATGATAGCAGATATATTACCTGTAAAAGCAATTCAGCAGCGTTATCATTCATGGAAAGGCTGGCCGCAACAAATGAAGGAAAGAACAAAAGGACTTCCTGTTATATTCAGCAATTCGTACCAGCGGGCCTCCAAATACTGGTTTTATTCGGGACAAATGACCTTCTCACAGAATTGGTATGTCAGCGGAAGAAATAATTATAATTTCTGGCCCATTGAAGACTCAATGCTGGGCAGGCCCTTTTATTTCCTGGATGTCTATTACATGTACCGTTTTACCGATTCTTTACAAACACCTATCGGGTGGGTGGGCTACCGTTACGATTCAGCGCTGCTTTCTTTTGTGAAAGTGAACATTGTTACTGACTCAAAGAAGATCACGGTGAAAGAAGGTCAGCCGCTTTTACTGAACTGCAGGTTTGATATGCCTGAACATTATTCTGCTTTTATCCGGTCACATACTATTACGAATGATACAACGAGGATCGGCTTGTTCAATAAAAAAGGCTGGATAAAAGAAATACCTACTACGCTTACGCTAAAAGAAATGAATGAGAAAAAACAGGCCACAATAACAGTTGATCCGTCTTTACCGAAAGGAATATATTATTTACGCTTTACGATCAAATGCGGGCAGAATAACTTCACCCACAACAGTGAAAAAATAGAATTGATTGTTGAATAGCAATTATCTTTTATAATCGATCACCCTTTGTATGTCAGGGTCGGGTTCCAGGAAACTCATTTGCCGCATGATATCCCCCGAACGTCCCTGTATATAAGCGGAAGCAGGTCTTGCTTTAAGTCGTTTTGGCCTGGGTAAACATGCAGCGATCAATGCGGCCTCCTGTCTTGTTAAATTCTTCGCTGATTTTTTAAAATATTTTCTTGCCGCCATTTCAATTCCGAAAATACCATCTCCCATTTCACTTACATTCAGGTATACTTCCAAAATTCTCTTCTTTCCCCAGATCAGCTCGATCATAAAAGTAAAATATACTTCCAGTCCTTTTCTTACATAATCTCTCCCCTGCCATAAAAAAACATTTTTTGCGACCTGCTGGCTGATCGTACTGGCGCCCCTGACACGACCCGGCTTTCTTTTATTATAATCCATCGCCTTTTTTATACTCTTCCAGTCAAAACCACTATGATCAGTAAACAATTGGTCTTCCGATGAAATGACCGCCAGTTTTGCCGTATAGGAAATAGCATCCCTATCCACATAATCCCTTTTTAATCCATGGCCCGTTACCCAGCTGACGAATTGGGTGATCGTAATGGGCGGGTCTACCCATTTCAATAAAATGATATAAACAAGCTGGGCGATAAACAAAATGATGAATATCTTTTTTATCCATCGCCATATTTTCGGGAAAAGTCCTTTGGTTGTCATATTGCGCTGCAATATTAAACAACTAAATCAGAAAGTTTTTATCCTTTGCGGCTGCGGGATATGAAAATCCAATACCTGTAAATAGAATTTTTTTCCTATCCTGAATTTTTTTCGCTTCATGGCCCTTATGCCCCTGCCACCAAAATGTTTTATCAGCAGCGGACCAAAGCCAATAACGGCGCCTGCGATCACAGCTTCCTGTGTTGTGGCCTGTCCACTGATGGCAAGACCGGTTGCAGTAAGCGCAGCCCCGGCACTGATGAGAAGTACGGTTTTACCATCAGGAAATGGTTTTTTGGGTTTTCTTTCCTGCAACACCTCTTTTACAAATGTCTTGTGTACCGGCCGGCCATTGATAAAGATGGTGTCATTCCGCAATAAGGTGATGATTCCTGCTCTTTCGTTTCCATCCTGCAGTTTTACATGAATAATATCCCCTTCAGTATAGGTTCGTTTCTTTTTGATCCCTTTTTTAACAAAGAGATAGCCTGTTTGAGAAAATGAAATGGAAGAAGACAACAGCAGGAAAGGAATAATTATGATCAGCAGCCGGTTCATATATCCAAACATACAAAACCGGGACTTGGCAATTTGTTAAATCGTTTGCTTATAACCGTTTTCCGTAGATGAGCAGACCCCATATAAGAGCAACACCAAAAACGATCAGGATAAGTCCGTTGATACGATTCAGAATATGGATATTGTGCGGGGTGAGCCTGTTCCGGATCTTTCCGGCCAGGAATACTTTTAGAATATCCGTACTTAACATCCATACCAGGCAGGTGATGAAGACAACGATCCGTTGATTGACCGTATGATTGATGACCGCCGTTGATGCGTAGATCCAGAAAATAAACACAGACGGGTTCAGTGTATTCATCAGGTAACCGGACAGGAATGTTTTGGCATAATCCATTTTACGGAACTGGAACACCTGCTGGCCTGCTTCGTTTACTTTTACTTTTTTAAAGAACATAAAATAGATTCCCAGCGAAACCAGGAAAATGCAGCCGCCTACACCGATCTCCGTTTTGTAGCTGCTGATACTTCTGAACAGTTCTGTAAAAATATTGCTGATCAAAACCAGCGTGATATCGCTGGCGGAGACACCGAGAATAAAAGCCATCCCGCCTTTATGCCCGTTATTCAGGCTTTGCTTGATAATGGAAAACAACACAGGTCCTACCGATATACTCAGCAACAATCCGAATGTTATTCCTTTTAGCAGCGCCTCCAGCATACTCCGGCAAATTACAATTAAAATAAAAAAACAACCCACGGTTAAAACCGTGGGCCGAACTTTTAAACTTTTTCTGTTTCCAGGAACCGGTTCCATTCTTCCAGCATCTTTCCTTTCATCACTCTCGGAAACTTATGCTGGCTGCCGATCTTGCCTTTCTGTTCCATGAACTGCAGGAATTTTTGTTCCGGCAATACTTCCAGGAAAATTTCTTTTAAGGCGCTGTCCCTTTCCACAGCATAATCATCATTAAGGTCCCTGATCGTTTGATCGATCCTTTTCCGCAATTTCTCTGCATCTACCTTATCATCCGTTCCCACATACCATTTATGTGCAAAGAAGGTTTGGTAAGGAAAACCCACTACGGTGTATTCGGGAATGCTGATATTGAATTCTTCGCTGACCAGTTCGATGGCTTTATTCATATTCTCTACGCTGAGATGTTCACCCACCAAACTGAGGAAATGCTTGGTACGACCGGTGATCACCACTTCACTTTTTTCCAGGTCAACAAATTTTATGGTATCACCGATCAGGTATCGCCAGGCGCCGGCATTGGTGCTCATCAGCAGGGCATACTCTTTTCCGGTTTCTACTTCATGGATCATTTTTGCATCAGGGTCTGCTACCATTTTTCCTTCGCTGTCAAAATTCTTATCATCAAAAGGCACAAACTCAAAGAAGATATTATTATTAAGGATCAACTGCATTCCTTTTGCATGTTCCCTTGTTTTATACCCGATAAACCCTTCGCTGGATAAATAGTTCTCAATATAGACAATCGGCTTGCCCAATAATTTTTCAAACCCTTTTTTATAGGGCTCAAACGCTACGCCGCCGTGTACAAAGAAGCTGAAGTTGGGCCATATCTCGTGGATATTTTTTACTTTATAATGTTCGATCACCATCTCCATGCACATCTGGCACCAGGCAGGCACGCCAACGATATACCCGATATCCCATTCTTTTGCATGTTCCACTATCTCATTTAGTTTTTGATTCCAGTCTGACAAAGCTGCAATACGACCACCCGGTTTATAAAAGGTCTGGAACCAAAAAGGTCTTTTCTTCGCTAATATGCCGCTCAGGTCTCCTGCATACCAACCTGCTTTCCCCTT
>DATDIX010000096.1:0-8876 GCA_036520835.1 Chitinophagaceae bacterium | reverse complement strand
ATACCGGTGCGACACAAATTTCCATCAATCCCACAGCGGGAGGCCCTTTGCCGGTAACCTTAGGTAATTTTACAGCCACTATTCATAATAACTCTGTTTATCTCGAATGGAAAACTTATTCAGAGTTTAATTCAAAAGAATTCGTTATTGAAAGAAGTGTGGATGGGATAAATTTTGAAACTATCAATATAACTGCAGCTGCCGGAAATTCGAATTTGGTCAAAAATTATAGCTACAACGACAATAATCTACCGCAAAAAAGCACACTTTATTATCGTCTAAAATCAGTTGATATTGACAGGCAATACCAGTATAGCAAAACTCTACGGGTACATTTTGCGAAAGGGAGCTTTTATATAAATAAAATTTATCCTGAACCTGCATCAGGTATTATACACATTGATGTTTCGAATGTAAGAGAGGTAACTTATTGTGCTATATCTTTTATTAACCTGAACGGCGCAATAGTTAAAAGATCAACAATGGTCTTACATAAAGGGGATAACCTGATTGACATCAATATATCATCTCTTTCAAAAGGCGTTTACATTCTGAAAATAAATAATAACGAAACCGAGGCTGTTGAGAAATTGATAAAGGAATAAATTATGTTGCGGAAATGTCATTGAGGTTTTAAAAATGATCTTGCATACTTTAATTCGCTTCTTTTAGAATTTGATGAGCCAATACTATTCAGTAATTGTTGGAAATACAGGGTTGCTTCTTCTTTATTACCGCATCTTTGTGCGGCCAGTCCTGCGCTATAAAGCCCGTTAAACCGGTTGCGATGTGTTTCCAGTACTTCCTTATACGCCTCAAGCGCCAACGCCGGTTTATCCATTTCAAGTAACATATCTCCAAGCAACTCACGGGCAGGAATTATTTCCCCCGGGGTGACAGGATGCTTTTCTGTTCCGTCCTCCATATCGGCCGCGGCAGTCATTAATTGTATGGCCTTGTCGTTGCTTCCCTCTTTAAATTGTATCCACGCTTCTGCAGTATTGATCTGCACCCCTACCTGCGCTGCTTCTCTTGACATATTCCTTTCTTTACTTACAATTGCATGAAGGGATCGTAAAGTATCCAGTTCCTTTTTTGCCTGGTCCATTTTACCCTCATGCACGGCACCCAGCGACCTGGTAAAATGAATGATCGCTTTTTGCCAGGAATATTTTTCCCATGGGAAATTGGCAGGATATATTTCCATGCCAGCGGCTTCTTTCCACATTCTTTTCTCGAGATAATAGCGGGCAGGCGTGGCGGCAAACGCATACAATACTTTAAAATTTACAGGGCTCACTTCTTTGATCGTTTTCAGGTGATCTACCCTTTCTTTTGCCAGGTCATCTTCTCCTCTTTGCAAATAAGCGTAAACGAGATAATCCAGGGCATGAAGCTCCTCATCCCAGGTCCCTTTTAGCTGAGCCTGTTCGGCATAACATCTTCCTGAAGAAGCAGCAACAAGATTTGATTTGATGCATTCATCCCAAAGACCTAACCGGGTGAAAATATGAGAAGGCATATGCTGGGCATGCGCAGAAGCTGGTGCAATAGATGCATATTTCCTGGCTGCCGGCAATGCCATTGCTGCAAGCCCGGGATAATCATAATTGTGAATGATATAATGAGCAATGCCGGGATGAAGAGGTTCCTGCTGAAATATCCCATTTAATATGCCAAAGGCTTTTTTTTGCCTGGCATAGGTTTTATCAGCAGGATCAGCAGCAGCGTTCAGCGCCAGTGCATAAAAAACAGGCGCTTCTTTATCATCCGTGTAAACGAGATAGATCTTTTCCATTGCGGTTTCAAAATTCAACACACGACTGCGGTGATCAAGATGTTCAGGGTCTTTGTAGAACTTTCCAATGGCTTCAATATAATCTGATTCTCTCTTTGTTTTATTATTGATGGAACGGGCTATTTCAACTGCTTTTGTCCCTTTTTCCAGTTCGGCCCCGGTTGGAGGGGCCCAAAGCGGATGAAAATTCGACATAGCTACTCCCCACCAGGCCATGGCGCAATCCGGCGCCTGGTCAATAATTTTTGTAAACATTTTTTCTGACTCGTCATATTCAAAAGAATAAAGAAGAGCAATGGCGATATTAAAATCAGTTCTGAGTTTTTCGGGAACTGTAGCAGAAAAGGAAGTTTGCCCGAATTGACCATCCTGCGGGCCGCAGGCAACAACTTCTCCCCTTTTCAGGTCCAGGGAACTAATTAGATTCTTGTATTGATCTTCTTTCTTGCTTTTGCAGGAGATAAAGAATAATACTATGCAGCAAAGCAGGAAGCCTTTTTGTTTATACCTGTCCATGGTCTTTGAGTTTATGAAGAGGTAATTGGGAAATCCCAATTAAATATAAGAAAGTATTAGATAGGAAAAGAGATGCAGAATCCACCACCCTGGCAATATCCATGCTTTTACTGCCGGTGCTGACCTTATCCCAACCGCTGCCATTTGGTGGCAGGTCTGACAGCTACTGACAAAGCAGGTATATAGTTGCAACTTGTTCTGTCAATGATGAGGGATACCGGGACAACTTTCCAGGATTCTTTTATATTCCAAACAGTAAGGGACAGCCGGGCAAAAAAAAATCTGCGAAATGATAATCTCGCAGATCAGGTAATTGCAATATAATTCTGCACTACTGTTGTTTTACCAACCAGTGTTCCCGTTACGGGGTGCTTTCTCTTTTGCCACAGTAACCGACATAGCCCTTCCTTCAATTTCTTTATTGTTCAGGCCCTTCATTGCTGCCTGGCCTTCGGCTACAATATCCATTTCAACAAAACCAAAGCCGCGGCTCTGACCACTATCCCTGTCAGTGATCACTTTTGCCGAGGTAACATTGCCAAATGGAGTAAACAGCGCTTTTAAGGTTTCATTATTGGTGTGAAAGCTTAAGTTCGAAACATACATGTTCATAAATTAATAATTTAAAATAAAAAATATAATACTTCCCGCTTATGCGGGACAAATTGTGACAGAAGCCAGGTACAAAGAGTAAAGAGGGACAAAATAATACCGGTGGGAAGTAAAAGTTTGAGACGGTCTGATACTAAATGTGAGCAGAACTAAATGATCACATCATGAAGGTAGCCTTATAAAAGGGAACTAACTAATCTATTTGTGATGTTACTGCTTTTCCTTCTTATCCGGTCTCACTCAAATCCACTCATCCCCGGAAAAGAATTATTGTTTTTTCTTTGGCTCCTCTACTTTCTTTGCCTCAACCTTTACCCCGTTCTTATCTAAAGTGACAGTTGTAGTTTTTTCAGGAGGATCTTTTACTATAATAACAGGTGTGGCAGGAACAAGGATGACCTCTTTCTTAACTTCGGCAGGTTTACCCGTGCACGACATTATTGTTAAAACAGCAGCCAATGATAAAAAACCAATGATTTTCTTCATAAAAATGATTTTGTGTTGAATAACGCTGCATTTTGTTTCAGCGCATTTCAGCACCATACAGCTTTATATAGTGTCAAATACCGTACCCTTAAGCCGGAAACACTGATAATAGCTGCTTTTCGCCATATTGGCGTGAATAAGCTACATTTTAATTTTTTTCGTTGGGTTGGTGTCCTGGTACACGTATTCACCGGATAAACACATGTAAAGAAGAGTAAGTTAATACCCGATATTACTAAACGTACCGCTCAGGATAACTGTATCAATATTTCCATTGATTAACTCTGCGCTATAGTTTCCCATTAAACGGCGGTTGGAATTTGAAATAATCATTACAGTTCCGGAAAGACTGCTGTATTGTGTGCCGGCGATAGTTAATCCAAAAGCTGCTGATGCGCTCATCGTTGAATAGGTGCCGGGGTTTGTGGAATTCGTACTCACAAAAACACTGGTAGTGCCTTTCTTTCCGAAGATGTAGTTATACCCAAATAAAGAAAGGAAGGAGGTAGTGTCGGATAGTTGTTCAGCCCCGTTATCCATCCTCCATGAAAAAACGGGTGGCGGGCCCTGGCTGGTACTGCTTTTTTTGCAGGAGATAAATACCGTTACTAAACAAATGGCGCTTAATATGAGCAGTATACTTTTCATGTTATTATTTTATTCATAACAGGAAGATAAAGGCGGAGTATATTTTGACAACAGTGATATAATACCGCTAAGTTACTAAAACTGCTTAACCCGCCGTTTTACTCATCTATGTTATATTGCTTCACCAAACACCTGCAAAAAAGTAAGTAATTTTTATCCTGAGCTTTTTGCTTAAGATAACGCCAGCCACAAGCTAAAAAGGATGGTAGCCAGGATAGCTCCTTTGATTATATATTTCATGTTATTCTATTTTGAATGTAAAGAAAAATAAACCAGGGGCCTGAATCAATGCCCTCATTCATCAATTGATAAAAGTGAAGGATGAGCTGGGCTAAGTGCGGGAAATAATAATACGGGACAGGTTCGTTAACCCTGGCAGCCCGGAGGCAGTCATCCCACCTGTGAAGAATGGAAGATCAAACACCGTCAACTCATTAAGCGCTTTCTTCAGTTCATGGCCTTCTCACTGGTCACAGCTTATTCTGCATTGTAATATTGCTGTATTAAACCATTAAACCTTATCTCTGTCATGAACGAATCAATTTATTTACAGAACCCAACGCCCCAGCAGCAGCCGTGCAGTGAGCAAAAATGCATCACCTGTTTTGAGAACAGGGGATGTATGTACGATACATACTTACTTGTTGAAAAGGGTAACGTGGAAGTAATTCACCTGCCGAAACAGGATGAAGACGGCAACTCTTCAAAATTCATTTCCTGATTCCTGCCTGTGAAAGCGGGAAATATTATTATGGAGGATATGAAACTGCCATCACCGCCAGATCTTACTTGATCAAATAGGTATTAATAGAATGTGGCAATGCAGTTGCTTCGGCAGCTTTGCCATTTATCCATAAATTAAAAGTTGTTTTGATCCTGCTTTCGTTCATCACTACTATTACAAGGCTGCCATCCTCATTCTTAAATGCAGTGGTCAGCAACTGGCTGCGGCTCGGGCTGCTGATAATTCTTTTTGCCCCGGGTTTGATGAACTTAGAAAAATGACCAATATAGTAATAGGAATTTGTATAGACCAGTTTGCCGCTTCTTGTATCAGCATGTACGGGAGCAAAACAAAAATTTTGCACATGATTGGGGCCACCGGTCTCATCCAGTAAAATATTCCAGTCCGTCCAGCCCACAGCGCCGCTGTTGAAATCATGGATCATGGAACGGCCATATTCTTCACCGAGTCCCCAATGGTTATAACGGGTGCTGTCAAAACTTTCGGCACAACCTTCGGTAAACAAAATGTTTTTATCCGGGTAAGCTTTGTTGACCAGGGCCACGTTATCAAACATCTGCTGACCGCCGCTCCAGTCCTCATACCAGTGAAAACCGATACCCCATGCATACTTTGCCGCTTCCGGATCATTAAAGTATGTTTGAGCCCGCTGATAGATCAGGTCACGGTTATGATCCCACACTATTATTTTTTTATCAGCCAACCCTTCATTGGTCATAGTGGGACCGAGAAAATTTTTAAGAAAGTCCCGCTCTTCTTCCGCAGTATAAATACAACTCTCCCATCTTTGGGTCGCCATCGGTTCGTTCTGAACGGAAAGGCCCCAGACAGGTATTCCTTCTTTCTCATATGCCTTAATAAACTTTGCGTAATAGTTTGCCCAGCTCTGGTAAAACTCAGGTTTCAATTTTCCGCCGTGTAAAATATCATTGTTATCTTTCATCCAGGCAGGCGGGCTCCATGGACTGGCATATAAAGTAAGCTTACCCCCGGCTGCACTCATGGCTTCTTTAATGAACGGGATACGGTATTGCTTATCGTGTTCAACACTGAATGATTTTAATTCTTTATCGCCGGCGGTAACATACGTATAAGAGCCGCTGCTGAAATCACAACTGTGGATATTGGTCCGGGCCAGCGTGTAGCCGATCCCGTTTTCCTTATCGAAATACGCTTTTAAAAATTCCTGTTGCTTATCCCCAGGCAACTTAGCAAAGGTTTCTGCCGAAGCATCCGTAAGCGCTGCGCCGATCCCTAAAAATTCCTGGTAAGTTTTGGAGGGATCAATAAAAACGGATATCTCGTTTTCGAATGGCTGCCCTTTATCTTTAAACTCCAGTGTGCCGGTTGAAGACAACCGGAGATCAGTACTGTCGGCAGTTGTATAAATAAAAACCTTTTTGCCATCCGTTGTAAATGTGACCGTATCAACCTTCTCCTTTTTTTCTGAACAGGCTGCCAGTAAAAGAATGAGGGTTGCAAAAGAGATCGTTCTCATTGTGCGTTATTTATGTTTTACCAAATATACGTGGCAACCCGGCGAATAAGAACAGGAGTTTCCTTCAGATAGTTATTACTACTTTTCCTTTGTGCTCTCCTTTACCAAATATCCTGAATGCTTCAGGAACTTCATGCAGCCTGTAAGGTCCATCTATGACAGGTTTCATTTTACCGGTTTCAAAAAGCCCGTTCATATAATCTAAATCCTTGTTTGTTTTCAAAGCAACGATGTATATGTGCTTTTTATAGATAATGGAGATCAACGGCGCCAGCAATAAAGCCTGGAGAAGCCGGCCAAGGGAACCCCCGACCGTTACATAAGCTCCTTTGCGGCATAATGCACGGGCATAAGCGAACATCGAACGATTTGTTTTAACATCAAGGACCAGGTCATAACAGCAGCCATTTTTTGTGAAATCCTCCCGTGTGTAATCAATGACATGATCAAATCCCATGGAGCGCATCATATCCAGTTTACCGGTGCTGTCAACACCGGTTACTTCAACCCCGTATAATTTGGCGATCTGCACTCCAAACGTACCAACACCCCCGCCTGCCCCATTGATCAACAGCTTTTGTCCTGTATGAATTTTCCCTTTATCAATAAGGCCCTGCACCGCCAGCATGCCCGCCTGTGGTATGGCCGCTGCTTCTTCGAAACTCATGGCTGCAGGTTTTAGTGCTAATGATTTTTCGGGGGCACAGGCATACTCAGCCAAACCTCCCCATTGACCGCTCAGATCACCATATACATCATCACCTGTTTTAAACCGGGTTACATTTTTACCAACTGCTTCAATTCGCCCTGCAATATCGGACCCGAGTATTTTTCTCTTCGGTTTCAGCAGCCCGTTTATTATCCGGTTTATAAAGTCACCCTGCAGAAGGCCCCAATCCCAATCATTTAGTGATACCGCATAAACTTTCACCAGGACCTCATCGTCCCCGGGATAAGGTTTTTCTGTTTCTGCGATCTGCAGAACTTCAGGGCCGCCATATTTTGTGTAGATAATTGCTTTCAATTAAGATTCATTTTTCAAAATGATGCACAACACCCGAATTTACGAACCCTGAGGCTTTTTATATTGTGGGGGGTGTTGTCTTATTTTACCGGACACTTCCTGGAAACCCTTTGTTAGACGCATTACGAGTTATCCTTAGTCATTTCCCAGGTTCCGGTAAAAATGTCACCAAAAGAGCCATTGTTCTCAAGTTTTTCGTTTGCCCAAAGTTCCCATTGCCCGCTAAATGATTTCATTTGGGAATTATACTGACCTGTATAGCTTAATTGTGGCTTCGGATTAGTAGTATCAACAGAAGACTGACCGTTTTCGTCGATGAGATAGTATGTTGGATATTCTTTTGTAAAACTAATGAAGTCGTCAGTCAAAAATCCTTTTATAGTAGCAGTGTCCATGTTAACTCCAGCGCCTTCTATGTCCACACTTGTTCCTTTGAATTGTCCGTCTTCTAAATCTTCAAGAAAAAACCTGAACTGAACTTTTTCTCCATACATCTCTTCTCCATATTCCGGCCCGTATACGAAGTAGCCAATCCACTGCCCGGTTAATGTTATAGAATTTGTCATTGAGAAAATATCTGCCAAATATTACGCACAACACCCGAATTTACGAACCTTATAGCTTTTTACGCTGTGGCGGGGTTGCCTTATTTTACGAAGACCTGCAAGGGCGCAGTAATTGTTTTCCTTAGTTCGGGAAACGGAATAATTTACCGAACATTTCCAGAAATGGGTCTCTGTCTAAAACAGTGTAATAGAAAATTCCACCGAGCCAACCATGAAATAAGCCCAGGGCATAAATATTTCTTTCACTTAAATAAGTATATCCATAAAATACAGCTAAAATAAATGTCCCGATAATTAGCCATACGAATGGATAATGAACCGAGGCAAATAACAAGGCCGAAAATAAAATTATAACCCATTTATTCAGGGCTTGCCCTTTAAGGTCTTGCATGTTTCCAGCAGTGAGAGCAATTAATAAAAATTGTTGAATTATACCCCAAACAGGATATAGGATCAAAATCGGAACAATATGCCAGGTAATATTTATAGTGCCCTGGTAAAGGCCTATAATTATAAAGGCAATAATTGAAAGTACTCCAAATGGTAAAATTTTTTTAACAACTGAGCTGAAGTTATCGGTTCTGAATCCCCAATATTTGAGAATCCCTGTACTTGTTCTATGGCTGTAAATAATGTAAACCGACCAGGAGATTATTGCAACTGCAACGAAGGCAAATCGCCAATTTAAATAGTCCATAAAAACAAACTTTCCTATCGCAGTCAAAACGACAGCCGATATTTCCAGAACCCGTCTTTTATTTGAAATGGAAAATGAGAGCATAAGTTGTGGAATGGTGGCTGGTTTACAATTACAGCTAACATTCGAATTTACGAACCTTGGGGCTTTTTTACGCAATGACGGAAACAACTTATTGCCTTTTCATAAAATAAAAGTTCATGGATCGGGAAATGATGAACCCCGTCCGCAGATAAAGAGCGATAGCCCGTTCATTGTCTTCCCGCACATGCAAAAATGCTTGCTG
>DATDIX010000095.1:0-3667 GCA_036520835.1 Chitinophagaceae bacterium | reverse complement strand
CGGGTAGCAAGACGCAAAGCGGCGCCCCGATCCTTTGTAATGATCCGCATCTTGAATTGTCATTACCCTCTATCTGGTTTGAAATGCAATTATCAACTCCGACCAGCAATACCTATGGCGTTTCGCTTCCGGGCAGCCCGTTCATTATTATCGGGTTTAATGATAATATAGCATGGGGAGTCACCAACGCCCAGCGGGATGTAAAAGATTATTTTGAAATAAAGTTCAAAGACGGATCAAAGAAAGAATATTGGTACAATGGAAAATGGGAACCCGTTCTGCAAACACGAATTGAGGAAATAAAAGTAAACGGGGGAGCAGCGGTGTATGATACGGTGGCTTATACCATTTTTGGCCCGGTAATGTATGATGAAAGCTACTCCACTGATTTTTCCAATAAAAGATCATTGGCAGTAAGGTGGACAGCCCATGAAGCCAGCAATGAAGGGATAACTTTTTATAAACTCAATCGTGCTGCGAACTACGACGGGTATGCCGATGCGATAAAAACCTTTGATTGTCCGGGACAGAATTTTGTATTTGCGTCAAAGACGGGTGATATCGCATTATGGCAGCAGGGAAAATTCCCGGCCAGGTGGAATGGCCAGGGACTTTATATAATGCCGGGTGATGATGGAAGTTATAACTGGCAGGGATTTATCCCGCAAAATGAGAACCCCCATGCTAAGAACCCGGAAAGAGGATTTTTAGAAAGCGCCAACCAGCGGCCTGCTGATTCTGCTTATCCTTATTTTATTCCCGGAAGTTATATTACACCAAGGGGTATTGCTATCGAACATTTTTTATCGGGCATGAGCGGCATTACCCCGGCCGATATGATGAAACTGCAGAATAATTATTTTAATACACTGGCGGAAGATGCAAGACCTGTTTTACTTAAATACATAGACGAAAGCGGCCTGACCGCTGATGCAAAAAAATATCTTGACCTAGTTAAAAGCTGGAACCTGGAGGCTGACCCTGCATCAAAGGGGCAAACTATTTATCAATGCTGGTGGGATAGCCTGGAAGCAGAAATATGGAAAGACGATATTGAAAGAACTACTCCAATATCCCCGTGGCCGGAAGAACAAACAACGGTTGAATTGCTGCTTAAAGATACCAGTTCATTGAAGTTTGCGGATAATATCAATACTCCGCAGGTGGAAACATTACAGGGTGCTATAACTGTTGCTTTGAATAAAGCAGCCGTTGATCTTGCACAAAAAGAAAAAGAGGATAAACTTGAATGGGCAAAGTTTAAAGAACCCGGCATTTATCACCTGACTGATAAAAGTAAATCGGTATTGCTGCCTTTTGCCCGCACCAAATTGAATGTGGGCGGTAGCGGGACGATCATCAATGCCCTTACACAGAGCCATGGTCCCAGCTGGCGCATGATCGTTCATCTTTCTGAAACCACAGAAGCCTGGGGAGTTTATCCTGCAGGCCAAAGCGGGAACCCAGGCAGCAAGTACTATGACAATTTTGTTGATACATGGGTAAAAGGTGATTACTTTAAACTCTGGGTAATGAAGCCTTCTGATGCAACGGATAAAAAAGTGAAATGGACAATGAAATTCGGAAAAGGAGAATGACCCACAGGAAAACACACAATCATAAAATTCAAATAGCTTATAATGAAATTCATAGTTGCAATAATACTTACAGCACTTCTTGCTTTTATTGCCGGTCTCTGGTTTGATTGGTGGATCATTGCCGCTGCAGCCTTCCTTGTTGCGGTATTGGTACACCAGAAAGCAGGCAAGGCTTTTCTTTCAGGATTCCTGGGTGTGTTCCTGTTATGGGGAGCATTTGCGTGGTGGATAGATATGAAAAACGAAGGAGTATTATCCAAAAAGATCGCTGAAGTGCTGCCTCTCGGGGGAAATTCTTTCCTGCTCATTTTTATTACTGCTTTTATTGGCGCTTTGGTGGCAGGTTTTGGTGCTATGAGCGGCAGTTATCTCCGGAGCAGTAAACAATAGCAACTGATCGCATGACTTTTTCTTTTTTGTAACACCGGCGGGGTTATTTTCGCTTTACATTCACAGTATGCTGAGATCAATACTCTGCTTATGCTTCTCCTTATTTTCCCTGCTTTCTTTTGCCGGTAAAATTTCCGGTAAAGTAACTGATGACAAAGGCGTTCCCCTGCCTTATGCTTCCATCAGCATCAAAGGCACTACCCGGGGAACCACTGCTAATAGTTCCGGTAATTATTCCATCACGCTGAGCCCCGGGCAATACACGCTTATTTGCCAGTATGTAAATTACAAAAGGGAAGAAAAGACGATCACGGTTACTGATGATGACCAGGTGGTCAATTTCAGTCTTACTGTTCAGCAATTAACGCTGAGCGAAGTAATAGTGAAGAAAGGAGAGGATCCCGCCTACGAGATCATCCGGAAGGCGATCAGCAAACGTTCTTATTATAACAACCAGGTCGATTCATTCACTGTGGATGTATATATCAAAGGCTTGCTGCGTTCAAGGGGAATGCCCAACAAAGTATTCGGAAAAAAAGTAGAACGGGATGGCAGTGATGGATTGGATTCGCTGGGCAAAGGAATATTGTTCCTCTCTGAATCGGTAACCAAAGTAGCTTTTACAAGGCCGGACAAAATAAAATATAATGTTATTTCATCACGGCAGAGTGGCGGTGGCTTTGGTCTCAGCTTTCCTTTCTTTATCAATTTTTACCAGAACAATGTCTCTGTTTTTGATAACAACCTCAATCCCCGCGGTTTTATTTCACCTATCGCTGACGGGGCCATCAATTTTTATAAATTCAGGTATGAAGGCAGCTTCATAGTGGATGATAAAATGGTGAATACGATCACAGTAATTCCCCGGAGGAAAAATGAACCTTTGTTCAGCGGAACGATACAAATAACAGAAGACGACTGGCGCATTTACAGTCTTGACCTGCAGACCACCAAAGCTTATTCACTGGAACTGGTAGATACACTACGCATCAGCCAGATGCATTCACTTGTTGAAAAAGATATCTGGAAAGTAAAGAACCAGGTGGTTTTCCTCGCCGTCAAAATGCTGGGTTTTGACTTTACCGGCAATTTTGTAAATGTCTATTCGGATTATAATGTAACTCCGGGTTTTCCTAAAAAATATTTTGACCGGGTATTAATGAAATACGACACCGCCTTTAATAAAAAAGATTCCAGTTACTGGGATGCGGTAAGACCGGTAGCACTGGAACAGGATGAAAAAAGAGATTTTGTTTTTAAGGATAGCCTGGCCAAAGTTACCCGTGATTCCTTTTTTACCCGCCGCAATATTGATTCATTGAAAAAAAATCAGAAACGCATCTCATTTTTGGATATTGTCTGGTCCGGAGTCAATCATAACTTTTACGGGAAAAAGCGAATCATTAATTACAGCACCAGGCCTTTATTGGTAAAACTTAACTACAATACAGTAGAAGGAATAGCCCTGGTAGTTGATCAGACAATCCGTTTATCGCCGCGAACAGGCAAAGCAGATTACAGCCTCACCTCGGTCACCCGTTATGGATTCAGCAATCAACATCTTAACTGGTATGGCGATTTCACCATACATCCAAGAGGGCTTAACAGTGCGCTTCGTAACCGCTACCTGAAATTCTCAGGAGGAAAGCGTACATCCCAATTCAATCCTGAAACCCCGA
>DATDIX010000094.1:0-10209 GCA_036520835.1 Chitinophagaceae bacterium | reverse complement strand
TAGCACATCATAACCCATCTTCAAAGCTTCCATGCAGGGACCATAATGCAACCGGTCGGGTGTGGAGATGATCACAGCATCCGCAAACTTTGGTCTTTTAAAAACATCTTCCCATGTTTTGAAGCGGTTGGCTTCGGGAATCTTATGCTTTTTACTATAGCGTTCATTGCGGATGGGTATCGGTTCGGCTACACCAATTATGTCTAACTGTCCGGGATATTGAACGGCGTAATTGCCATATACATTTCCTCTTGATCCGGCGCCAAGCGTAATGGCTGTAACAGGGTTAGCTAATCTTTTATGCAAGGGGCTATCCGGTAAAATGATCTTTTCGCCTTTTTCATTCGTAGCCCATGAAGAAAGTGGAAGGGTAAATGAAGCAAGACCCAGGGCTTTGAGCGCATCGCGGCGTGACCAGTTATTAGACATGGCAAACTATTTAGGTTAACTGATCATTAAAGTTACGACATAGTGCCAGCTTGCCATTCAATCAGCCCATTAGAATTTCATTAAGAGGTATAAAACTTTTACAGTATCAACGGCTGGAAGATAAACGCAATACTTCTGCAGCAAATTTTTCACATTCATTTTTTACAGATTCCACATCTTTTGATTTGATATAAGAACCAATGACATGGTCGCCTGCATTGGGAACAGCGACCATTCTTTTCAGGTTTTCTGCAGTTCCTAATTGGGAAAACATCCTTTTCATCGCCGACACTTTCACCACTTTGTCCTGGTGTTCATCATCTTTAAAATAATAAAGCACCAATACAGGTTGTTTTACTTTTTGAAAAGTGGATTCCTTCATCGTTGTTTCAAGCAATTCCTGCATTTGCACTACGGCTTCTATACGGTATTGGTAATTCCAATATTGCTTATATATTGCAGAGCTATCGGAGGCGGTATTGTATTTCCCTTTTACCAGGTTAGCGATCTGCAATCCCCAATGATTGTTTGCCACCCAGGCAAGCGGATCATTGATAGCGATATTCGGAGAAAGTAAAAGAAGGCCGGCTATTTCAGGATATTCGGCAGCGAGTTTTAAGGCCAGTGTTCCACCGGTAGATGTTGCCACAAGTATCACTTTATTGCCTAACTGTTTGCCGATTGCATAAGCTTCTTTGGCAGAATTCCAAAACCTGTCAACCGTAAACCCAAGTAAGGGCTCTGTTGTATCAATACCATGATCTTCGAGGCGGCTGAGAAACAAATTGCATCCGAATTTTTTAGCAATATCAATATGCACCGGGTCACCTTCTTCCTGGGTGGCGGAAAAACCATGCAGGTAAACGATGGCAAATTCCGTTTTTTCTTTGACGGAGTCATTGAACCAAATGACCCTTGCTTCATTATCGGGTTTTAGTTTATGCAGGGCTTCATGATCCGCGATATATTTTTCCAGGGCTGCCGGTTCTCCAGGAACTGCAGGCATGTCCTTTGTGAATTTGGGAGAAGAGGGCTGGGGCCCGAGGAAATAAACGACTATCAGGATTAAAAAGATGAAGGCTAACCATTTGAGGAACTTCATATAGCTGGTTTTCATAAAACTAATATAATTCCCAGTTTAAAGGGGGTTAACTCCTTATTAATTATCCGTTTCGTTTGCTCCCCCCGCCTAATTAGCGTACCTTCGCCGCCCGGAAAAGTTGATAAGTTAAGGGGTAGTAAGTTGACAAGGACAAATTCTTCCCGCTAAACATATTTAACTTATAAAATATGGGCTATCAAAGCTTTGAGGAACTGGAGGTTTGGAAAAAAGCAAGAGAGCTGAAAAACGGGATATCGCAACTGGTTAAAACTTTTCCGGTAGAAGAAAGATACAGGCTGACAGACCAATTGATACGAAGTTCCCGTTCAATTAATACGCAGATTGCGGAAGGTCATGGAAGAATGACCTGGCCTGAGAGGTTGCGGTTCAGTATTATCGCCAGGGGCTCGTTAAGTGAAACATTGAACCACCTGATTGATGCGCTGGACGAGAAATATATTAATGAAGAGCAATTGAATTATTACAGAAATAAAATAACTGAAGTTGAAAAATTACTAAACGGGTATATCAATTATTTAGAAAAAAGATCTAAGGAATCGTAAAACCTGTTAACCTGTAAACTTTTCAACCCGTTAACTAAGAATATATGGAAATAAGAAATATCGCTATCATCGCCCACGTTGACCACGGTAAAACTACACTGGTTGACAAGATATTACATACCACAAAAGTATTCAGGGAGAACCAGGAAACCGGTGACCTGATCATGGACAGCAACGACCTGGAAAGGGAACGTGGTATTACCATTTTTAGTAAGAATGCCGCCGTAGTATATAAAGACGTTAAGATCAATGTGATTGATACTCCTGGCCACGCCGACTTTGGCGGTGAGGTGGAAAGGGTATTGAAAATGGCCGATGGCGTATGTTTACTGGTGGATGCTTTTGAAGGCCCGATGCCGCAGACAAGATTTGTACTGCAAAAAGCATTGCAGCTGAACCTGAAGCCGATCGTTATCATTAATAAAGTAGATAAACCTAACTGCCGTCCTGATGAAGTGCACGATGCAGTGTTTGAATTATTCTTCAACCTCGATGCGACTGAAGAGCAATTGAATTTTCCTACTTTCTATGGAAGTGGAAAAAACGGCTGGTTCAATGATTCACTGGAACAGATTGATAATATCAATCCGTTACTGGATGGTATTGTTAAATACGTACCACCACCAAAAGTGAATGAAGGCCCTGTACAAATGCAGATCACTTCATTGGATTATTCTTCTTTCCTTGGTCGTATCGCCGTAGGAAAAGTGAGCCGTGGCGTACTGAAAGATGGTCAGCAGGTAGTATTGATGCAGGCCGACGGAACGATAAAGAAAACGAAAGTAAGAGAGCTGTATGTGTTTGAAGGAATGGGCAAGAAAAAAGTAACAGAAGTAATTGCCGGCGACCTTTGCGCTGTGGTAGGTATTGAGGATTTTAATATTGGTGATACGATCGCTGATGCCGAAAACCCGGAAGCATTACCGGTGATCAGCGTGGATGAGCCAACAATGAATATGTTGTTCTCGGTAAACAACTCACCGTTCTTTGGAAAAGACGGAAAGTTTGTTACCTCCCGTCACCTTCGTGACAGGCTGATGAAAGAAACAGAAAAGAACCTGGCGCTTAAAGTAGAAGACAGTGAAGAAGGAGACAGCCTGATCGTTTATGGCCGTGGCATTCTCCACTTAGGTATATTGATAGAAACCATGCGCCGCGAAGGATATGAGCTGACAGTTGGCCAGCCGCAGGTAATTGTCAAAGAGATCAATGGCAAGAAATGTGAGCCGTATGAAGTTTTGGTGGTGGATGTGCCGCAGGAATTTGCGAGTAAAGTAATTGACCTGGTATCACGCCGTAAAGGTGAGATGCTGATCATGGAAACAAAAGGCGAGATGCAGCACCTTGAATTTGATATCCCTTCCAGAGGATTAATAGGTTTGCGTACACAATTGCTGACAGCCACGACAGGGGAAGCAGTAATGGCCCACCGTTTCAGCGAATACAAACCATGGAAAGGCCCGATACCCGGAAGAAATAACGGTGTATTGCTTTCCAAGAACCAGGATAAAACAACCGGTTACTCTATTGATAAATTACAGGACAGGGGAACTTTCTTTGTTGATCCGGGTGAGGATGTATATGCCGGCCAGGTCATTGCCGAGAATATAAAACCAGGCGACCTGGTGGTAAACGCAACAGAGCCTAAAAAACTGACCAACCACCGTGCCAGCGGCAGCGATGATGCTACCCGTATCGCCCCTAAAACGATCATGTCGCTGGAAGAATGCATGGAGTATATCCAGCAGGATGAGTGTATAGAAGTAACGCCGAACTTTATTCGGATGCGTAAAGTGATACTGAATGAAGACGAAAGAAAGAAAGTGCAGAAGAAGATGGAATCGGAAGCGGTGTAACCCCCATCCCCGTCATTGCGCTGCGAGGAACGAAGCAGATAGCGAAGCAAAGGGGTTTTTTCAACACTGAGATACGGAGTAACAGAGAATCACAGAGTTTTAATTCTTAAATTATTTTTCTCTGTGTAACTCAAATCCTCAGTTACTCTGTGTTGAAATTTCTATCTTTTGTGACAGTCTCCTTTTATGTTGTTCCATGATTCATTACATAGCGTTTATCCTTTTCAGCAGAGTAGGTGCATCCGCCGATTTCATATCAACCAGTTTCTGGTACATTTCCTGTGCATCCACTTTCTGGTTCTTTCCGATATAGCAAAGTCCTTTATAATAAATAGCGACACCGGTTTCGCTCAGCTTTACTGACCTGTCCAGTTCAACTAATGCATCATCATATCTTTTCAAAGAATAGTAGGCATATCCGAGTTCGGTATAGGCAGCGGTGTATTTATTATTGATCTCAGCTGCTTTTTTTAAGTAAGGGATCGCTTCCCGGTAATTTCCTTTTTCATTGTAGCACCAGCCGGTACCATACTGGCAGTTCTGGCTTTTGGGATTTATCACTGTCCCTTTTTTATACCAGTTCAGCGCTTCATCTGTATTTTTTTTGAGATAGCGGTAAATATCTCCCAGCCCGCTGCAGGGAGTGCTGCTGGTTGAATCTAATTGCCGGCTGCTCATGTAGGCAACAACAGCGTCGTCAGCCTTTCCCTGTTTATAATACACATACCCCAACTCATCGTAGGCAGCCACATACTTAATATCTATGACCAATGCTTTTTTTAACGAGGCCAGCGCATTCTCATATTGTTCCAGTTCTATTTCACTGTATCCTTTTTTATACCATACCCGGGCAGCAATTTCTTTTCCTGCACTGCGGTCAAGAAATTTATTATAGTACTCCAGCGCAGTCTTATAGTCTTTATTGATATCAAAGTAAATATTTCCTAATTGCCGGTAGGCGCCTGCATACGATTCGCTGATGGCAATACATTTTTTATAATCTTCGATGGCAGCACTTGTTTTGCCACTATAGTCATTGGCATAGCCAGATTCATAATACACTTTTGCGACATCCTTCCACCATGTTTTTGCATTCCCCAATGCAATGATGGCATCTTCATATTTCTTTAGTTCATTATAACACCAGCCCAGTTCAAACCAGGCTTCACCATGCTGGGGTTTCTGTGCAACCGCCTTTTTAAAATGCTCGGCGGCAAGGGTATAGTTTTTAGCTGTTATGGCTTTCATTCCATCAGCAAAATGATCGGGTGTGCTGCCAGCCTGTGGCCATGCAGCAATTACAGCCACTAATGCCAGTATGGTAAAAAAGAAGCGCATAAAATGGAGATTGATCTGTTAAAGGTAGACTAAGTGGCGCCACTTGTCAATACCGGGTGCAGGGTATTGAAGTATGATCAGCGGATGATCAGCCGGGCGGCTATTCCTTCCATTGTAATAATATAAACACCCGCAGCCAGTGCAGGGAGGCTGACTTCGACACTAGTTTGGCTGCTCGTTATCCTTTTTTGCCAAACCTGCTTACCGGATATATCGGATAAATTAAGTAATGACCCCGAGGAAGCGCCTGTTATAATGATCTTATCACGGGCAGGATTGGGATAAATATTTATTGTCTTATTTTTTTCCGGAACATATATTCGTTGGATCCCGGAATAAACTACCGCATTGCTTTTTTTGGTGATCCGGATCCGGTAAAGATTATAACCGGGTTGCGGGGCTGGATCGGTTTCGTGATAAGTTGTAATACCGGCGACAGCTGTTTTCTCCCGGATAGTTGTCCAGTTGTTTGCATTACTGAACCGCTCAATTGAAAAACGATCAATTGATTCGGGCTGTGGTGTTTTCCAGTTTAATAAAGTTTGGCTGTTCACATATTGTGCCCGGAACCATTCCAGGTCTACCGGGAGCAGGATAGAACAATAGTTACTGGTCAATACTATCGAACTTGAATAAGTATAATTCTGAATGATCTGTCCTGCTGTACCTGCAGTAGGAGGTATTGCTGCTGCACAGGAAGCATCCCGGCCGGTTTCAAGACCTGCTGCGCCGCCATTTACTGTTACGGGAATGGCAGGAGTGGTTCCGGAAAAATAAATAGCTCCACCGCTGCCACCGCCACCGGCGCCATAGCAACGGCCGATGTTTCCTCCATCAGCCGCTGTGCCTCCCTGCGCACCATTGCTTTCTATAGTGGTTGTCCCGATATAATTATTGACATCCATGATAATGGTACCACCGGCCCCGGCTCCCGAAGATCCGTCAGAAGCAGCGGGCCCGCCCACTTTCCCGTTAGCAGATATTTTATGACTGTTACCGGTTAAGTTATTGGCCCGGATAAAAACAATACCGCCTCCATGCCCGCCACCATGCGAAGCGACCAGGTTATTATTAACATGACCGGCGCCACCACCACCGCCCATAAATATTTTTTTTCCTCCATGACTGCTTAATGCTTTTCCCCCTCTGCCGGCATTGGGCGTCGTGCAGCCTACAGTGCTGGAGTTGCCGCCACCATTTCCGCCGGCAGTAAGATTAGCGCCACCAGCGCCACCATTATTATGATTGTTGCCGCCACCTGCGCCATTTGCCGGGGCCCCTTTTCCGCCGCTTTGCGTCACCACCACATCCACCGCTCCTTCACCTTTTGATGCCCCGTTTTGCGGGGTGAGGGTAGTGGCGTTGTAGGCATATAAGTTGGGCGGGGCAATATCGTTGCAGGTGCCGTTGCTGACCCGGTAAACACCGCCCCGGTAACCGATTGAATCAGCCGAAATGGGTGCGTTTAAAACAAGATCCTGTTCAACGTATATCGCTAATACACCCCCGGTAGCAGTAGTGTTATTCCAGGGAGCGGCTTTTAAAGTATCTATCACCGTGGCTGAAACATATTGCGGTATCCTGACCAGTTGCACTTTATCCGTAACTGTGTATTGATTCAGCAGCATGTAAATAAAGAAGGCGGTATCCCCGCTTATATAACAGATCGTTCCGGTCTCGTAATTGCCGGCATTATTAAGCCCCGTCGTATCTCCGAAAGTAATGGTACTGGATGTGTTGATAGAAACGCCTTTCATCTGCACCAGCATGGTTTTGTCACCATAAGCCAGGCCGGCAACGGTATTTAAGCGGACGCATGCTTTTGCCGGAATTACTTCCACCACCCTGTAGTAGGTGTTAACGACCCCGCTGATATTGGTTTGGGCAGAAGCGACAAGGGAAAAGAATACCAATGCTGAAAATAAGAGAAGGGAACGACTCATTTTCAGTCTGTACCTCAACGGCGGAAAGATACTGGATCTGCTTGTCGGCATCGGGGTAAAATAGTAATAAAATCCTGCATGTAAAAGCGTAAAACCTTCAGGGGTAAACCACCACTTGCCTGGTACACAGGCCGGTTGCAGGTGCTTCGAACCGGGCTGTTTTAAGTTGGACTTTAGGGGTATTTACAGGAACACTGCCGGCAGCGGAAGCTTTTATTTGACGGCCTCTTTGAGGCCGGTACTGAGACAAACCCGATAGCTATCGGGTTTCAACATCCTATAATTTTTATTTTCTTTACTGGCTTGGAAGACTACGAAGAACAGGGTAATACAAGCAGTATTCAGTTTACCTTTCAAAATATAACTCTGGCAAAATAATTTTCACCTCTTGTTCAGTATCTTCTTTTTTCCAGTAAACAATGAAATTCACTTTGTCGTGTTTCAAGTGATAACCTTTTTGCTTTACTGATTCAATCGTATTGAGAAACTGTTTTGAGAATTTCAAAATTGATTGTCCTTTTGAGTTGGTGCATTCATCGCCGTTAATTGTTAGTGCATCTCCACTTGTGAGTTGTGAAACAAGATGTTGCCGGGTAATAAAATAATCCAACCAAATATCTTTGAAAGATAAGTGCATTGCCAACTCACTTGGCGGCAAATATTCTTCATAGTCTTGAATCCTTTCTAGATTTTCTGCTGCGAGGTTGTCAAGATAATTTCCGTTTATGTGAATTGTCAAGTTGCGTTTTGCTCTTGTCATTGCAACATACAATTGGCGTTTGGCTTCATCGGTTGCAGGATTAAAGTTTTCAAGCATGATGAAAACATTGTCAAACTCTTTTCCTTTTGCCTTATGAATGGTAGAAACAAAAATCGTTTCTCCGTTTTCATTGTAAAAATCTTCCAATTTTGATTCTCTTACAAAAACCTCTAAATCTGATTTGTATTTCTTCTTTGAGTTACTGTCTTCAAATTGTTTGATGAGGTTGTTGCACACTTCCAACTTTGAACTATGCTGAAACTTTTTTCTCATTTCACTTTTAGCGTTTGCCCAAGCTTCGTCACTAATGATTTTTTCATCATCACCTATGTTTATTTCATTTAGAAGGAAACGAACCTCCAAAAGGTTTTGTAAACTGAAACCGTCATTGCTTTGAATCAACTTGGCTTGTATTCCATTTTTCAAAAGTAAACCTGTAATCTGCAATGCTTCATCATTTGTCTTTGTAAGCACACAAGTAGTTCCTGCAAGCCCTGTTGAAAGTATGTCTTGCACCAATGGAGAAATAAGATTTCCGTTTTGATAACGCACCAGCTTTATATTTCCGCTGTCGGTTTGTTTTGCAGCAATAGGAGTTTTTTTCAAACGGTGGCTAATCTTCTTCACAAAGCCATTTGTAAATTCAACCAAATTAGTTTTGCTTCTGTAGTTTTCAATCAATTCATGTTTGGCTGCTTTCCTTTCTGTCATGAACTGCTCCAAATATTTTGAGCTTGCTCCTCTGAATTCATAAATGTTTTGGTCATCGTCTCCAACCGCAATCACTCTCATATCTTCGTTCTGTTCCATCAATGAATTTATCAAAGCAAACTCATCAGCATTCATGTCTTGAGCTTCATCAATTACCAAAACAGTTTTTGTAATTCGGTTTGCTTCAACTTCTCCATTCTTGATTTTCTCAATCGTATTTTTCAAAATCGCATCTGATTTTTCCAAACTTCCAACCCTGCCCAACAAATCAAAACAGTAAGAATGAAAAGTTTTTATTTCGATGTAGTGAGCTGCGTTACCAATGAGTGAAAGCAATCGTTTTTTAAATTCTGTTGCTGCTGCTCTTGAAAAAGTTACCATGAGCAATTGCTCATGCTTCACGTCTTCCATTAAAAGCAGTGATGCTAATTTGTGAACCAACACTCTTGTTTTTCCGCTACCAGGTCCAGCCACAACTGCAATGTGTTTTGTTTCGTTGTCCTTTATGATTTCTAATTGCGTTGGCGATAATGAGCCAAACAACTGTCGGAACTTTGCAGGAGTCAAATTTCTTTTGATTTCATTTTGTCTGCTGCCTTTGAAGTATTTATTAAGAAACGAAGTGTAGTTCAACTGAAAGTAATCATCAACAAATTGCAATGCTCCTTTGTAATCTCCAATCATTTTCTTGGCATACTCACCAACAATATGTATTTGCTGAATCTTGTTTTCGTAAAACTGATTTAGCTTTTGGTAGTCGTCATTCTTGTACCTCCGCTTGTTGTCTTGCTCAACTCGGTCAATGGTCAAGCGATTATATACAACCAAAAATCCACCTTCGATTTTTATTGCCTCAATTCTTGAAAGATAAAAAAGTGTGTCCTCGATATCTTCAAGTGAAACTTTAATTTCAAAAAGTTTTGGTCTTTTCTCAAACTCGTCTTTCAGTTCGTGAACTGAAAATTCAGCCAACACTTCTTCTTTTTCCTTTTCGTCTTCTGCAATGTTCAAATTGCTTTTCTCGTAGAGGAATTCAACAAGAAACTTTGCTAACTCATGTCGCTTCTCTAGCTTTTTTTTCAAAGAATCTTTTGGCTGAACGCAAAGAATCACAACATGATTTTTTGAATATTCTTCGTTTTGTCGCTTAATCCAATTCTTGATTGCCCAAAAATTGATGATGGTTTTTATTTTGTTCGGTGTAACATCTTTGCAACCTTTCTTCTCTGCATCTTCATTCAATTCCTTTATGTGAAATGTTTTTTCTTTTTCTTCAAACACTGGTAAAAGAAAATTTTCAATCTGACTAAATGTTTCCACAATCTTCAATGAACGGTTTATGTTTTCCCCTTTCTTGATAAATGCAGTTAAATCTTTTGCATCCGCCAAAATCTTTTCCTCACGAAGTAGATTGACAATGTTTATCACTTCTTCTTTTACAATTCCCAAATGGTCAGAGATATAATCTATTCTTGATTCTGCTGCCTCATCATTGTTTTGCTTTCTG
>DATDIX010000093.1:0-3163 GCA_036520835.1 Chitinophagaceae bacterium | reverse complement strand
ACACTGAAAATAATACGGTGAAATGCCTTTTATGAATAAACTGGGTGAAACGGGGTTATGACTTGGTGGGGAATAAGGAAATGCTTTGCAAATGTTGTTATTTTGTAAAGCAAAGAATATAAAACTTGAAGATCCCGGTTTTTCCAAGGATGGTTTTTGTGCTACTGCTGTTTCTTTACAGTGGCCTTACTACTATTGTCTTTGCCCAGACTAACACCAGCACGCAAAAAGTGCAAAAAGCCTCCCGGAAAATTGAGAAGGGGTATAAGAAGAACAACCCCGATACACTGGCACAGGGATATTTTGACCTGGGAGAAAGTTATTACCAAAAAGGTGAACTGGCAAAAAGCGAAACCTTCTATCAAAAATCAAAAGACTTATTTGAAAAAGCAGCCGATGCAGAAGGTATTGCAAAAAGCAGCCGGGCATTGGCCAAAGTACAGGAAGACCTGCATAAGAATAAAGAAGCTATCGGCAATTATACTACAGCAAGGGATAATAATTTAAAGACAGGCGATGTTAATGCCAATAATTTAAATACAAACGATATTGGCAGGCTTTCAAACCCCGATTCCATTAAAGTACAGGAGCGCCTTTTACAAGATAATATTGACCTGGGTATCCGCAATAAAGACACCAGTGAAATAGTTTCTAATTTATCCCGGATGGGGGACATTAGTTTGCAAAACAAAAAATCTGATGTTGCCATAAATGCATTTAATAGTGCCTACCTGCTCTCCAAAGATATTCCTCAGCAGGCGATGCAGTTCAACCAGCGTATGACAGATGTTTACCTGAAGGATAAGAATTATCCAAAAGCCATTGAAACAAAAAAGGAATTATTAAGCCAGGATTTTGTTCAGAATTCCACGCAGCTAAAAGCAAAGGAGATCACATCACTCGCAGATATTTATATTCAGAAAAGAGAGGACAGTACGGCCATCAGTTTATTGAATGAATCCTATGAACTGTCTGTCCGGAACGGGCATACCCTGGAAGCCAAAGAATGTATAGAAAAGCTGGACAGCATTTTTCAAAGCGCCGGCAGAAAAGAGCTGAGCCTGTTGCTGTACAAAGACTTTCTCACGCAATTGCCCAGCATCATCACGAAAGACAGCTCACTTACTGACAACAGGATCATTGCTGAAACAGAGATCAGAATAAAAGAACTGGAAACAGAGACAGCGCTGAAAGATGACCTGATCCGGCGAAAGAATATTTTTAATTACTGGCTGATCGGTTCCATTGTCATACTTGCCATTTTCCTGCTGGCTATTTTGTACATACTCAGAAAGCTGCGCATACGTAATAAAAAGATCGCCCTGCAATCTTTGCGACGGGAGATGAACCCGCATTTTATCTTTAACAGCCTGAACAGCATCAACCAGTTTATTGCGAATAACAATGAACTGGAGGCTAACCAATACCTTACAAAGTTCTCGACCCTGATGCGGCGGGTGATGGAAAATTCCAAAGAAGACTTTGTGTTATTTTCCAAAGAGACCGAACTGTTACAAAATTACCTGGAACTGGAAAAAAGCAGGTTCCCTGATAAATTTGATTTCCATATCAAAATTGATGATGCCCTTTTTGCTGATGAACACCTGTATATCCCGGGCATGCTGGTACAACCGCATTTGGAAAATGCCATCTGGCATGGCTTACGTTATATGGATGAAAAGGGGTTTTTGCAATTAAGTTTTGAAAAAACAGGTAATGAAATTGAAATTATTATTGAAGATAACGGGATCGGGATCGCTGAAAGTAAGAAGAGCAAAACAGCTAACCAGAAAAAACATTCCGGGAGGGGCATTACCAATACGCTGGAACGTATAAAGATCCTGAATGAACTATATCGCCAGCATATTACCTGCCAGGTGGAAGACAAGCAAGCCCCGGGCAATGGAGTAAGGGTAAAAATAACTGTCCCCATTTTAAAAAACGCACTCAATGAGAATTAAGAGTATTATTGTGGATGATGAATTAATAGCGAGGAATGTGCTGCAAAACTACCTGGAGAAATATTGTCCCGTGGTGGAAGTGATCGGCCAGGCACAGCATATCAAAGAAGCAGTACCGATGATTCAATCCATGCAACCACAATTAGTATTTTTAGACGTGGAGATGCCTTTCGGCAATGCATTCGATATACTGGAAGCCTGCCAGGACCAGCGGTTTGAAACGATATTTGTTACAGCCTATACAGAATATTCTTTAAAAGCATTGAACCGCAGCGCCGCATATTATATCCTTAAACCAATTGACATAACGGAACTGGTGGCCGCAGTGAATAAGGTGCAGGTGTCCATCCTGAAGTCGGAGGAATTTAACAGGACACAGATCCTTTTACAAAACCTGAAATTAAAGCCTGAGCAGCAACAGATCATTTTACCTACGCTGCAGGGATTCGATGTAATTAAAACTTCTTCAATCACAAAATTGCAGGCCAAGGGAAACTTTACTGAGGTTCATTTTGCAGATGGAAGTTTTAAACTGATCTGTAAATTTTTGAAACATTTCGATGAACTGCTGGAAGACCCTTTTATCAGGATACACCGCTCTTTCATTATTAACCTGAACTTTATAAAGTCCTATTCCAAAGGGGCAGGAGGGTTTGTAACATTACTGGATGGATCAGAGATCGAAGTGTCTGCTACTTACAAGGATCAGTTACTAAAAACGCTTGGCGTTTAATTGTCCCGGACAAGCCCGGGATCATTTAACTATCTCCATTTAAATGCAAAATAGCTGCAGGGCTTATCAGCTGCATTACTGATGCCATGCATTTTTCCGCTTTCGGCAATATACATATCGCCGGGGCCGGCGGTATAGGTCTTTCCATCAATGACCATTTCTGTATTACCATCAATGATCAGGATGATCTCCGTATCTATGTGCTGGTGTGGCGCATGACTGGGGCCTTTTTCTTTCAGGTAGGTAATATGCATTTCATAGTTCTCACACATGGCCGTAGGGCGGTCAAAATATTTTCGTGTCCCTTTATTGTTGGTTTCTTTGTATGCTAATGAGTCATAATTTAATAATAGGGTCCCGCCGGCTTTATTACTTCTTTCGATATCCATCTTTTTTTTCGACCGGAACATAAATACATAATAGGTGAGTGGCCCGTCACCAATGTTTTCAAATGTTTGTTCTTCGAAAG
>DATDIX010000092.1:0-3040 GCA_036520835.1 Chitinophagaceae bacterium | reverse complement strand
CCGGGATGCACAAACTTATTTTTTACTCCCTGCTCAAAGAAGGTGTTTACATTTGGGAAGGACGTAATTGTTTCCTGTCAACAGCACATACCGGCCAGGATATTGCATATTTTATAAGCAAAGTCAAAAAATGCTGTTCCGAACTTTCTGCAGCCGGCATTTTACACGGGAAGAAAGAAATGAAACCATGGAAAGGCAGCCATCTGATACAATCAGCTATTGAGATCGATGCGGTATTGAATAAATCAAGTCTTGATTTTGCCTGCAGGTATTTGTTTAATTCAATAACTAAATTAAGATCCGTTTCCTGTGCTGTACGCTTCAGCCCTCTTATCGAAAACAATGAAGAATTTGCTGTAACTGGCAAACCAGAGGATCATGGATTAATATTATCCGTGTACCAAAACACAAAAAAAACAGTTATTCATTTTTCTGCCGACAGGGATATTTGTGATGGCTGGTCTGTCATATTATTTTTTAAAGCGCTGGCAAAATGTTATAAATCACTCCAAAACCGGCAAACGTTGCCGGATATAAATTTCCCGGCAGGAGAAAGTATTTCAAAAAATCTTAGTGACATAAAACAACAAACACTAAAAAGATCATTACCGGCAAAAACTATTCACTCCACAATCCCGATGGATAGTATCCCTTCGCAAATGATACCAAAGTTATTTGCCTATATGCTATACTCATTTTACAGGGCCCTGCAGGAAAATGATCCTATGGATGAAACAGTAATAAGCATACCCATGGCCGGGCAGTTGTTAACTCATAACTTAAAAGTATTTGATAACTGCACCATTTATTTTCCTTGCAAATTCGGGGAGATACCGTCAGATCGGGATAAAGCAGATATTGAACAATTCGTTGACCAGGTTGAATTACAATTAAAAAAAGGGAAACATTCCTTTAGCAATTTATACGTGAATCAAGATCATGCTGACGTCGTGTTTAATATGGATACTCTTGATTTTGAGCTTGCCTTTGATAATGAAAGCACCCGGTTGCTTGTTGTAGAAGAGAAAGTAACCGGTTACAAATTAGTTTGCAACGTAAGCAAATTAAAAGATTCACTGCTCATAACATTAAAATATGCAACCGGGTCAGTAACCGACCATGTGGCTAATGACCTGCTGCACCGGTTTTTAAGAAATATGCAAAAAGCAAAAAAGCATGAACATCGCTGAGGTCAATACACCGGCGCTGATAAAGCAGTTCCTGAAACTCCCGTCTGGTATTTATAAAAATAATAAATACTGGACCCTTCAGTTGGGAAGTGATATTGAACATGTTTTTGATCCTGGTAAAAACTCCATGTTTATCAATGGCAATGCTAAAAGATGGGTAGTCTATAATGAATGGAATATGCCCGCCGGAAGGATCGCAGCTTTTTATAACCGGGCAGGCGATGTTTGTTCAGGAGGATTCGGTTTTTTCGAATGTGCGGAAAACTATGATTGCACCGCCACTTTACTGGAAACAGCGTTTACATGGCTTAAACAACAGGGCTGTAAAACCATAGAGGGATCTGTCAATTTTGGAGAAAAGGATCGTTTTTGGGGAATACTTACCTCTGGTTTTGATACGCCAGGATTATACCTTGATAATTATAACCATCCATACTATGCTGATTACTTTCAACAATTCGGATTACAGGAGAAGGATGTGATCTATACGTATAAGGTGGCGATCGACATGATACCGGCAAAAAGATTAGACCGTATAGCGAAAAGACTTGAAGAAAACGAACAGGTATTGTTCAAACCTTTTTGTTTTGCTGAGATAGAAAAGTATGCGAATGATATGCATAAGGTTTATACCCATTCATTTGAAGAAAAGAACCGTTTAAAGCATGTAAGCGCCGAAGATATTATCCAGTTGATCAAAACCAACAAACAGGCGCTTGAAGAAAACCTGATATGGATGGCCTACAAAAATGATCAGCCGGTTGGCTTATTGGCATTTATAAAAGACATAAATCAATCGCTGGCTATTAGCCATATGCGGAACAATAATGAGATCAATTTAAAAGGTTTTGCCTTTTCTGTTATTCCCGAGTTTCGCAATCGTGGTATCGAATTCGGGTTGTTTAGTTCGCTGTTCAAGACATTGATGATTAACGACAATAAGTATGGTTTGTATTTTTCAGGTATTAATGCCAAAACCACACAAATGCATTCATTTATGGAAGCCCTGAATGCAACCATCTTCAAAGTTCATAAAACATTTACCTTAAATTTCTAATACAATGAATTCCCAAAAAAAACTCCAGGAATTAGATGAATTGATATCCGGCAAATGGGAGGAAATACTTTCCCAGCCACAGGCAATAAATTTTGCAAACAGCATGATGGGCAAAGACCGCAGGGTGTATGCATTGTATCTGACACAGGTTTATCACTATGCCTTTCACACAGCGAGGAACCAGGCCCTTGTTGCTGTTAACAGGTTAAATAAGGACATTCACTATATGCAGTTTTGCCTGGAACATGCACTGGAAGAGACGGGACATGAACTGATGGCATTGCACGATTTGCGGTCAATGGGCATCCCGATCAATGATCCCGCTACGGAAATACCTCCTGCCTTAATTCCAACTGAAATGCTTATTGCTTATTTGTATTGGGTATCCTCAAATGGTAACCCGGTACAGCGCCTGGGATATTCCTACTGGGCTGAAAGGTCATACGGCTATATCGGCTCTTTTGTAGAATCGCTGACAAGCAATCTGAAGCTGGAAAAAACACAAATGACCTTTTATTACAATCATGCACATATAGATGATAAGCACGCCAAAGATGTTGAACAAATACTTCTCAAAGTGTGCAGAACCGATGACGACTGGAAACAGGTTGCTAAGGTAGCCACCGTTACCATAGATATAACTCACAGTATACTTTCCGCTGTATTGGATGAATATAATAAATTGGTGAAAGGGGAAATGTCAGACTTTAGTATCCTTAGCGATATAAAGCAGAATACTATTGGTACGCCGGTTGAGGTTTGATAGTAAGCTTAAAATATTTCCCGGCGGGCT
>DATDIX010000091.1:0-4752 GCA_036520835.1 Chitinophagaceae bacterium | reverse complement strand
AGCCAATCCGTCCGTTTAAACAGTAGTTTTTACCGGAGCTTTTTGTATTTTTCTATATAATCTTTATGCTGATCACTTCCATTATACTTGTTGCTATTATCCTGATCGGGTTTAATGTATGGAATACCCTTAACCTTCGATCAATTTCAAAAAGGCCATTAAGAAATGACAACCTGAACGACAGTAAGTATTGGGAATTAAAATACAAGATGCAATACATGATCACAGTGTTTGCCGTAATCCTTTTCGTTGCCGGATATTTTGGTATTACGACACTTAATAATGCAAAGGATTCAGTAAGGAGGGAATTTCAGTTGAGTATGGATTCAATGAGCTTAAAGGTTGATTCGTTCAAGTCAAAGCTATTTAATTACACCGCAGCTGCTGAAAATCAATTTCAGAGGATGGATTCTATTGGTCGTATACTAGATTTACTTGGTATAAAGCAAAAGGAAGTTTCTACTTACATTAGCGGAACTTACAAATCAGCGCAGGATTTAGATAAGCGTGTTCAGGAATTAATGCGGAATGATCAGATCAGGCAAAATATGTATGTTATTGACGACGTCGTGTACAAAATGCCAAACGACAATGCTGAGTATCAAAAATATTTTTTTAAAGATCTTCGGACAATCAACGGAAATCCGTTACCAAATTTTACAAGGGCCCCCTATTTAATAGGTCTGTCTAAGGAAGGATCTGATTTGCGCATTAACGACATCACTAGTGAATCCTTTGAACTAATGGTCTTTTCTTATAGTGGTGACAGGGATATGAAAAAACCTATATTAGTAACAATTATTGTTGTCGAAAATAAATGAGATTACGATTGACCTGCAATCTTTCCATTTTTTTATAAATTGGTCTCCTGTGTTATTACAACGGATGCAAAGTAACCCGGGCTGAGTTTATAGGACTGATACTATAGAAAAAAGAGAAGAATAGTTTATCATTTTACCTCCCCATCCATCCTCCATCCACCGTTACGATCGTTCCATTCATATAATCAGATGCAGGGGATGATAAGAAAACAAATGCGCCGGCCATATCTTCCGGTGTGCCCCAGCGATTGGCAGGTATTCTTGAAAGGATCGCAGCATTACGTTCTGCATCTGCTCTTAATGCTGAAGTATTATCCGTGGCAATATAACCAGGGGCTACACCATTTACATTAACGCCTGATTTTGCCCATTCATTGGCAAATGCTTTCAATAAAGAAGCTACAGCGCCTTTGCTTGCTGCATAACCGGGAACAGTAACACCTCCCTGGAAAGAAAGCAATGAACAGGTAAATACGATCTTACCGGCGCCTTGTTCTACCATTCTTTTGCCGATCTCTCTTGTCAATATAAATTGCGCATTGAGGTTGATATTGATAATGGTATCCCAGTAATCATCCGGGTGTTCTGCAACAGGCTTGCGCATGATATGGCCTGCATTATTGATGAGTATGTCGATCTTTGGATGATCGGCTTTTACTTTTTCCAAAAAAGAGTAAATAGAATCCCTGTTTGACAGGTCACATTGATAAGCGTAGAATTTTTTTCCTGCTTTTACTACCGCTTTTTCCAATACCGAACCTGATGCTTCCAGTTTACTGCTTACCCCGATGATATCAGCGCCTGATTCAGCCAATGCGGTAGCAATAGCCAACCCGATGCCACGGCTGCTGCCGGTTACTAGTGCCAGTTTGCCATCAACCCTGAAGTTTAACATACAAGTTGTTTTTTGGTAACCGCAGAGACGGGGAGATGCAGAGAAGTAATTTTTGTAAACCCTGCGTTCTTTGCGTCTCAGCGGTAAAATATTTTATAATAAAGTAGATGCCGGTACAGGATCCATATCAGTAAAGACCATATTCTCACCGGCCATGGCCCAGATAAATGAATAATTAGCCGTAGCGACACCACTGTGGATGCTCCACGCCGGTGACAGAATAGCTTGCTCATTACTTAAAAATATATGCCTGGTTTCCTGCGGTTCTCCCATAAAATGGATCACCCGTTGTCCTTCCGGCAGGTCAAAATAGAAATACGACTCCATCCTGCGGTCATGTGTATGCGGTGGCATGGTATTCCACACACTCCCCGGTTTAAAATTGGTAACACCCATCACCAACTGGCAGCTTTTGATACCATCGAGGTGAATATATTTATTGATCACCCGGTGATTATTGTTTTCAAGGCTACCGAGCTCGGCCGGTAATGCTTCAGATGGTTTCATTAACCGGGTAGGGTATTCCTGGTGGGCGGGGCAGGAGAAGAAAACGAATTTGGCAGGTGTCGATTTATTGATACTGCTGAATATGATCTTCTGTTTTCCTTTACCGATATATAAACAATCCTGCTTTTCCAGGTCAAATTTTTGATTGTCCACCATAATGGTTCCGTTTCCTCCTATATTGAGAATCCCAATTTCACGGCGGTTTAAAAAATATTCCGATTTCAGTTGTTCGTAAGTGCCCAGTTCCAGCTTTGTATTGACCGGGTGAGCGGCACCGATGATCATACGGTCGTAATGGGTGTAAACACATTCGATCATATCAGGAACTACTAAATTTTCCAGCAGGAATTTCTCCCGTATTTGTTTTGTTGTATAACGGGTAAAGTCTTCAGGATGTACCTGGTGAATGATTTTCATTTATAGGTATTTATAATGAGGCGTAAAGCTAAAGCAAACTTGCATATTGAAACAGATATTTACCGGGAACGATACCGGCAGGTATAATGCAAAATGAACAGGTCATTTTTGCAGCGATAGATGGCGGCAGATCGCAGTCAGCGGGGAGGTTATTTTTTGATAATCAAACGGGCTTTTGCAGGGATAAATAAGTGATATTCCTTAGAATACAGGATACTGAACAAACTAAAAATATTTAGCAGTATGATTAAATATTTTCTGAACAAAACTTAATTATGCAGAAACATTTTTAATGATTACTTTTAAGAAATAGAAATAATTATACGGACTTCAGAATCATTGACTCATATCCGGTTTTTTGTTAAGACGTTGGGCGAAAAAACATAGACAGAATTGATAATTGTTAAAGTTTTTTGGCTAACATTGCGTCACCTTAAATGAATGCCACTTCGCATTTGTTTTTATATCCCAAAATTCTCCATTATCCATTGAAGACATTCCTGTTTAGCAATAGCTTGCTTTGAACCTTTATCCGTAAACCGTTAGTTGCAATTGAGTATCACAGTGAAGGTTTTCAGTATCACCAGATGAACCAGGATAGAAAAGACGAATTAATTACAGGCTCTTATTTTTTTAATTGAAACAAGTTGGCAGGGGGGTGATAGAATGCTGCACCGGCATTTTATGGTCTCTGTAATTATTCTTATTAATGTCTTTACAGTTTATTATCACATACCAAAACTACTGATAGTCATGAGAAAAATCTACCCGGCTGGATTTTGCAGAAAATCTTTTTTCTTTTTATCCCTGTTATTGTTTTCGTTCGGCGCATTGCATTCGCAGGTTGATATCAATATCGGGACAGGAACTACGGGGAATACGACTACTACCTATCCCTGTCCGTTACAGGATTTTTATGAAGGGAGTCGGGCGCAATATCTATTCCTCGCATCAGAGCTCACAGCAGCCGGCATGACCCCCGGAAATATCACTGCCATCCGTTTCAATGTGATCAGTGTTAACACCGGTACCAATCCCGCATTGGAACAGTATTCCATCAGTATAGGGACCACATCAACAACATCTCTGACCGCCACTTCCTGGGAGCCGGGTACTGTTCAAGTTTATGGGCCTGTGAACTACATGGCATCAGCCGGTATCAATACATTTACATTTACCACTCCTTTTCTCTGGAACGGATCATCTAATCTTATCATCGAGATTTGCAATGGCGATCCTGCCAATGATACTTATGTATCTTTTACAAATAATTGCATCGTTCCCTGGACAGAAGGATTAAGCTTTAACGGCTCACATAGCTACCGGGCTGATAATATCGGGAACGGTTGCGGCACTGCTACAACTACTAATACCGGTACACAGACCACAAGACCGAATATCACTTTTGTATGGGCCCCCAGCGGACCTTGTACCAATCCTCCTGTTCCCGGCACTGTTACTGCTAATGCAAACCCTATATGTCCCGGAACCAGCCTTTCACTCGGTCTTACCGGTGGTACTTCCGGTTCAGGCCAGACTTACCAATGGCAATCTTCAAGCGATAATACAAACTGGAATAATATAACCGGAGCTACATTGCCATCCTATACCACATTACAGACAGCAAGTACTTATTACCGCTGTATTGTTACCTGTGGAGTAAGCGTTACTTCCGCTTCTTTATTGGTAACGACGAGCCCGGTAACCAACTGCTATTGTATTCCAACCTATTCAACCGGAACGGGTTCCGGAGACTATTGTACCCTTGTTCAGATACCCGGCACTACGCTTAATAATGTGACCGGTGCTTCCGCATCACCTTACTATACCTTATTCCCGATGTCAGGCACCACCACCTGTTCCTTACTGCCGGGGCTTAATTATTCTATAACTCTCCGGGCTGGTACTTTTGGCAGTAATGACCTGGCAGCCTGGATAGACTATAATCAGAACGGAGTTTTTGAAACCAGTGAATTATTGGGACAAACTTATAATCTCGCAGCAAACCCCGCTACAACTACTTTCAACTTCACCGTTCCTATTGCCGCAGTTCCGGGAACTGTTCGTTTGCGTGTACGTGAAGCTGACCAGGCTACAACAGCCCTGGACCCC
>DATDIX010000090.1:0-12483 GCA_036520835.1 Chitinophagaceae bacterium | reverse complement strand
TGCCAAAGAAGCGGGGAATATGGTGGACCTGGACAACGATCCTACCAAGCTGATCGAAATAGTGGAAATAGGCAAACAATTACTGATAACAAGAGGTACATTGACCACCTTCTCTATTGCCAATGACGTTGCAAAGTATTTTGCTATCGTACCGGCGCTGTTCATTGCTTCAATTCCTGCATTGCAGTCGTTGAACATTATGAACCTGAAAAGCCCGGAGACGGCCATTTTATCAGCGATCATCTTCAATGCACTGATCATTCCGGCGTTGATACCGCTGGCACTAAGAGGAGTTCAATACAGGCCCATTGGCGCCTCTGCTTTACTGAGAAGGAATCTGTTGCTGTATGGTTTAGGTGGAATTATTGTACCATTTATCGGCATCAAACTGATCGATATGCTGTTAGGATTATTTATGTAATGATTAAAATCGAATCGAATCGAAATGAAAAAGAATTTATTGATATCCCTGAAACTGACACTGGTTATGATCGTCTTGTGTGCAGTGTTGTATCCTTTACTGATCGCAGGCATAGGCAAAGCAACACCGGGAGGCGGAAAAGGGGAAACCATTTCCGTCAATGGAAAGGTGGTGGGCTATGAAAGGGTTGGACAGAAATTTACTGAGGATAAATATTTCTGCGGCCGTCCCTCGGCGGTTGATTATAACGGAGCCGGCTCTGCAGGCAGCAATAAAGGACCATCCAATCCGGATTACTTACAAGTGGTGCAGGACAGGATCGATTCCTTCCTCATTCATAATCCCGGTATAAAGAAGGAAGAGATTCCTGCTGACCTCGTAACAGCGAGTGGCAGTGGTTTAGATCCGCATATTTCCCCGGCATCAGCTTATGTACAGGTGAAACGTATTGCCACTATCCGCAACCTGCCGGAGGAAAAGGTAAAAGCATTGGTGGATGAGCATGTTGAGACTTCCGCTCTTGGCGGCCCCGCTGTTGTACATGTTTTGAAGGTAAATATTGCATTGGATAATTTAAAATAGCAGATTACTAAATCCTGAAAGATGAAAAAGATTTTATTATGGTCGGTGCTGTTGGTCAGTACCCGGTTATTTGCGCAAGAAGAGCAAAAACCATCCATTTCCCTGAGTGGATATGTGGAAGCATACTATCAGTATGATTTTAATAAACCTCCGGACAATAACCGTCCTGGTTTTATTTACAGCCATAACCGGCACAATGAATTTAACCTTAACCTGGGTTTTCTAAAAGGAAGCTATATCTCAGAAAGAGTAAGGGCCAACGTGGCACTGGCAGCAGGCACCTATATAAATGCAAACTATGCTGCAGAACCTGGCGTTTTGAAAAACATATATGAAGCGAATGCCGGCGTGAAGCTGAGTAAAAAGAAAAACCTATGGCTCGATGCAGGAATATTTGGTTCACATATCGGTTTTGAAAGCGCCGTCAGCAAAGATTGCTGGTCACTGACAAGAAGTATCCTCGCTGATAACTCTCCTTACTATGAAGCAGGCGCAAAAATCTCCTACACCACAGATAATGGTAAATGGTTATTAAGCGGGCTTGCATTAAATGGCTGGCAAAGGATCAACCGGGTAAGTGGTAACTCAATGATGAGTTGGGGAACGCAGGTGCAATTCAAACCGTCGGATAAAGTATTGCTGAACTATAGTACGTTCATTGGTACTGACAAACCGGATAGTGCAAGATTGCTCCGGGTATTCCATAACCTGTATGGAATACTCACATTGAGTGACAAGCTTGGCCTGACCATTGGATTTGATATCGGCACAGAAGAAAAAACGCCTGGTGGCAAGGAAAACAATACCTGGTACACACCGGTAGGCATCCTGAAATACACCATTAACGATAAATGGACCATTGCAGGCAGGGTGGAACACTATAATGATGAGAATGGCGTGATCATCAGTACCGGAACGCCTAATGGTTTTCAGACTACCGGTTATTCACTGAATATTGATTACGGTCCCACAAAGAATGTATTGGTAAGACTGGAAGCAAGAAGTTTCAGCAGTAAAGATGAAATTTTTATTAAAGATAACAGCACGGTGAAGAATAATACCTTTATTACGTCATCGATAGCCGTTTCATTCTAATTCTAATTATGTCCGAAAGCGATGCAGATAAATGGTTAGCGAAAATTCAGCAGGAAAAAAAGGGAAAGCTGAAGATCTACATTGGTATGAGCGCCGGTGTGGGCAAGAGCTATCGCATGCTGCAGGAGGCGCATAACCTGCTGCGCAATGGGGTGAATGTGAAGGTCGGGTACGTTGAAACACATGGCCGGAAAGAAACAGAAGCGCTGGTGGAAGGCCTGCCGGTGATCCCACGGAGAAAAGTTTTCTACAAAGGAAAGGAACTGGATGAATTAGATGTGCAGGCTATTCTTTTGCTTCACCCGGATGTGGTTATTGTAGATGAACTCGCCCATACGAATATTCCCGGGAGTAAGAATGAAAAACGCTGGCAGGATGTACTGGATATACTGGATGCCGGTATTGATGTGATCTCTGCGATCAATATCCAGCATATTGAAAGTATCAATGAGGACGTAAAGGAGATTACCGGTGTTGAAGTAAAGGAACGGGTGCCGGATAAAATATTGCAGGTGGCCGATGAAGTAGTGAATATTGACCTGACGGCTGATGAACTCATCACCCGGCTCAAAGAAGGAAAGATCTACGACCATAGTAAAGTGCAACAGGCTTTAGGGAATTTTTTCAAACCTGAGAAAATTCTGCAGTTGCGGGAACTGGCATTAAAAGAAGTAGCCGGGCAGGTAGAAAGAAAAGTGGATTACGAGGTTACGGCTAAAGAAAGGCCGTGGCGGCATGAAAGGCTTCTTGCCTGCATCTCATCCAATCACGAAATGGCGCAGAGTATCATCCGCAAAACGGCAAGATTAGCTTCTTACTACAATGGCCAGTGGTATGTATTATATGTGCAAACGCCCAAAGAGTCATTAGAAAAAATTCCCCTGGCAGCCCAGCGTCACCTGATCAATAATTTTAAAAATGCCACAGAACTGGGTGCAGAGGTCCTGCAGATAAAGAATAATAACGTGGCCGGAACAATTATGGGTATAGTGGAGGAAAAACATATAACTACCGTGTGTATCGGCAAACCCCACTTAAATTTGTTCCAGGTTATTTTACGGACCAATCTGTTCAACCAGTTATTAAAAACACTTTCGAAAAACGATATTGACCTGATCATACTATCCTGATGGCAATAAAGCTAAAAACAAAAGTAGCCCTGGGCGGCATTTTCCTTTTTGCGCTGCTGATACTGGTAGGCGCTGTTAGTTTTTATTACTTTAACCGCATTACCCAGGAAGCAAAGGGGATCGTAAAAGACAATTATGAGACCCTGAATTATTCCAGGGATATGCTGAAAGAACTGGACCAGCTCAATTCCGGTGACAGTATTGATGCCTATGCTAATTTTGAAAAGAACCTGCAAATGCAGGAAAAGAACATCACTGAGCCTGGTGAAAAAGAACTGACGCAATCATTACGGGAAAAATTTAATGCCTTAAAAAAAGTACCATCCATTGACTCGCTTCGTTCGCTGATCCGAAAAGACATCAGCAATATCATGCAACTGAATTTGCAGGCAATAGACAAAAAGAACCAGGCAGCACAGAAATCGGCAGAAAACGCCAAGACGATCATCACACTAATTCTAACCGTCTGCACACTTATAGGATTAACATTTGTCTTTAATTTTCCATCCCTCGTGGCCTCACCTATAGCCAAACTCACAGAAGGGATAAAAGCTATCGCCAATAAAAATTATAGTGAACGCATTCACTTAAACAGGAAAGATGAATTTGGCCAATTGGCCAGTGCATTTAACAGCATGGCAGAAAAACTGGATGAGTATGAACACAGCAACCTCTCAAAGATCCTGTTTGAAAAGAGACGGGCTGAAACGGTGATCAATTCATTAAAAGATGCCAGCATCGGGATCGACAATAAAGGCACCATCCTGTTTGCCAACCAGCAGGCCCTGCAACTGCTCAACCTGAAAGAACTGGAGATCATCGGTCAATCGCAGGAAGGGGTGCAAAAAAAGAATGACCTGTTTCGCTTTCTTGTAAAAGAACAAAACAGTGTTCCGTTCAAAATAGTGGTGGAGGGAAAAGAAAACTATTTTACTAAAGAGATCATCGAAATAAAACAGGAAAATGAAAAAGCAGGAAACGTGATCGTTTTAAAGAATATTACTTCATTCAAAGAGCTTGATGTTGCCAAGAACAATTTTATCGCTACGGTCTCCCATGAACTGAAAACGCCACTGGCTTCTTCTGATTTTAGTTTAAAATTACTGGAGGATAGCCGGGTAGGAACCCTGTCGGATGAACAAAAGGAACTGGTACAGCAACTTAAAAATGATAACCAGCGGATGCTAAAGATACTAAGTGAGTTACTGAATATGTCGCAGGTGGAGGCCGGAAAGATCCAACTGAATATCCAGGAAGTCAGTCCCTATTTGATTGTACAGAATTCAATTGATGCAGTAAGCGGCACAGCCAGGGAAAAACAGGTCAACATTGAAAAAAGAATAGAGAATGATCTGCCGGTTATTAAAACGGATGCAGATAAGATCAGTTGGGTTCTGAATAATTTTCTGACAAATGCTATTAAATTTTCACCGCAAGGCAGCGCTATCGTTGTGACGGCTGAAAACAGGAACAATGTGCTGTCATTGTCCGTAACAGACAAAGGCATTGGAATAGACAATACTTATTTCAGCAGGATATTTGAACGGTACTTCCAGGTGCCTGGCAGATCCGATAAAAAGGGATCTGGTATCGGCCTCGCTATTTGCAAAGAATTTATTGATGCGATGGGCGGAAAAATATGGGTAAAAAGTCAAATAGGAGAGGGGAGTACATTTGGATTTGATATACCGGTTCAATAGTGAAGAGTACGAGAGGGTAAAATATGTTTTACCATCTCGCCACGATCTTAAAATTCAGCAACCGCGGCGTCAGCCGGTTAGGCATGGTGTAAATAGTGTTGGAAAAATCTTTCACCAGCAAATATGAAATTGTGTTGGCCCGGTCAATTAAATTAAATACTTCCAGGGTGGCCCAAATATTATCAAAGCCCATGAACGGGCTGCGGCTGCGGCGTTTGCTGCGGTCGCTGTCAAGCAGCAATGCACTGAACCCAATATCTATCCTGATATAAGGAGGTATCTCTAACGCATTCCGGTATTTTACACTGTTGGGAATATTGTAAGGCATGTTGCTCCCATAGATCAGGTTCAGGTACATTTTCATATTCTTGTTGGTAGCCAGGTAGTCCTGGAAAAACATACCAAAAGTGATCAGCCTGTCTGTTGGCCTGCGCACCCATCCTTTTTCAACGGTCATACTGTCTATCGGCTCATTGAATTCATTCAGTGTATATTCTTTATACGTGTCGCCTTTGATATCTTCTTTTGTTTTCATAAAGCCAAGGCTGATCCAGCTTTCCGCATCTTTCACCAACTCTCCGAACAAACGAAATTCTATACCGGTTGCAAAAGCTTTAGCTATATTCTCACCATAGTAGCGGATACGGACATTATCTATATCATAAGGGACCACATCGGTCATATGCTTGTAATAAGCTTCAGTAGTAAAACGCATAGCTCTTCCCCAGCCACTGAAGTTGTAATCAAACCCGCCAACTACCTGCCAGCTCTTTTGCGCTTTCAGATCTTCATTGATGGTGCCATCATATCTTCTTAGCTCCCGGTAAAAAGGCGGCTGAGCATAAGCGCCTAATGCAGCCCTGAAAATAATATCCCGTTTCCAGTTAGGTTTCCAGCTTGCACCGATGCGGGGAGTTATTAAAAATTCATTATTCAGTGAATTGTAATTGAAACGGACACCGGCAAATAAAGTATAGGAATTCAATGAATCGCCGAAACGTATATTGTCCTGCAGGTAACCGGAGAATTTGTTGATATCAAGGTCGGCAGTTGATTTGACTACCCTGCTAAATTGAAGCAGGTTCGGATCAAAAGGAATATTATACCCGGCAGAGTCCTGTGCTTCCCATTCATTCAGCTTGTCATGGATCTCTGTGTTGTCAAATCCAAGTCCCCATTGCCAGGCATGTTTACCCAAGTCATAGTTGCCCTTGTGGGAAATATTCCAGTTCTCAATATTCAGTTTGTTCCTGCTGAAAGTATGAAATACACCTGCGCCAAGCGGGTTAACGATCTGGCCATAAGTGGGCTGGCTTTGATCAAAATCCCGGTCACCAAATAAATAAGCGCCTGCAATATCCACGTTCTCTTTTTCATCGTCTTCAAAACGGGAAACCATCCATTTCAGTCTCAGTTTGCGGCTGACCTGGTTGGTCAATGCAGCACCGATCATATTAGTATTGTATTCATCTTTTTCCTGGCCTTCGAAGTAAATGTCTATGCCCAGGCTTTGGGTAAAGAAGGGAGAAAATACGGAAGTGCTCAACTGGCTGAATTCAGGGACCAGGGTGAATTTTGTTTGAGAAATGTTACCAAACAATTCAGCCTGCCATTTGGAATTAAACTGGTAATTCATCAGCAATTGCAGGTCAGCAGAAGAAGGAACATAATTGCCCTGTGTTTCCTGCTTGCTTAATAGGTTTTTGTTGCTGCGGTTACGAACACCAACGAGATAACTCAGTTTATTTTTCGCCGTAATGCCTTCGAGCTGTATGCCCTGTTCAAGTATTCCAACATATGCGGAGCCGCCAAACTTTTTCGGTTTCTTATATTGAATATCCAGCACACTGCTCATCTTATCGCCATATCTTGGCTGGAAACCGCCGGTATAGAAATTGATATTGCGTACCATTTCAGGATTAATAAAGCTTAAACCTTCCTGCTGGCCGCTGCTAACAAGGTAGGGGCGGAATACTTCAAAGTCGTTTACATAGATCAGGTTCTCATCATAGTTGCCGCCACGGACCGAATATTGCGAGGTCAGCTCATTATTGGAACCAACAAATACTTTGATGAGGCTTTCCACACCTGTTGTCACTGATGGCAGGTTGATGATCGTTTTTGGATTGGGGCGGATAAGACCCACTTCTGTTCTGTCCCGCTGGTCGGTCACGATCACTTCCTGTAATGTATTGGTACTTCTTTCCAGGCGGATGGTTACAGTTTCTTCTTCATTCTCATTTAGCAGAAAATTCTTTTGCTCTGTTTGTCTGCCAGTATAGCTGAAGACGATGGCAAATGCTTTGTCTGCCTGCACTTTTATCCGGAAATAGCCGGAGTCGTTGGTGGTGATACCTGTTTGCTTGCCAAGAATTACTACAGAAACATTGGGTAAGGGGTTCTCATTTTCATCAATCACTTTGCCGGAAACGTAAGCTGATTTTTTTTGGGAGAAGGATATAAGCGAAAGCAGAACAACAGTTGCAGTCAGCAGTATTTGGCGGTGGTTGATTTTCATAAGAGAATTCCCGACAATATACAATTGTTTTATAGTTTTTTCAACTGTGTAATGGTCGCTTTCGGATCTTTCGATTTAAAGACCGTATTGCCTGCTACCAGCACATCAGCCCCGGCCGCAATAATGGAACCGGCATTCTGAACAGTTACACCTCCGTCGATCTCGATATGAACATTCAGCTTCCTTTCAGTGATCATTTTGCGGAGTTGTTTGATCCTTTCCAGTGTATGCGGGATAAATTTCTGTCCGCCAAACCCCGGGTTCACACTCATCATGCAGACAAGGTCTATTTCATGTAATACATCGTTTAACTCAGAGACAGGAGTATGAGGATTAATAGCTACCCCGGCTTTCATGCCCAATGATTTGATCTGTTCAATATTCCTGTGAAGATGCGGGCAGGCTTCGATATGAACAGATAAATTGTCAGCGCCTGCATTCTTAAACTCTTCAGCGTATTTCCCGGGTTCAAGGATCATCAGGTGTACATCACAAACCTTTTTGGTGGTCTTGCGGACAAACTCCACGATCATCGGGCCAAAACTGATATTGGGAACAAAACGACCATCCATAATATCTAAGTGAAACCAGTCAGCTTCACTTTCATTCACCATTTTACATTCATCTTCCAGTCTCAGGAAATTTGCAGCTAACAACGAAGGGGCGACAATAGCCATTCTTAGGATTTTGCGGTGCAAGTTAACGTTAAGTTGAAGAGTTGACAAGTTAACTGGTTAAAAAAGCAATTATATATGAAACAGCCTTATCAGATCATCGACCTGTCAACTATTTCCCCAACCTGTCTGCTGCTTCTTTTGCCTCAATAAAGGTTTTATCAAGGGCATAAGCCTTTTCATAACTTGATATGGCTTCGTCTGTTTGTCTCAGTGCTTCCTGGCAAACACCTATCCAGTACCAGGCATCGGGAAAAGAGGGTTTGATCGTGTTAGCCAGTTTAAACACATGGTATGCCTCCACCGGTTTTTTTTGATCAACAAGTATCTTACCTTTTTCTATATAAGCATTCAGGTAATTATAACTATGTTTTATCGTCAGGTCAAATTGCTGTATGGCTTTTGCTTTTTCATTGATATTAGAATAGTATATGCCTTTAATATAGTAAGGGGCAGGAAAAAGTTTCAGTGAATCTTTTTGCAACAGTGAATCGCAAAGGAGGAGGGTTTTTGGGTCTTTACTTTCTGCATATTTATAGGCCAGTTTAAAACCCAGGTCAAAATTAGCCGGCAAAAGCCTGTATGCTTTTTCTAAGGATAAAGTCGCATTAAGGGTATCTCCTTTTTTGTCCAGCAGTTCCGATTGAAGTACCAGCACATCCGGCTCATCAGGCATGGCCTGCAGTATCTGACCGCAAACTTTTAAAGCATCATCTGTTTTGTTCAGGGCATCGTAGGCATGGGCAAGACTAAGCCGTAATAAAAAGCTTTGCGGCAATTCTTTCAGGGCTTCGTTCATAAAAATAACAGCCGAATCAGGTTTTTTCTCAATCCAGCCGTTGGTGACACCAAAAGCATATTTTTCCTGTTTACTTAGCGACCAGGCTTTCTGAAAATCGGCCAAAGCTGGTTCAGGTAAATTATTTTTGTTGAGCAATACAGCCCTGCGAAAGTAGAGCTCGTCATTTTTGGGTTGCTTTTTTATGCTGTCGGTTATGGAAGCGTAAGGCGGTTGTGAAAGGATATCGCTATAAGGAGTAGGCTCTTCCTCATTATTGCAGGCAGCAAAAAGAATGATGAGTATTGCAAATATTGCTGAATAGCGGACAGAACGATAAAGAGTGCGACGCAACGAAAGCCGATAGTAGTAATAAAGCCGGGCTAATACTGAACTGATTTTAATCATATGTGATCAATGGGTGGTATGACAATTTTCTGACAAAGGTAAAAGCTAACAAAAATACCTTTGCCGCCGCTATATAAACGAATAAACATGAAAAAACTTATCTCTGCCTTATTGTTTGTAGTATTTGTAATGGTGATCGCTTCCTTTAAAGGGAAAGCTCCTTTACTCACCACTCACTATTCACCACTCACCAACGACACCATTCAGTACCCCGAAGAGACACATTTTAAAAATGTGCAGCAACTGACATTTGGCGGGGATAATGCAGAAGCCTATTGGAGCTACGACAGCAAGTGGCTGGTTTTTCAGCGTACTAATAATAAAGAGGGGATCAGTTGCGACCAGATATTTGTGGGTAAAGTGCCGCAAAAGCAAGGCGATAAGTTTGAATATAAGTTGGTAAGCACAGGTAAAGGCAGGACCACCTGTCCGTTCTTTACCAAGGACGGCAAACATATCATTTATGCGTCAACACATCTTGGCGGTGATGCTTGTCCGCCTGTACCAGACCGGGCAAAGTATGGCAACAAGTATATTTGGCCCTTGTATGACAGCTATGATATTTTTATGGCTGACCTTGATGGTAAGATCATAAAGCAACTGACCAATTCGAAAGGGTATGATGCGGAAGCAACATTATCTCCCGATGGTAAAAAGATGCTTTATACAAGCGACAAGGATGGCGATATTGATCTTTATATCATGGACCTTAAAACAGGTAAGGAAAAAAGAGTGACCAATATCCTTGGTTATGATGGCGGCGCCTGGTTCAGCCCTGACGGCAAAAAGGTCATCTGGAGAGCCTCACGCCCCAAAACAGAAGCTGAGATCAAAGAGTATAAAGACCTGCTTGCAGAAAATCTGGTAGCACCAACTAATATGGAAGTGTGGGTGGCCAATGCTGACGGCAGTAATGCCCGCCAGGTCTCTTCTTTTGGACAGGCCAACTGGGCGCCTGCCTATATGCCGGACAGTAAACGCATCATTTTCGCTTCCAACCATGAATACAAAAGAGGATTTCCTTTTAATCTTTATACAATGAACGAAGATGGCAGCAACCTGAAAAAGATCAGCAGGGATAAAGGGTTTGATGCTTTTCCCATGTTCTCCCCTGACGGGAAAAAACTTGTTTTCTGCAGCAACCGGAATAATGGTGGTACAAGGGATACCAATGTATTTATTGCGGATTGGGTGGAATAAGCTGGTAATGACCGCGATAATAAATTTCCCGCTGTCTATTTAGATTTTTTTTATCCTTTTCAAAAAGGCGGAGGTCTGCTATTTTGTTACTTTTAATTGTCGTTCCGCCATTGTTGCCATCGGCCACTTTAAAAATTTGAGAGCTGGAAAATCTTTTTGCCTGGACGTTTGAGGAATGGTACAATACCGTTGCTGTGATGTTCATTTTTTTCAACATCCTGTACTGGATTTCTGCGTTGGGGGGAAAATGGTTGCTGCAATGGCTTTATAAAAAACAGATGGTTGCCTCTATTGATAATCATGCGATATACCCGGGACAGGTTAAAAAGGAAATTCAAAACTCACTTCTATCCATTACGATCTTCAGTTTACAGGGCATATTCATTCAGCAGGGTATTCATTATGGATGGCTTTACCATATTTCTTATGATGTGAACTGGTATTGCTTACCGCAGATGTTCATCTTATTCCTGTGGAATGAAGTACATTTTTATTTCGTTCACCGGTTACTGCATATGCCCTGGCTGATAAAACGGGTCCATTGGGTGCATCATCATTCAAAAGAACCAACGGTGTTTTCTACATTCAGCTTTCACTGGATCGAAGCTTTTTTACTTGGGACAGTGATCTTTTTTCCATTGGCCATCTATCCGTTTCAACTGCCGGCGCTTTTATTTCTCCCGGTTATGAGCATAATTTTAAATACGCTTGGTCATTGCAATTACGACCTGTTTCCCAGGGCGGCTTTGCATAGCTTCTTTAAATTTTCCAACCGGCATAGTATGCATCATAAAAGAGGAAGAGGTAATTATGGATTCATGCTGCCATGGTTTGATGTTTTGTTTCATACAAGTATTTCAAAAAAATTAAAAGAAAATGAGTAAGGTCTATATTACAGCGGCAGGAAAATTTTTACCCAATAGCCCGGTAGACAATGACCAGATGGAAGACTACCTGGGTAAGTTCAATGGCGCTGTGTCCCGGACAAAGAATATCTTTTTGCGGAAAAATGGCATTAAGTCAAGATATTATGCATTGGACAAACAACAACAAACCACCCATACTGCTTACCAGATGGCGGCTAATGCCATCAATGACTGCCTGGAAAAATCAACCATAAGCAGCGGACAAGTTGATTTCTTAAGCGCTGCTACTACACAAAGCGACCTGCCTGTACCCGGATTTGCCAGTATGGTGCATGGTGCCAGTAAGCTGGAACGATGTGGCATTGCTTCTCATCAAAGTGTTTGTGCAGCGGGTATCATGGCTATTCAAAATGCGTATATGCAGGTAAGGTCGGGTGAAATGCAAAACGCCATTTGTTGTGCCGGCGAATTAGCCAGCCGTATGTTCAAGTCGCAACGTTTTCTTCACCAATCTGTTTTACAGGATAATAACCTGCCGGTAGAGATTGATTTTCTCCGGTGGATGCTGAGTGATGGGGCGGGAGCTTTTTTATTGCAATCAGCACCTGAACCGGGAAGAACGGCATTGGAAATTGATTGGATAGATATTCGTTCTTATGCGCATGAATATGATCTGTGTATGTATGCTGGAGGCTTGAAAGGTAACAATGGGGCGGTACAAAAAACCTGGCTGGATAATAATGACGTAAGCGAAGCAAACCTTGCCGGCGCTGTGAATTTAATGCAGGACATGCAATTGGTTGATAACATTGTCAAACTCGGGGTTCGTCGTTTTTTTGAACTGATTGATGAAAAAAAGATCAATGAAAAGAATATTGACTGGCTGGTTTGTCATTATTCATCGCATCATTTCAAACCACAGATCATCAACCTGCTTAAACAAGGCGGTTTGGAGATACCGGATGATAAATGGTTCACTAATTTATATACAAAGGGAAATGTAGGTTCTGCTTCTATTTTTGTCATGCTGGAAGAATTATTATACAGTAACAAATTGAAACCGGGTCAGAAAATACTTTGCATGGTGCCTGAAAGCGGCCGTTTTATTACC
>DATDIX010000089.1:0-67403 GCA_036520835.1 Chitinophagaceae bacterium | reverse complement strand
GCAAGGTCAATTGCTGCCCAAAGTTTTGTATTGCTGAAAAATCAAAACAATGTATTGCCCCTTAAAAAAAGCGGCACGATCGCACTGGTAGGGCCGTTGGCAGATAATAAACAGAATATGCCGGGTACATGGAGTGTAGCGGCAAAACTATTAAATGCTACTTCTGTATTGACAGGATTGAAAGAAGTAGTGGGCGATAGCGCAAAGATATTATATGCAAAAGGAGCTAACCTGGATGCCGATTCCATCTTTGAAAAAAGGGCAGGTATGTTTGGCAAATCATTCGAAAGAGATCGTCGTCCTGCAACAGAAATAATACAGGAAGCGGTAAACATAGCCAACCAGGCTGATGTGGTAGTAGCGGCTTTGGGAGAATCAGCAGAAATGAGCGGAGAAGCATCCAGCCGCACCGACATTGAAATACCGGAAGCACAAAAGGATCTTTTAAAAGCGTTATTGAAAACAGGCAAGCCGGTGGTGTTGGTTTTGTTCACGGGCCGCCCCCTGGCATTGAAATGGGAAAATGAAAATGTACCTGCTATATTAAATGTATGGTTCGGCGGCAGTGAAGCAGGGTATGCGGTGGCAGATGTATTGTTTGGTGATGTAAATCCTTCCGGGAAACTAAGCACAACTTTTCCCCAGAACATTGGCCAGGTCCCTATTTTTTATAACCATAAAAACACCGGTCGCCCTTTACCTGAAGGAAAATGGTTCCAGAAATTTCGTTCCAATTACCTGGATGTTTCCAACGATCCCCTTTACCCGTTTGGTTATGGATTAAGTTATTCCAGTTTTTCATACAGCGATATAAAACTTTCTGACAGTTCTCTGAAAGGTGATCAAACGTTGACAGCATCTGTGACAGTTACCAATGCTGGGAACATAGACGGCAAAGAAGTAGTACAATTATATATACGTGATGTGGTGGGAAGCGTGACAAGACCGGTAAAAGAATTAAAAGGTTTTCAGAAGATTGGATTGAAAGCAGGAGAATCAAAAACTGTTTCTTTCAGTATCATACCGGAAGATCTTAAGTTTTATAACTATGACCTCAGGTATGATTGGGAGCCTGGTGAATTTGTGATTATGATCGGGATAAACTCAAAAGAGGTGAAAAGTGGTAAAGTGAATTGGGTTAAATAAGAAAATGTAACTAAAGCTTTTGCTTTAAATATTCCATCATCCACTGGTTGATCGCCCATTGATCGGCCAGTGGTTTTTTTGTGACAGGTGCTAATGGCATATAAGGGGCAGGACCAAATTCGGGAGTAATGGTAAATGTTTCTGTCCCGGCTCTTTGTTGATGCTGAATGATATTCTTCCACCATTCCATATGATGTTGTAAAGCTGTTTGCCATTCCGGTAAACGGGGGTCAGTGACCTGTGCTCCCTGCGGATGACCTACACGGGCATGGATATGAATGGAATGTTGTATAGCGATACTCAATGCTTCCTGCTGATCTTCCAAAAAACTTTCAGCAACATTGCACCAATGAGAAAAATCAGCGGTGATCTTTAATGACGGTATCTTTTCCAAATAGTTCTTTGCGACATGTGCAGCAAACAAAGCTTTGTTACGATGTGTTTCATGCGCAACTGTAATACCTGTATGGTTAGAGAATACAAACGCAATATCAAAGAGTTCTTTATTTTGCTCAAAGCTGAAATAGTCCTTACCGGTTTGAGCAACTATTTTAACCGGGTGTAGTGCGGCAAGATCAGATAAATAGTTTCTGTAAGATATTTTATGCGCTGCGAAATCTTTTTCAAACGACTGCCAGTACTGGCCGATCAGCAACAAGCCATGTTTTTGCAATGCTTCAATCATTTCATTTTGTTCACGGAGTTCAGGGGGCACACCAGCTTCTACGCCATCGTAACCGGTATTTTTTGCTTTACTGCAAAACTTCTCCCAGTTTATTGCTTCACTTCCCCAGCGGGGGCAAAAGAAATTTATCTTCATGATGAAAATCTTAATTGAAAGGTCAACAAAATCGGTAACCTGTTAAAATAATTATCGTGGGATCAGAAATGGGAGATATCAAAACAGCAGACCTGCCAATTTTTTATACTCATAAGTAATTGGATTTCGCATTTATATTTACAAAGGGAAATAAAATAACCGGTTTATAAATATGCCAGTGCAACAACCAGCAAATAAAATTTGTCTTAGCTTCAGAACTTATTTTACCTTTACCATGTAACGATTGCCTGCATGCGACCTGCCAAGAACATAGATGAACAGGTATTAAAAGCTATTGCTGAAAAAATAGCTGCCGGGGACCAACCTGCTTTCCGGTTGTTATTTGACTATTTTGCCGCCAGGCTTACAGAGTTTGCCCGTGCAATACTTAAATCAAAAGAAGCAGCTACAGAAGTGGTGGATGATGTACTGGTGAAAGTATGGAAGAACCGGGAAACATTGCCCCTGGTCGGAAACATCAGGGTCTATCTTTATACAGCCACAAAGAATACTGCCCTTAATTATCTTTCATGCCGTGCCAGGGAAGTGATCACAGAACCTTTTGATCATATCAGCATTCAATTGCAGGACGACCAAAGCCCGGAACAGCAAATGATCACGGAAGAGATACTCCGGAAGATACACACAGCGGTGGATGACCTCCCACCCCGTTGTAAAATGATCTTCAAACTCGTAAGGGAAGATGGGCTGAAGTATAAAGAAGTCGCTGAAATACTTAAAATATCTGTCAATACGGTGGATGCGCAAATGGTCATTGCCGTAAAAAAGATCAGCGAAGCGGTCAAGGGTTATTTTAACCGGGTTCCGGGTCTTACTTTAAAAAAGTCTAAAAATTTTTCCTGATCCTTTAAGGTCATATGTTCAGGCTATTGTCTTAATATATAAGACTGCTGTATGAATAAGGACCGCCTTAGTGAACTGATAAGCCGCAAACTGGCCGGAGAAGCGACCCCTGCTGAACTGGAAGAGCTTGATATATACTTGCAGAATCATCCCGGCGATCAGTATTTTACAGAGTTACTTACTTCTTACTGGACCACTCCGGGCGACGAATCGCCGGCAACAGATACAGACCCAGACGGGCATTTTAATCACATACTTCAGATGGCTGATGACCCGGCTGTTGAAATACAAGCCAGGGATAATCGCTACAAAATATGGATCCGGAGGATAGCCGTTGCAGCCTTATTGGTCATCACAGTCGGTTTTGCTTCCTGGCTCATGCGAAGCAAAAAAGAAAAGAGACCATTAGCTGTAGCCGCTAATCAAAATGAAACAGTAGCCAGCAAAGGTATCCGCTCAAAGATCGTATTGCCAGACGGGTCGCTTGTGCTGCTGAACTCGGGTACGAAACTAAAATACCCGGATAGTTTCAGCGATACGAGCCGCGAAGTTTACCTGGATGGAGAAGCTTTTTTTGATATTGTAAAAGACAGCAAACATCCATTTATTGTGCATACGGCGGGAATGGATATAAAAGTACTGGGCACGGCATTTAATGTAAAAGCCTATCCGGGGGATAAACAAACAGAGACCAGCCTGATCAGGGGAAGTATTGAAGTGATCATTAAGAACGAGTCAAATGATCGGTTCATTCTGTCGCCCAGTGAAAAGCTGGTGGTAATGAATAAGGAAACCGAACCGGAAACTATTGCTGATCCGACGAATGAATTAAAACCGGAGATCGCCATTCAGCGGTTAAAGTACAATGCTGCCGACAGTACCGTGGATGAAACACAATGGGTGGAGAACAAGCTGGTTTTTAATGATGAGTCTTTCAGTGAAGTGGCCGTAAAAATGGAACGATGGTACAATGTGGAGATTGAGATCAGGGACAACCGCCTGAAAGAAAAAAGACTGACCGGGAATTTTGAAAAGGAAACAATAGACCAGGCCCTGGAAGCTTTAACAATAACCAACTCCTTTTCTTTTGAGAGAACAGGGAATAAAATAATTATTCACCACTAACGCTTATGATTTATGATGTGTAATACTTCGTAGCAATAGATAAAAGCAAAAACGGGATTCTGTTGACGCAGAACCCCGCCAGGCTAATAAGTACTGATAGTATCTCCCCAATGGAGTATCAATGTAATTAACCCTTCAATTGTAAATTATGAAAAAAATTGAAGCAAGTCCTGTTTTTTACAGGGAACTGCTGTCACCAAAGCTCTTCAGGATTATGAAATTGACGATGTTGTTTCTTACTATTGCCTGCCTGCAGGTGTCTGCCAAAACGTTTTCGCAGGATAAGATCTCCCTGCGCATGAAAACAGCAGAACTCAAAAAAGTATTATTTGCTATTGAAAAGAACAGCAGCTACAGGTTCCTGTTTGATGAAGATGTAATAAAGGGAAAAGCCCTGGTAAGTATTGAAGTGAAGGATGCCGGCATCAACGATGTGTTATCGCTGATATTCGCCAATACGGGTATTTCTTACCGGATATTAAACACCAACCTGGTTGTTTTAAAAGAAGCTGCTGATCCTTCAGAAATTACTGTGAAGGAATTAACGGTGACCGGCAAGGTCAGTTCTGCTTCCGGGGAAGCGCTTTTCGGTGTCTCCGTCAATGTAAAAGGATCTACTGTCGGAACCACCACCGATGCCAACGGAAATTACTCGCTGACCGTTCCCGACAATGCTGTACTTGTTTTCAGTTCAGTTGGATTTGTAACTGCTGAAGAAACAGTCGCAGGCCGTACAGTTATCAATATTACATTACAGGTTTCCACGCAGGTGCTTGACCAGGTAGTGGTAGTGGGTTATGGTACACAAAGAAAAAGGGACCTGACCGGTTCGATCTCTTCTGTAAAAGGAGAAGAATTAGCCAAGATGCCGGCTACAAACCCGATGTCTTCTATGCAGGGTAAAGTGCCGGGTTTGACGGTTGTGAACAGTGGCCGTGCCGGCGCCTCACCAACTGTAAGAATCCGTGGCGTGAACAGTACAAATAATTCTGATCCGCTTTATGTAGTGGATGGCGTATTCCAGACCAATATAGATTACCTTAATCCTGCCGATATAGAAAATATTGAAATACTCCGTGATCCTTCCTCTATCGCCATTTTTGGATTGCAGGGCGGTAATGGCGTTATTATTGTAACAACCAAAAGAGCAGCTAAAGGTGAAACCCGCGTTAGCTTTCAAAGTAATGTGGGTGTGCAGAAGGTTACCAACAAAATTGATGTGACCGATGCCGAAGGGTTTAAAAAACTGCATTCGGCACAATTAGCCAACCTCAATGCAGCGGCGTTTGACTACAGCAGGTATACCGCTAATACCGACTGGCAGGACCTGATCTTCCGGGATGCTCTTATCAATAGTAATACGGTTACTGTTTCCAACAGCGGTGAAAAAACCGTTTCCCTGTTCAGCCTCGGGTATAATGTGCAGGAAGGAGTTTTAAAAAATGATAAATTCCAGAAATTCATCGCTCGCCTGAATCATGAGATAAGGGTCAGTAAGGGTATTAAAATCGGCGGCGACATTACCGGTTTCCATTGGTCGCAGAATGAACCGGGGGCCGATTTGAATAATGCACTGTGGGCAGCTCCAATTGTACCCGTACAGGTTGACGAAAAAACCTATTACAGCATGCCCAGTTTTCAGAGAGCACAGGTAGGCAATCCAGTTGCCAGGCTGAACCGGTTTGACAATACTGCTGTCAATAAGGGGTATCGTTTTATCGGGAGTATTTTTGGAGAATTCAAATTCAAACAATATTTCACTTTCCGGTCTTCATTTTATACTGACCTCGGATTCAACAACAGCCGCAGCTACAGCCCGCTGCCATTCAGGTTTGTTAATTTAGGAGAAGGAGCGGCTCCAACGGATACAACCTATGATGCATCTGTGAAGACCAGCGTTAGCCAGGCACAGGCCGAGTTCCGCAAATTCCAGCAAGATCATACACTTACTTTTGAGAAGACATTTAATAAAAAACACCGGGTAACTGCGTTGGCTGGTTTTACCACTTTGTTCCAGGGAAGTTCAAATGTGTCCGGAACCCGCAGAGATACTACGCTGAATATTCCGGATGATCCAGACTACTGGTATATCAATATTGTCAATGCCAACAACCCGACCACCAATGCCGGCAGCGGTGGTGAAGAATCTTATATGTCATTCCTGGGAAGGATTAACTATTCTCTCAGCGGTAAATATCTTGTCAATGCCACGTTCCGTCGTGACGGAAGTTCAAAGTTTTCACCGGAGAACAGGTGGGGTAATTTTGGAAGCGTTGGTGTAGGTTGGGTAATAACCAGCGAAGATTTCTTTCATGTGAAGTTTATTAACTTTTTAAAACTGCGTGGCGCATGGGGTACTGTAGGAAGCGGGTTGGGCTTGCCTGCTAACCTGTACTTACCCGGACTTACTACTGCGAACGTTGGTGTATTCGGCGATAATGTTTACGGATCTGTTGCGCCGGCTTACGTGCCTGACCCGAATTTACACTGGGAAGTAGTAAGAGGTATAGATATCGGACTTGATCTGCGTGCTTTGAACAACAGGCTAAGTACGGAGATAACTTTTTACGACAGGACAACGAAAGACATATTGACAACACTAACATTACCTGGAACAGCAGGGAACTATTCCTATCGTACCAACCTGGGAACAATTACCAACAGGGGTGTTGAAATAAGTGCAGGGTGGAGTGACAGGATCGGTAAAGATTTTACTTATAATATCGGTGCTAACTTCAGCTACAATAAAAATGAAGTTGAATCAATCGGTAATAATATCAATTTCGAAATACTCGGAAATGCCGGCGTGAACAAAACAGTGACCGGCGAGTCGATCGGTTATTTTTATGGCTACCGGCAGATCGGCATATACCAGTCTGTTGCTGATTTGGATAAAATACCGGGTCTTTCCAATTCATTGCCCGGCGATGTAGCTTATGCAGATGTTGATGGGAACGGCATCATCGATTCCAAAGACAGGACCTATCTTGGCACACCTTTCCCCATTTATAATATCGGAGCAAACATCTCTCTTGGCTATAAAGGCTTTGACCTGATCCTCGAAGGACAAGGAGTGGCTGGTAATAAAGTGTATACACAACGGCGCACCGCCACTTTTGCCGTGTTGAATTATGAGGCCAACCGGCTGAACGCATGGACAACACCCGGTAGCACCAATATTGAACCGATACTGGATAACACCCGTGGCAATAATTTCCTGTTCAGTTCTTATTACCTTGAGCCAGGCGATTATTTCCGGATACGCACCCTCCAGTTAGGTTATACATTTTCATCCCGGACCTTAGGAAATGGACCAGTAAAACAACTCCGGCTTTATATCAGCGGGCAGAATATTGCCACCTTCAGCAAAACCACCGGTTATACACCGGAAGCATCGCTCAGCAATCCTATTGCCAGCGGAGCTGATAATGGCACTTATCCTGTTCCGGCTGTTTATTCATTTGGCGTTAATGTGACATTTTAATTTTTATTCACTCAACCGATAAAAAAATGAAACTACATACTAATAAACCCAGAAAGATAAAGCTGACGCTGCTGTTAGCTGCTGCGGTTTTTACAATCGCAGGCTGCGGAAAGAATTTCCTTGACCGCGACCCGCAGGGTCAATATACCCAGGATGATTATCCTTACCCGAGTGGTTCAGGACCCTATGATACTTACCTCTTCGGGGTCTATTCCGAGTTAAGAACTTTTAATGTGCACAGCCAGTCGTTTATTTGTGCTACCAGTATCCGCAGCGATGACGCTGATAAAGGCAGTACACCTGCAGACGGTGGCGCCAATGCGATCGATATGGATAATTTCCCGGTATCACCAAGCAATGGTTTTGCCAATACCCTTTGGTTAGGTTATTTCAGCCTGGTGAATAAGGCTAATATTGCCCTTGACCAGGTCAGGCATAACTCAACCATTGTTGCTACGCCGGATATAAAAGCACAATCAGAAGGGGAAGCCAGGTTCCTGCGGGGTTATGCCTATTTTATGATGGTCCGTTTGTTTGGAAGAGTGCCTTTGATCGATACTGTATTCACCAATGCGGCGGCTCAAAGTAATGTTCCCCAGAGCAGCATCGCACAAGTTTACGCCTTTATAGAAGCGGATCTTCAATTTGCTGCAACCAGTCTTCCGTTGAACTGGGAAATAAAATTTATTGGGCGGGCTACACGGGGAGCAGCCAATGGTTTGCTGGCTAAAGTTTACCTGACACAACAAAAATGGGCCCAGGCCATGACTGCCGCCAATGCTGTGATCACCTCGGCTCAATACAACATGACGACAACTTATGATATGTTATTCAGAGAGGAAGGAGAGAACAGTAAAGAATCTGTATTCGAGGTGCAGGGAACGGCCAATGCAACAACCCCTACTGCCAATGGAATACAATATGCGCAAATCATGGGCGTCAGGGGCGCCGGAATATGGGACCTGGGATGGGGATGGAATACACCCAGCACCTACCTGGAAGCGGCTTATGAAGCCAATGATCCCCGTAAGAACAGGACCATCCTGTACACCAGTACTCCCACTACTACTTATCAAACTATTTATGGCGAAAACCTGCCGGTTGGATTGCCTAATCCACGTTATAATAATAAAGTGTACACAAATCCTTCTCTCAGGTCCTCGGTTGCAAACAGGTTTGGTTACTGGATGAATATCCGCATTCTCCGTTACGCTGATGTGCTGCTGATGTATGCCGAAGCGGCTAATGAAACAAATAATACATCTGAAGCGCTGGCAAAATTGGAAATGGTTCGGGCAAGAGCAAGAGCAGGCAACAACACGATCCTTCCGGCAGTAACCACCACAGACCAGGCATTATTAAGAGCAGCGATTCGCCAGGAGCGCCGGATTGAGTTAGCCATGGAGCATGATCGTTTCTTCGACCTGGTGCGCTGGGGTGTTGCGCAGGCCACATTGAATGGGGCGGGCAAACCTAATTATAATAATAACAGGGATGCTTTGTTGCCGATCCCGCAAACACAGATCGATCTGAGTGCAGGTGTGCTGACACAAAATCCAGGGTATTGATTTTATTAAGACCAAAAAATTAAAAAATGAAATTCTTACAAACGCATACAACAAAATACATCGCTGGCCTGGCATTGCTTGCGGTCATAGGATCGTCCTGTAAAAAAGATGGCAATCCTAACAAATTGCCCGGGGTGTCACCAGATGCTTATGTGGGCACTATTGATGGCTATACCAGTTCAGATGAAATTTTTCCGCAAAACCTTATTGCACAATGGACATTTGATGATACAAAGAATGAACTAAAATCAGGCACAGCCCCAACTACTACAGCCAACGATGCATTTGTAACCGGCGGAGTACGAGGTAAAGCTTTGAGTTTAACAGCAGGCTATCTTTATTTTGCCAACCAGTTTCAAAAATTCAAGACTGACTCATTAAAAAGCTGGTCTATCAGTTTATGGGTAAAGATCCTCAACAACGCATCCAAAAGAACGATGGTATTTCAAATGGCCAGGCCCACCATCTTCAACGGGAACATAAATTTTGCCCTGAATACAAACGGCTACCCGGCAACTAATACCACCACATTGAGGATACAACCTACATTTTCAACAGTGGGAGGAGGTACACAGGATAACCTGAATAATGTGCTGGACCAAACTGACCTGACCAAATGGGTACATATTGTGCTAACATATGATTTTAGTACCGGTGTTTTCAACAACTGGATGAATGCAGTCAAAGTAGGTAATTTTCCGAACAGGGGTACCGGGAATAATTCATTTAAATCATGGGAGCCCAGTGAAGTTATTATCGGCTCCAATTATAATGGCATACCAGGAATGGCTGTTAGCGCAGATGTCAGTTTTGCTCCCATGACCGGGCAGATTGACGAGATCAGGATATTTAACAGGGTATTGCCTGATGCACATATCAAGGCATTGAATAACCTGGGGAAGGCCAATAAGTGATGATGATCAGGGCACACTATTACCAGGGGTAGTAATGGTGTGCCTTTTTTTCACAGGAACATTTTGCTTCATTCCTTATCCGCTTTATATACTTTTCCAAAGAAATTGTTTGTCATGAAAATAAAACGACTTAGCCTTGCTGGCTGCATAATAGTATTGCTGGTGGCAGCCGCATGCAACACACCAAAAAAAACCACCGGAGACCTTGTCTCTTTTTCCAAAGAAGATGAAAAAATATTTACAGAAGTACAGCAGGCCACTTTCCAATACTTCTGGGATGGTGCAGAGCCTACCAGTGGCCTGGCAAGAGAACGATTTCATGCAGATAATGTTTACCCGCAGAACGATAAGAACATTGTGACAAGTGGCGGCGGTGGTTTTGGTGTCATGGCTATTTTGGTGGGCATAGAAAGAAAATTCATTTCAAGGGAGCAGGGACGAGAAAAATTAGAAAAGATCGTTCACTTTTTAGAAACAGCCGACCGTTTTCATGGCGCATGGCCTCATTGGTGGAATGGAGAAACCGGGAAAGTAAAACCATTCAGCCGCAAGGATGATGGCGGCGACCTGGTGGAATCGTCTTTTATGATACAAGGCTTGCTTTGCGTAAGGCAATATTTTAAAGACGGAAGTGATAAAGAAAAAGCGCTGGCAGCCAGGATCGATAAGTTATGGAAAGAGGTGGAGTTTGACTGGTATCGCAATGGCAAAAATGTATTGTACTGGCACTGGAGTCCTAACTATAATTGGGAAATGAATTTTCCGGTGCATGGTTACAACGAATGCCTGATCATGTATGTATTGGCGGCTTCATCTCCCACGCATGCTGTGCCTGCAGAAGTGTATCACGAAGGATGGGCGGAGAAAGGAAAAATAAAAGAGAATCCTCCTGTATATGGCGGGTATAAAATGCAATTGCGCCAGCAGGGTGATGCGGTAAATGGCGGCCCCTTATTCTGGGCACATTATTCTTATTTGGGATTGGACCCAAGAGGGTTAAAAGATCAGTATGCTGATTACTGGGAGCAGAATAAAAATCATGCACTCATTAACTACCAATGGTGTGTTGATAATCAAAAAGGATACAAAGGATACGGAACGGATAGCTGGGGACTGACATCCAGTTATTCCATGCGTGGATATGCCGGTCATGCCCCTGCAGAAAAAAGAGACCTGGGTGTGATCTCCCCGACAGCGGCTTTGTCTTCTTTTCCCTATACACCTGATCAGTCAATGGCAGCAATGAAAAACTGGTACATCAATAAAAAAGATAAACTCTGGGGGCCCTATGGTTTTTATGATGCATTCAGCGAAACAGAGAACTGGTATTTGCCAAGATACCTTGCTATTGACCAGGGACCCATTGTAGTGATGATGGAAAATTACAGAACCGGCCTTTTGTGGAATTTATTTATGAGTTGTCCCGAAATAAAAACTGGGCTGCAAAAACTGGGCTTTGAAAGCCCGCACCTGAAATAACCACCCATGAAAGCAATCAGTATTATCCCGGTGGTGGCAGTATTGTTTTTTTTATCCTGCTCTCCGAAGATGCACCAGGCCCGTATTGTATTATTACCCGATACGCAAACATATGCAGAAAAATACCCGGAAGTACTCGATTCACAAATAAGCTGGATAGTCAATAATGCAGGACAAATTGATTTTGTATTACAACAGGGTGACCTTACACAAAATAATAATCACAAGGAATGGCTGGTCATTCAGCATGCTTTTACCAGGCTGAATAAAAAAGTGCCATATGTGTTAGCGGCCGGCAATCATGATATGGGCAGTGCTGATGGAAAATTTGCAGACACCCGCAATTCAGCATTATTCAATTCCTATTTTCCTTTTGCAGAAATGTCTGTATTGCCCGGTTTTGGCGGAGTGGCAGAAGAAGGGAAACTGGACAATGCCTGGTATCTCTTTAAAACAGGCAAGATCAACTGGCTGGTACTGACGCTGGAGTTTGGCCCACGCAATAGTATACTTGATTGGGCTAACCGGATCATTGAAAAATATCCCGGTCATTCTGTTATTATCAACACACATAGCTATATGTATTCGGATAGTACAAGGCAGGGACCCGGCGACAACTGGCGTCCACAGGCATATGGAGTGGGTAAGGACAAAGGCGATTCATCTGTCAACGATGGTGAACAGATATGGCAAAAACTGGTGAAGGCTCATCCAAACACAAGATTTGTTTTTTCAGGACATATATTGAATACAGGGGTTGGTACATTGATAAGTATTAATAATGCCGGCTATCCTGTTTACCAGATGCTGGCCAATTACCAGGAAGGAGTAAAAGGGTCGGTGAAAGGAGGCAATGGCTGGCTGCGGATACTGGATATGGATTTTAAAAAGAAAACTATTAAAGTGTCCACCTGGTCCCCGTATATTAACCAGTACATGGATGATCCGCAGCACAACTTTATTATCAGGAATGTACTTTTTGAACCGGTAGCTAAATAACAACCGGTAAAATAACTTCAAAAGTATACGGGTAACAATACATGACTAGCCGGCATTCAAAATAATTGCATGAGAGCATTTATATTAGTATTATTCATGTTAGTTGCGACAGTTACCATTGCGCAGCAAAAGCCCATGAATATCATTTTCATCCTGGCTGATGATCACCGCTATGATGCGATGGGTTTTATGAATAAGATACAGGGCCTGCAAACACCCGGCATGGATAAAATGGCTAAAGAAGGGGCGCATATTAAAAATGCATTTGTTTCTACAGCTTTATGCTCACCCAGCAGGGCTTCCATTCTTACCGGTCAGTATGCGCATACACATACCGTGGTTGATAATGATGCGCCGCTACCGGCCAACCTGAAGTTCTTTCCCCAATACATGCAGCAAAATGGCTACCAAACCGCTTTCATGGGTAAATGGCATATGGGCAATTCAGATGATGCACCACAGCCCGGGTTTGATTACTGGCTTAGTTTCCGCGGGCAGGGAGTTTACAATAATCCAATCTTCAATATTAATGGTCAAAGAATACAGCAACCGGAAGGAAGTTATACCACAGACCTGCTGACAGATCACGCTATTGACTGGATGAAAAAAAGAAATATACAAAGGCCATTCTTTCTTTATTTATCACATAAAGGGGTTCATGCAGAATTTCAACCGGCCAAAAGACACCAGGGAAAATATAAAGACATACCGGTAGTTTGTCCGCCTTCCATGTATTTAACGGCAACGGACAGCAGTAAAACCTTTGGAATTGTTACACCGCCGAAAACAAAGGTGAATTACCGCGATATTCCGCAGTGGGTAAGGAACCAACGGTATAGCTGGCATGGTGTTGATTATATGTATCACGGGCAAATACCTTTTGATGAGTTCTATCATTTATATCTTGAAACATTGCAGGCAGTAGATGAAAGCATAGAGAGGGTAATGAACTGGGTGAAAGAAAACGGGTTGGCCGATAACACCATGATCGTTTATATGGGAGATAATGGATTTTCTTTTGGAGAACACGGGTTGATTGATAAACGGCATGCTTATGAAGAATCTATGCGGGTGCCCTTATTGGTTTGGGCGCCTGGTATGATAAAACCGAATTCGGTAGTAGAACAGGTGGTGATGAATGTGGATTTGGCGCCAACATTTCTTGAACTGGCGGGAATTGCAAAACCTGCACCGATGCAGGGGTATTCATTTACCAGCCTGTTAAAAGGAAATTCAGCCGGATGGAAAAGGGATAAAGTGTTTTATGAATATTACTGGGAGGCATCATTTCCTCAAACTCCAACTACGTTTGCGGTAAGGTCGGACCGGTATAAGTATATTTATTATAACGGTGTCTGGGATATCAATGAATTGTTCGACCTGCAAAATGACCCTTACGAGATGAACAACCTGGTCCGTGATACAGCATACCGTAAGATCGGGTTGCAGTTGAAAGATGAATTGTTCAACTGGTTAAAGGAAACGAACGGCCTACAGATACCGCTGAAGAAAACGATCAATAACCGGGGTGATAATTTATACAGGGGCACTTATTAAGTTATAAGCTATGAAACAGTTTTTATTGTTGGGCCTGTTCATCACTTTAAAGGGGGCTTCGCTGCAAGCGCAGGATCACAGCCTGTATGAAAAACATTGGTTTATTCAGAATGGCGACACCTTGCCGTACAGGATATTGTTTCCCGAAAACTATGACCCGGCTAAAAAATATTCGCTTGTATTATTTCTGCATGGGCGTGGGGAAAGCGGTACGGATAATGAAAAGCAGTTGACACACGGGGCTAAACTTTTTTTGAATGACAGCACCAGGAAAAAATATCCGGCCATTGTGGTATTTCCGCAATGTTCGCCAAAAAGCTACTGGAGCAATGCGCAAACGGTGATGACGGAAAGTAAAAACAGCAAAAGGACTTTTTATTTTGTTGAAGAAGGGGAACCTTCTTCAGCCATGAAATTAGTGCTGGCGCTGCTGGATAATCTTTTTAAAAGATACCCTGTTCAGAAAGAACAGGTATATGTGATGGGTTTGTCAATGGGCGGGATGGGTGTATTTGAAATAGTAAGAAGAAAGCCGGGTGTTTTTGCGTCGGCGATAGCAATTTGCGGCGGGGCCCATCCTGCCACAGCCCCTCAATTGATCAACACAAAATGGTGGGTGTTTCATGGAGCAAAAGATGACCTGGTATTGCCGGAATACTCAGAGAAAATGGTGGAAGCATTGAAAAAAGCAAAAGCTTCTGTGAAGTTCACTTTATACCCCGCAGCCAATCACAATAGCTGGGATCCGGCTTTTGCAGAACCGGGATTGCTCGATTGGCTGTTTGCGCAACATAAATAACAGCGCCTGCGGCTGATAATAAAACTGCTGATATGAGCCTAAAACGTACTGTTAAGATCTATCTCTTTCTTACCATTGTTATACTTGCCACTGCCTGCACAGCTACACAAAAGAATACGGGGGCAGTAAAATTTGCTGCTAATCCTGTTATAGCTCACCGTGGCGCATTCAAGAAGAATGGCCTTCCTGAAAATTCCATTGCTGCTTTAAAAGAAGCTATCCGGCTAAACTGTACTGGTTCTGAATTTGATGTAAGGATGACTGCGGATGATTCATTAATTATTAATCACGATCCTCATTATAATAAACTGGAAATTGAAAGAACAAACTATGCCGAGTTGGTCCTGTACAAACTTTCAAATGGTGAAAAACTGCCTACACTTCGGGAATATTTGCTGTCGGGAATGGCGAATAATACCCAGACAAGACTGGTATTAGAGATCAAGCCATCAGGCATCAGCAAAGAAAGAGGAAAGCTTATTGCTGACAGGTCGGTAAAACTGGTAAAAGAATTGCATGCGGATGCAATGACCGTTTACATCAGTTTTGACTATGATATACTGAAACGGATCATTGAGACCGAACCCAGGGCGCCGGCACAATACCTGAATGGAGACAAGTCACCCGAAGAATTAAAGAAGGATAGAATCAACGGGGCCGATTATCATTTTTCTGTTTTTAAAAAGAACCCGGATTGGATCGGGACGGCTAAAAAGAATAAAATTCAACTCAATGCCTGGACAGTGAATGATGCAGAAGGAATGAACTGGTTGCTGGATCAGGGATTTGATTTTATTACTACCAATGAACCGGAACTGCTTTTTGAAATACTGAAGAGCCGTGTAAAGCGTACTCAATAAATGGAAACAATGATCAGCATAGGCCTTTCAGTGATCCTGCTGTGAATTTGTTACACGGTTGAACGATTCATTTACCTGGCGGGAAAATTTATTTTATATCAAAATCAACTACTACTTTTTCAGTTTTAGGATGTGACTGGCAGGTAAGAATATATCCCTGTTCCACCTCTTCTTCTTCCAGTCCCCAATGAACATCCATGGCCACTTCGCCTTCTACCAGTTTGGCTTTGCAGGTGCAGCACATACCCCCTTTACAGGCATAAGGCAGATCGGCGCCTTGCTTTAATGCGGCGTCTAATAAAGTTGTTTCGCTGGTGAGAGAAAGATCAAAATCAAAACTTCTTCCGTCGAGTTTGACGGTGATCAGGCTTTTAGGTCCAGTATCTTTTGTTACCGGTTGCTGGTTACCGGTTACTGGTTTAGTGCCGGGAGAAGTGGTGAACAGTTCAAAATGAATTTTCTTTTTATTTATTCCTTTGGCTTCCAAAAAATTTTTGGCAGCAAAGATCATTTCTTCCGGCCCGCAGAGGAATGTTTCATCTATTAACGAATAATCGATCAGCCTGGAAAGCTCATTGAGTTTTTCCTTATTTATTCTTCCAAAGTGGATAAGGGCATCTGTTCTTTCCCGGCTGAGGATGCTGATGAAATTAAAACGTTGCAGGTATATATTCTTTAGGGCTTCCAGTTCTTCAAAAAAAATGATGGAAGAACGGCTCCGGTTGCCATAGACCAGTGTAAAAGAACTTGCGGGTTCTGTTTGCAATGTCGTTTTAATAATGGAAAGAACAGGCGTAATACCGCTGCCCGCAGCAATAGCGAGATAGTTTTTTTTATTTGCAGGGTCTAATTCCACATAGAATTTTCCAACCGGCGGCATTACTTCCAGTGTGTCCCCTTTTTTCAACCGGTCATTGGCAAAGGAAGAAAATAAACCACCCTCTACTTTTTTGATAGCGACCCTCCATTTATTTTCAAAAGGGGTACTGCAGATGGAGTAGGTACGTCTTACTTCTTCCCCGTTTATCGTGCTTCTCATGGTCAGGCTCTGTCCCTGTTTGAACCGGAATGCGTTTTTCAGGTCTTCAGGAATATCGAAAAGGACAGAAACGCAATCGTTGGTTTCTTTACTGACTTCTTTGATGGTAAGCTTATGAAAATGGATAGACATTTTTAATCGTTAATGAAGTATGCAAAATAACATGCTTTTTGGATATGAAATCTTATTCTCCCCGGTAGCTATTGGAGGTATTCTTAAGAAGAAGAGATAAATGTCAGGAGGGCACAAGGTTTAAACCCGTTTCAATCCACCGATCAGGTAGGCTACCATATTTTCTTCTAACTCTTCAGGAGTATAGCTTTTTTGACTGCGGTGCCAGAACTCTAATCCGCGAACGGCTGATAAAATGGTCAATACAGCCACGTAAGGAAGAATAGGTTTTATTTCTTTGGCTGCAATCCCACCGCTGATGAAACTTTCGAGCCGCTGCACATAATTACGCCGCTGGAGTATAAAATCTGAAAGGGGCTGTGCTTCGAGGTGTATCCATTCATTGATCATGACATGGTAATCCTCGAACCGGTGAAGCATCATTTGTATATGAAAGCGGATAACAGAATCAATTTTTTGCAGGTTGGACAACCCGGCATTATCAAGTTCTTCCAGGTGCTTGTTGCAATCTTCTGATATACGAAAGATGATCTCCTGCAGGATCTCCGACTTGGACTGAATATGATTATATAAACTGGCTGCTTCAATACCTACGCTTTCTGCGAGATCACGCATAGAAGTAGCGGGAAACCCTTTTTCCCGGAACATGCAAGCAGCTTTCTGAACAATAAGTTCTTTCTTGGAAGCTTTTTTTCGTTGGGCCTTAGCCATGCGTCAAAGATAAGTGACTTGAAGTTAATGAAGAATCGGTAATTAAAAGCAGGGGCAATGACTAATAGCAGGCAGCGCTGGTTCCAAATTCCCGCCCCCTAATTCCATTAATTGCTGTAATATTGCCCGCTGAAAATTATTTTTTAATACATAACCCCCGCACATGTCCCTGATCATTGTAGGCAGTATGGCTTTTGATGCAATTGAAACTCCATTTGGAAAAACAGACAAAATTGTTGGCGGAGCCGCTACCTATGCAGCTTATGCAGCGGCCAATTTTGTAAAACCTGTTCAGCAGATATCTATCGTAGGCTATGATTTTCCCCAGGAAGAAATGAATGAACTAAAAAGCAGAGGTGTACAGTTGGACGGCGTTGAAATAGTGCCGGATAAAAAATCGTTTTTCTGGAGCGGCCGCTACCACGAGGATATGAACAGCCGTGATACGCTGGTCACTGACCTTAATGTGCTCGCTGATTTTAAACCGAAAGTTCCGGCCAGCTACCAGGGAGCTGAGTTTTTAATGCTGGGAAACCTGGCGCCGGCTACACAGATGAGTGTGATAAAACAAATGAAAAGCAGGCCAAAGCTGATCGCCATGGATACCATGAATTTCTGGATGGAAATAGCCCTGGATGATCTGAATGAAGTATTGAAACAGGTGGATCTGCTGATGGTGAATGATGCCGAAGCCAGGCAACTGACCGGGCAATTCTCCTTGGTGAAAGCAGCTAAAACAATTTTGACAATGGGTCCGAAATACCTGGTCATTAAGAAAGGAGAACACGGGGCTTTGTTGTTTCATGGCGACAGTGTATTCTTTGCACCGGCATTGCCATTAGAAGAAGTGTTTGATCCTACCGGTGCAGGTGACACCTTTGCCGGGGGCTTTATGGGACACCTGGCAAAAACAGGCGACATTACTTTTGATAATATGAAACGGGCCATCATCGTAGGATCTGCCATGGCCAGCTATTGCGTGGAAAAATTTGGTCCCACACGATTGAAAGAAATTACCAAAGAAGATATTGACAGGAGGCTGGAACAGTTTAAGGAACTGGTGAATTTTGAAATAGAGTTGGTGTGATCAAGGGGTAATAAAATTCAATTTATTAATATGGCATGAAGTCTCTTCAAATTTGAAGAGACTTTTTTAATTCAGTTTCCTCGCCAGCACCACGATATTTTTAAACTTGTCCTTCTTTCCCTGCAGGTTGAATATTTCTGTAAAGAGGATATAAGTGCCAACGGGCAATTTACTTCCTTTATCATCCAGACCGTCCCAGTTCCAATAGCCGGTTAATGCCATGGTGCCATTTCGTACCAGGCTTCTTACCGGCCTGCCTGCTGCATCGAAGATGGTGATATTGGCCACATAGCCGGGCGCATCAATTTTATATTGGATAGTGGCAATATCATCAAAGCCGTCATTGTCCGGGGAAAAGACTTTTGGTAATACCTCTATGGTGGCGGAAATACCCGGAGGCTGTTTGTATTGAGAGTTTTTGTAAGTAGGTGTTCCGTACCCAACGGTGGAGGCGGCGCTATGCCAGTTTGTTTCATCCTGCGAGATGCCTGCAGGATCAATTCTTTCCAGGGCTACTCCCTCATCATTATCTATCAATTTAAAATGCCAGTCATCTTTATACTTTACTTCATCCACTACCGCTCCCTGGAAATTTAATGTCACCACTGTTCCCTCATCATCAGGAAAAGAAGGCGGCGATGAAACAACCAAAACGTTATCGGGATTTTTCACCAGGTAATTTAAAGCAAGATTGTCCGCATCTTCTGTTATAACAATATACTCTCCCGGAAAAATATAACAGGGTACAGTGCTTAATACTTTTACTGAACTGATAACGCCGGTGCTATTCCGGTTGGCGATATAAAGTTTAGCCGCATCGAATATTTTATTACTGTTATTATAAAACTCGACATAATCATTAGCATTTGGTTTGGGATTGAACAGGATCTCATTTATGATCCATTCGCCTGTGGCTGCGTCAACTGATAAACCCACCCTTGCTTTATTGGCTGTACTTATCGCATTGTTCTTACAGTCAGTTACATTGTTTGCTGTAATAGTATAAACCGTATTGGCTGCCAGGGGACTGCTTGTTTTTAATTGAACCGTATTAAAAAGCGGGGCCAGCGTGATGGCGCTGACGATCGTTAATCCGCCATCAATAGTATAGTTGGTGATCGTTGCGCCTTTTAAACTATCCACCGGTTCGTCGAAAACAAGGACAATAGTAGTATTATCTGTCGTGTATGCTCTTTTCAATTGCGGGGCGACCTGGTCATTATTAACTGCATCAACAGAATTCTTCTTTCCGGGTGTACCACCGCTTGTATTGATACCTGCTTTCCAGTTACTGATCCCTGCACAGGGACTTTTTGTATCGATCATTTCCAATGTCCAGCCCCCGTCTTTCTTTACTTCATTCTGGTACCACGATAAAGTATAACTGATGGCATGAATGATCAATCCATTGGCAGCTTTTAAAAACAATTGGTCGCCATCATTGTCCAAAGAAGGGAAACTGGTGACAGAAATAGTTGTGCCAAATGCTGACATAGCAGCAACAGCACTACCGGTGCATACAATAACAAAACTATCCGGTTGTAAAATGAAATTAGGCATTGGCCCGCTTTGGCCGGTAGCATCACCGATCCGCCAGTTTTGTAAATTGATAGGAGAAGCTGTTGTGTTCTTTAGTTCAATCCATTCATTGTTTGGAAGCCCGATCTGCGGGGTAGGGTCAGCCATCAGCTCATCTATCACGACATCATACCTGTTTTGCGCATGGAGACAGGCAGGCATTGAAATGATAAGGAGCAGTAGCAGATAAGGTTTCATTACTACTAAGTTAAACTAACGGTTGTAATGTAAAAGCACCTGATAAATAAATTTATGAATGAATATTTTGACAGAAAGCCTTACCGGCCTATTTTTGCAACCGTAATGATGATAAAGAAACATACAAAGCGCACCAAGAAACATCCGTAAGGAAGGTTTGCTGTGTTATGTATGTAACCATATAAAAGATTAGCAGGCCTTCCTTACGGAGGGTCTTTTTTTTAACCCACCCGGTCCTATCAAAAGACAGGGTAATAAAAACAAACAGTAAATGAAAGTTGCAGTCGTCGGTGCCACAGGATTGGTAGGTACCAAAATGCTACAGGTATTGGCAGAAAGAAATTTCCCGGTTACAGAATTAGTTCCCGTTGCTTCAGAAAGATCGGTAGGTAAGGAAGTAGAATTTAAAGGGAAGAAGTATAAGGTGGTAAGCATGACAGACGGCATTGCAGCTAAACCGGCTGTTGCTATATTTTCTGCAGGTGGCGGCACCTCGCTGGAATGGGCGCCTAAGTTTGCAGCAGCGGGCATTACAGTTATTGATAACTCATCAGCATGGAGAATGGACCCGACAAAACCATTGGTGGTGCCGGAGATCAATGCGGATGTGCTGACAAAAAATGATAAGATCATCGCTAATCCTAATTGCTCTACAATTCAAATGGTGGTAGCATTAAATCCTTTGCATAAGAAATATGGTATTAAAAGAGTGGTGGTAAGCACCTACCAGAGTGTAACCGGGACCGGCGTAAAAGCTGTTACCCAGTTGCAGAACGAAAGACTGGGCATTGAAGGAGAAAGGGCTTACAAATACCCGATCGACCTGAATGTGATTCCACAGATAGATGTATTCCTTGATAATGGATATACCAAAGAAGAGATGAAGATGGTGAAAGAAACCTGCAAGATCATGCGGGATGACTCGATCCGGGTTACGGCAACTACCGTGCGCATACCTGTCATGGGCGGGCATAGCGAAGCCGTGAATGTGGAGTTTGCAAAAGACTATGATCTGGCCGATGTAAAATCCTTATTATCATCTGCACCCGGGGTAGTGGTAGTAGATGATCTTCCTAACCAGCTTTACCCGATGCCGATGGATGCGCATGAAAAGGATGATGTGTTCGTGGGAAGATTAAGAAGAGATGAAAGCCAGGCGAACACATTAAATCTATGGGTAGTTTCAGATAACCTGAGAAAAGGTGCGGCTACAAATGCTGTACAGATCGCTGAATATTTGGTTTCAAAGAACCTGCTTTGATCGTTACGCTATACTTTTATTAATAAATTCGATAAGCGGTTGCAATGCTTCAAAACTTGCAACCGTTTTCTTTACCAGGTCTTTTGATGTGAGATCAGTGTCTTTTAATGAAGTCATCGCTACAAAGCTTTTTAATTTCAGGTATTCGGCAGCAGGATTGTCAGCTTCATATCCTTTGGGCACACGGGTCAATACATATTCTGCATCTCTTGAAAGGTCGCCGTAAACAGCCTTGAATTTTTTGGCACCGATTACTTTTTTGAATTCTGCAAGATTATAATCGATCTCCTGTCTTACTTTATTTAATTCAGGTGGCATGGGCATCCATAACCCGCCACCGACAAAACAACTTCCCGGCTGGCAATGGAAGTAGTAGCCCCCGAATACCGATTTCTTACCACCCCGGCTCATATAGGCCCCCATATTATCTTTATAAGGAGATTTGTTTTTTGAAAAGCGAACGTCCCTGTTGATCCTGAATGTACAATTCTTGGCCAGCAATGTTTTTATCGAAGGGTCGTTGCTGGCGTGTTTATCAATAACCACCTGGATGAAATTGGCAAAGTCGGATCTTGCCGCTTCATATTGTTTCCGGTTTGCATCAAACCAGGGTTTGTTATTGTTCTTCTTAAGGTCTTTCAGGAATTTTAGCGTGGAAGGTTGTAACATATCTAATGACTTTGGGTATGAAAATATGAAGTAGTAACAGCATAACGAACGAAATAGTGACGACCGGACAAAGACAAGGGGAAAATGGTTTATTTTTTACCCACCAGTTTTAAAAACTCATCTTCCGAAATGATCTTTACAGTATTGATCTTTTTGGCTTTTTCTAATTTACTGCCTGCATCTTCCCCTACTACAAGATAGTTAAGCTTAGCGCTTACGCCACCTAATATCTGCCCGCCACTGGCTTCAGCCATCGCTTCAGCTTCGCTTCTTTTTAAAGTAGGCAATGTGCCTGTGAACAGGAATGTCTGACCGGTAAGATTGCCATCTTTGCTGTGTTCTTTCTTTTGGTTCTTTAATGGCAGCCCCAGTTTTTCGAGTTCTTCCAGCATCTTTATATTGTCCTTTGCACTGAAAAAGTGATGGATGCTTCCGGCAACTTTCGGTCCTATATCTTCAAGGTTTTGCAATTGTTCCAATGAAAAATTTTTCAGATCAAGCAAATGATCAATGGCCCGGGTGATGGTCTTGGCGGTAGTTTCGCCAACAAAGCGGATACCCAGCCCATATAGCAAGCGGTGAAGGGGCTGGCTCTTTGAATTGCTTATGGCCATTTGCAGGTTGTCAATCGACTTCTGACCAAATCCTTCCAACTGGCTGATTTTTTCAAAATCAATTTTATAAATCCCCGGAATATCTTTAAGCAAACCGAGTTCGTAAAATTTCCGCACATTCGCATCGCCGAATCCACGTATATCCATTGCATCCTTACTTACAAAGTGAATGATGCGCTCCACTACCTGTGCAGGACATTCAATATTGATGCAACGCCAGACGGCTTCTTCTTCTTCTTTGAATAACTTACCACTGCAAACAGGACAGGTTTTAGGAAACTGAATTTTCTTTTCTTTCCCAGTCCTCACTTCCGCCAGGGATTTTACAATTTGCGGAATGACATCACCTGCTCTTTCTATCAGCACGGCATCCCCGATACGAAGATCTTTTTCTTTGATGTAATCTTCATTGTGAACAGAGATACTGCTTACCGTGACACCACCAACTGATACGGGTTCCAGTTTTGCTACAGGTGTTACGGCGCCGGTCCTTCCTACCTGGAACTCAACATTCAATAATTTACTGGTTCCCTGTCTTGCTTTGAATTTATATGCGATGGCCCAGCGTGGATGATGAGAGGTCATACCCAGCTTGTCCTGCAGCGCAAAATCATTCACTTTGATTACCATCCCGTCAATTTCGTAAGGCAGGTTATCTCTTTTTACTTCAAAATCGTTGCAATACCTGATAACGGCTTCGATACCCTTAAAAACTTTCTTTTCTTTTTCAGGGCTGCGAAAACCAAGATCCCAAAGCAACTTTAAAGATGCGGAGTGGTTGGTTAGAGCTTGCGGTAACTTTTTTCCTTTTGCCAACGAATAATAACTGATGTGGTATACAAAGGCTTCTAAATTTCTTTTGCCTGCTTCAGCCGGGTCTTTGATGCGCAATGTTCCGGCAGCAGCATTACGGGGGTTGGCTAATGGAGGAATACCCTGTTCCATTAATACCTCATTATATTTCCTGAAATTGTTTTTATTGATGAGTACTTCACCTCTTATCTCTACCTGCTGTAATCCATATTCTGAAAATTTAGCAGACAGTGGTACCGAACGTATCTGTTTAACGTTAGCCGTTACTTCATCTCCTTCCTCGCCATCGCCCCTGGTGGCGCCGCGAACCAATAGATCATTCTCATAAATAAGTGAGATACTTCCTCCGTCAAATTTTGGTTCTACGCAATATTCTATTTTATCAAGACCGGTAGCTTCCCGGGCTTTCCTGTCGAAATCTGTAAGGTCATCGCTATTATAAGAGTTGTCGAGTGATAACATGGGAACGAGATGTTGAACAGTTGGAAAGGCTTTGGTCAATCCTTTGGCCACCCGCTGTGTAGGAGAATCAGGAGTGATGAGTTTTGGATTCGCGGTTTCTGTTTTTTCCAGCGCTTTATAAAGCTGGTCGTATTCAAAATCTGATATCAGGGGGTCATTCAATACATAATATCTATACTCATGAAAGCGCAGAACATCTCTCAACCCTTCGATCTCTTTTGGATCAGGAGTACCTGTTTTGGTCTTTTTAAGAAAGCTAATGGTTTCTTTTTGAAGGGTTTTGGTGTCCTGATCAGTGTACATAAGTTTTTTTTCGGCTTTAAAGTTACTTCCAAAGAGAATAGATCATTAAGCCCCGAAAGGAAGATTTAAAAAATTAATGTGTTGTAAGTACATATTATGTATCTTCGGATTATTAATAATTGCCATAACTGTTTTTATGAAACGATTGCTGCTTACTGCAGGGTGCCTGCTATTCTTTTCCCAGTTTCTTTTTTCTCAATTACTGACATGGACGCCTGACTTTGCGAAAGACAATGATAATATAACTATTACATTGGATGCTGCTAAAGGTAACCAGGGATTGCTGAATTACAGTCCAACCACTGACGTATACGTACATATAGGGTTAATCACCAGTGCAAGCGCAACCCCGGGCGACTGGCAATATTCCAAATTTGCCTGGGCTTCAACTACGACAGCGGCGCAAGCCACTTATATTGGCAGTAATAAATGGCAATATAGCATTACAAATATCCGGGCTTTTTTTAACGCCCCCGCTGGTGTACCGGCAGGAGAAACAATAAGGAAGATCGCTATCCTTTTTCGTAATGGCGCCGGAACTGTTGTACAGCGAAATGCAGATGGCAGTGATATGTTTATCCCGGTATATGATAATTCAATTGCTGTTCGCTTTAGTGTGCCATTGTTTCAGCCCACTTATACACCGGTGCCGGAACCCTTTAATAAGCAAGTAGGCGATAATATCAACGTCACAGGTATTGCAAGTGCAGCTGCTGAAATGAAAATATACCTTAATGGCACAGTTATACAATTTGCTGTCGGCGTCAGTACCCTGTCAGCAAATCCCACCCTGACTGCTTCGGGAAATACGGAGATCGTGGTTGAAGCAATTGCCGGAGCAGCATCAAAAAAAGATACGCTTCGTTTTTTTGTTTCGCCGGGTATAACCATTGCCCCGCTTCCGCCTGGTGTAAGAGATGGAATTAATTATTCCGCCAATAATACGGAAGCCACATTGGTCCTGTATGCACCCGGAAAAAACAGGGTATCAATAATAGGAGAATTCCCGGGCTCAAACTGGATTGAGCAATCACAATATTTAATGAATAAAACCCCGGATGGTAACTACTGGTGGTTAAAGATCACTGGTCTTACAGCCGGAACAGAATATGCTTTTCAATATTTGGTAGACGGTACGCTGAAGATTGGCGAACCCTATGCGGAGAAAATACTTGACCCGTTTAATGACGCATTCATACCAGCCTCGCACTACCCTTCATTAAAGCCTTACCCGGCAGGGCAATCAGGTATTGTAAGCGTTTTACAAACTGCTGCGCCAACTTACACATGGAGCATTACAAACTTTAACCGTCCTGATAAAAGAAGTCTCATCATTTATGAAATGCTCCTAAGGGATTTTGTCAGTGCTGCCAACTGGAATACATTAAGGGACACATTGAATTATTTAAAGAAAATGGGGATCAATGCTATCGAGCTGATGCCTGTTATGGAATTTGATGGCAACGATAGCTGGGGGTATAATCCTGCCTATTTCCTGGCGCCGGATAAATATTATGGGACCAAAAATGCTTTGAAACAATTTATTGATACCTGTCATAGCAAAGGCATTGCCGTGATCATGGACATTGCGTTGAATCATGCATCTGGTTCCTGCCCATTGGCTGCTTTGTACTGGAATTCTTCCGCCAACCAAACAGCCGCCAACAATCCCTGGTTCAATGTAACCGCTACACATCCTTTCAGTGTATTCCATGATTTTAATCACGAGGCAGAGCCTACAAAATACTTTTTCAAAAGAGTTGTAGAACACTGGCTCCAGGAATATAAAGTGGATGGCTTCAGGTTTGATCTGTCAAAAGGCTTTACCCAGTTCAACTCCGGAAGTAATGTATCGCTATGGAGTCAGTACGATGCCAGCCGCGTAGCTATCTGGAAAAAATATTATGACACGTTACAGGTAAAATCACCCGGCAGCTATGTGATACTGGAACATTTTGCTGAGAACAGTGAAGAGCAGGCTTTATCAGATTACGGAATGATGTTCTGGGGTAATTCCAATTACAATTTTACAGAAGCGGCTAAGGGTGTGATCGGTAATTCAAATTTCGAAAGTGGTATTTATTCAGTAAGGGGATGGACAAATCCTTACCTGGTGACTTATATGGAAAGCCATGACGAAGAAAGAATGATGCATAATTGCGTGAGTTCCGGCGTTAATACCAACCCTTTTCATAACACAAGGGACACCACGATCGCTTTGAAAAGAATGGAAATCAGTACAGGTTTTTTTCTCAATATACCCGGACCGAAAATGGCTTGGCAGTTTGGAGAACTGGGATATGATTTCCCGATTAATTATTGTCCTAATGGAACAATAAATAATGATTGCCGCACAAGTAAAAAACCGGTTCGGTGGGATTACCTGCAACAGGCGCGGAGAAAACAATTATATGATGTTTACAGCCAGCTCCTGAAGCTAAGAGTACATCCATGGTATAAAGATGTATATATAGCTAATAACATCACGATAGAGAGGAGTCTTAACGGGGCGGTTAAGTGGATGCGCCTTAGATCGGCTACGGATTCATCGCTATTAATGGTAGTCGGTAATTTTGATGTGAATACCCAGGTTGCGACGGTAACCTTCCCTGTCGCCGGCACCTGGTATGATTATCTCAATAACACTACAATTACTGCAACAGGGGCTCCTCAAAATATAGTATTGCAACCTGCAGAATACCATATCTATCTCAACAGGAATGTGTCGAATATAGTGCCGACTCCTGTCATAGACATTAACAATCCTGGTAATGAATTGCAGGTTATTATTTATCCCAACCCGGCTGAGCATAATTCGGTAACAGAAATATTTATTCCTGAAAAAGGTAATGTAATGGCTGATCTGTGGAATATACAGGGTCAAAGGGTTGCCCTGATTTATAACGGTACATTACCAAAAGGAAAGCATACTTTTTCATTGTCGGCTAAAACCAATAATTTGCCGGCTGGTATGTATGTATTGAAAGTACAGGCGAAGAACAGGATACGATCAGTAAAAGTTTTATTACAGTAGTTTCTTTAAAATGGAGTTCTATGTCAAAAGAGCTTAGTCTTAAAACAGCGGCGCTTGAAAAGATAAGCCACCTTGATTATTTTAATATTGCCATCTCGGTTGACTGTGTCATTTTTGGCTATGATAATAAAGAGTTGAAAGTATTACTTATCAAATCTGACCTGGAAGAATTTTCAGATCTGTATTCTTTGCTGGGTGATCTTGTAAGGCCGGATGAAGACCTTGAAAGCGCATCTTACCGGGTACTGGCAGACAGAACAGGAATGGATGATGTGTACCTGGAGCAGGTGCATACATTCGGCAGTATAGGACGTCACCCCTCAGGCCGCGTTATCACTACGGCATATTATTCATTGATAGATATCAGGCATCATAAATTAAGCATTGACCACAATGACCTTCACTGGCATTCTGTAAATGATATCAAAAACCTCGCTTTCGACCATAAGCAGATATTGAATACCTGCCTGCAGCGGCTCAGGAACCAGGCCATGGAGCACCCTGTTGTATTTAATCTTTTACAGGATAAGTTTTCTTTACGGGAATTACAGGAAGTGTATGAAGCCATCCTCGATGTAAAACTGGACCGGAGAAATTTCAGGAAAAAGATTGCCGTTAAAGATTGGTTGCAGGACCTGAATGAAATGGAAAGTAACTTATCTCATCGTCCTGGTAAATTGTATGCGTTAAAAAAGCAGTATAAAACAGCAACATCAAAAAGTATAGCCGGGTAAGATCAAAGACGCAATAAGGTACAACAGTTTCAGGGTGGTCCGCCGCCATTTTGAAATTGGCCGGTATATTGCAATAGCTACTTTAATAAGCGGAATGACCAGTAGCCATTTTCTTTTCCATCATAATGGATTATTATTTTCTCATTTTTAAACGGCTGGCAATAAAAGCACCCACCTTTCTTCCATATTCTGTGCTGATGATACAGGAATTATGAAAATGAAGACCGCCATAAAATCTAGCCCAGTTGTTTTCTATGGCAGCATCCCTGAATGATTCGAAAGACCTGCTTTTGATCCCGAACTCTAATTCCGATGTGTCTGTGTAAGTAAAGTTATCTCCGAATACATGGGTTAGCGCTTCGGCATTGGCAGAAGAAATGGTAGAATGGCCGCAGGTATATTCCGGGAATGGCGGGGTTTGCAGGTAAGGCCTCCAGTCCTGGTCAATATATTTATTGATCACAGTTTCAGGCCTTGCATAATTGCTCCTGTATTTTTCATCCCAGCAGTGAATGAATGCATCGAATTGTGTAATGGCTGTAATGGCATATGCATAGACAGTACTTGCAAAATCATAATTGGCTTTTTTCGCAGCAATACCGACAATACTCATCCAATGTCCCGGTGGAGAGAATTTTTTTGTTCCGAACATAACATGCCCGCTTACATTCAGCTTGAATGGGTTGTCGTCCCAAAAATCAGCGATATGCTTTTGTTCATCTGTTAAACTATCCACTGCGTTTTTGATAGATATGACTTCCGTGTAATACTTACTGCTTTTATCTGTTAGGTTAAAAGCAGGCGGCCTTGGAGGAGTAAATTCAGCAGCGCTGTCTAATACTAATGTCCTGATAACATTCCAATGCGGCTCCATTGCCTGTGTATAAGCGGGGGGAGTAGGCATCCAACGACCGGGCGTATCAATTACATTATACTTTGGATATGACCTGGTCTGGCTGTAATTATCTGTTTTACTCCATTTGAGAATAACAGCTGAAATAGTGTCTGCAAAAGCAAGCGTATTCTTAAATACATCGCCCGGCATTCCATGATCCTTAACCAGGTTTTTCAAACTGTCAGTAAAATAGGACATGCTTCCTTCCGGAAAGGTCACCGCTTCGCCAAGTTTTGAATAGGCAAGTATGGCTGCAAATTCAAAATCAACTTTTTTGCCTGCATCAGGTTTTGGAATTGTCTCTAGCCCATGTAACTGGCCGGCCAAAGATTCATATTTCCCGGGATAACCCGCTGCTATTACTTCATAAGCAGCTACACTGGCATACAAATAATTCCTTGATGCCACGATGGGGCTGAAAGTATTTCCCATTACCAAACCGTTCAACTCATGTACAGTATTGGAAAATAATAAAGGGTCGTGCACTATTTTTTCGTAATCACTTTTCTTGTTGCAGGATACTGCTAAAAGCAATCCGGAAATAACAATTATTGCTATGCGCATACAGGTCTGTTAATGAGAAAAACGTTGTTGAATAAAGCGCTGACAGGGGGTAAGTTCAGGCAATGCCATTTGGCAAACATATATTTATTTAAGAAGCACAAGTTAATTGATAATCTGATATGATACTTAGGCCAGTAAAAAGCTACGGTTGCAGCTTTACCCTTCATTTTTTCACTGCAAATAGTTGGGCTATTCAGTCTTTCAAAAGAAGATAAAAACAAACAAGCCCGGAAATAAAATTTTGACAGGAAAGAAAAACGGCTTAAAATTGTGTAAACGATTGCGCAAAGTGCGGAATAAAACTACTATAGCCGATATTGCAAAGGAGTTAAACACTACTGCGGCCACGGTCTCAAGGGCATTAAGTAATCATCCCCGGATAAGTGAAGAGACCAAAAAATCAGTACACCATGCCGCATCAAAGCTTAATTATAAAAGGAACAGGATAGCTTCTTCACTTCGTTCAGGCAAATCACACCTCATTGGGGTGATCATTCCCAGCGCAGAGATCAATTTTTTCGGTTCCGTAGTTCACGGCATTGAAAGTGTAGCCAATTCAAATGGATATAATGTATTGCTTTACCAGTCAAATGAGAGCCGGGAGTTTGAAGAAAAGGGATTGGAAACATTTCTATCAGCAAGGGTTGATGGTATCCTTGTTTCTATTGCAAAAGGCACACATGATTTTTCACATTTCCGGGAAATTAAACAAAGAGGGATACCGATTGTTTTTTTTGACAGGGCCAATGATAATCTTGGTATCGACTCGGTCGTAATTGATGACTATAAAGGAGCATTCGAAGCTACGAAACACCTGTTGATACAGGGATACAGGCGTGTAGCACATATTTCGGGCCCGGCTCATTTAAAAAACTTTAATGATAGGGTCAGGGGGTATAATGATGCGCTGATCCAGTTTGGTATCACCCCGGACAGCTCATTGATCTATCATGGAAATGTTTCTATTGAATCAGGAAAAGAAGGGACCTATCATTTTTTAGCGATGGCTGATCCACCGGATGCCATATTTGCGGCAGAAGATTTTACTGCCCTGGGAGTAATAAAGGCGATAAAAGAAAGAAATATAAAAATGCCCGAAGAATTCGGGGTGGTTGGTTTTGCCAATGAATTATTTGGTGAGCACATTAGTCCGACCTTATCGACGATTGGTCAGCAAACTATCCAGATGGGAAAGTCGGCGCTGAGTCTTTTACTGGACAGTATTGAAAAAAGAGAACTGAAAGGTGATGTTCAGCAAAAGATCGTCCTGGAACCACAATTGATCTGGCGTAGTTCATCGGACCGGAGTGGGAGTTTGGGCAAGGGTTAAACCGCCAGGGTTTTACAGGCGCAGAGCCTGAAGGAAGAAGGTTAAGGATTACCGGAATTTTTTTTGGAATTATAAAAAAAGGCTTATTATTGTGTTCTCGATACACATTGTATATATCGGGGGAAACTGAATTGCTTAACTATTAATGATTGCTTATGTCCTGCAAAAAATTGCTAAAGGCAAGCGTATTACTTACGTTCCTTTTGCTCTCACTCTTATCGTATTCACAAGACAAGGTTATTACAGGGAAAGTGACTGACTCAAAAGACGGGTCAGGGATTGCTGGTGTTACCGTTACTCCTAAAGGAGGAACGGGCGGCGCCCAAACTGGTTCCGACGGGTCTTATCGTATTTCGGTTGGACCATCTGTAACGATTCTTGTTTTTTCTTCTGTTGGTTTTGTATCCCAGGAGATCAATATTGACGGGAAGTCGTCAATTGATGTTTCACTGGCTGTCAATAATACTTCCTTAGGGGAAGTAGTGGTTATTGGCTATGGTACTACAAGAAAGAAAGACCTCACCGGTGCGATCGCAACTGTAACATCAAAAGACTTTCAGAAAGGAAGTATCACCACTCCTGAGCAACTGATCGCAGGAAAAGTTGCCGGGGTCTCTATTATTTCCAATGGCGGACAGCCTGGTTCAGGAAGTACGATCAGGATCCGCGGTGGATCATCCCTTAATGCCAGTAACGACCCATTAATTGTCATTGACGGGGTTCCGCTGGACAATGGTGGAATTTCCGGGGGAAATAATCCTTTGAGTTTTATTAATCCCAACGATATTGAGTCGTTCACTATTTTGAAAGACGCATCCGCCGCTGCTATCTACGGCACAAGGGCTTCAAATGGTGTCATTATCATTACTACTAAAAAAGGGAAGAGTGATAAACTGAGAGTGAACTTTAGTTCTGTTAATTCAGTAGCATCTGTTACAAACACAGTGGATGTTTTAAACGGCGACCAGGTTCGTTCAATCGTGAATTCATTGGGTACAAGTGCTCAAAAGGCTCAACTTGGCACAGAGAATACAGACTGGCAGGACCAGATTTATCAAACAGCTCTTGCATCAGATAATAATATCAGTTTGACCGGTGGTATCAAAGGGCTTCCATACAGAGTTTCGATCGGGTATTTAAACCAGGAAGGAGTTTTAAAGACCGATCATCTTGAGAAGGTCTCACTTGCGCTGGTAATTAATAAGATCTTTCTTGACAATCACCTCAAAGTTGACCTTAATTTAAAAGGCGCTCAGCAGAAATACAGGTTTGCTAACCAGGGCGCCATCGGTTCTGCAGTTAATTTTGACCCGACAAAACCTGTCTATTCAGGCAAAGCAAGATACGGCGGTTATTTTGAATGGCTTGATCCTAATCCTGGCAATACATTTGGCCATCCCTGGAACAGGGCCGGAAGAAACCCTGTTGCGATGCTGGAAGAAAGGCACGATAACAGCGATGCTCAAAGAAGTATTGGCAATTTACAATTAGACTATAAGCTTCATTTTTTTCCTGACCTGCGGGCCAACCTTAACCTGGGATATGATGTATCCAAAGGAACAGGTACCATTTTTATCTCTGACAGTGCTTCACTTGCCTATGCTGACTCAGGCGTGAATGATCACTACAAACAAACAAAATCAAATACTATACTTGAATTTTATTTGAATTATACCAAGGATATTAAATCTATTAACAGCAGGCTGGATGTGGTAGCCGGGTATTCTTACAATAATTACCTGACCACCAATTATAACTATCCCAGCTATAATGCGAGGGGAGGAAAAAAGCCCAATACGGACCCGGACTTCCCTTATAACAAACCTGAGAATACTTTGATTTCCTACTTCGGACGGCTTAATTACACGTATAATGACAAGTACATGCTAACAGCAACAGTACGTCGGGATGGTTCTTCCCGCTTTGCACCGCAAAACAGGTGGGGTACTTTCCCGTCAGTAGCATTGGCATGGAAAATAAATGATGAAGATTTCCTGAAAAACAGCCGTACAGTTTCCAGTCTTAAACTTCGGTTGGGTTATGGCGTTACCGGTCAGCAAGACGGGATCGGAAACTATGACTATCTTTCTTATTATGCGCTTAGTAATGCTTCTGCTTCTTATACTTTTGGTAATGTTTATTACCAGATGTTCAGACCGGGAGGCTTTTATGCCGACAGGAAATGGGAAGAAACAGCTACTACCAATATTGCGCTGGACTATGGTTTCTTAGATAACCGCATTACAGGTAGTATAGATTTTTATCTTAAAAAGACCACCGATCTTTTGAATAGCATCCCGCAACCGGCAGGTACCAATTTCGCAGCTTATGTGCTGGCTAACGTTGGAAGTATGGAAAATAAAGGGGTTGAATTCTCTATCAATACCCAGCCTGTCAGGAATAAAGAAGTGACCTGGGATGTAGCTTTTAATGCTACGTATAATAAAAACACCATTACCCAGCTGACGATCGTTCCGGACGATCCGAATTATATCGGCTTCCCGAGTACGAATATCAGCGGCTCGCAGGGATTTGCTTTTATCAACGCAGTGGGTGGCAGCAAGAATACTTTTTACCTGTACCACCAGATCTATGATAAAAATGGTAAACCGATCGAAGGGTTGTTTGAAGACGTAAACAGGGATGGTATCATTAATGAAAATGATAAGTACAAAGGCAAAAGAGCTAATCCCAATATGTTCTATGGATTCAGTACCAGTATTAATTACAAGAAATGGAGTGCAGGTTTGGTAATGCGGGCAAGTTTCAACAATTATATATACAATAATATATACAGCAATAACGGGAGGCTGAACCAGGTACTTAATGCTTATGTACTTGGCAATGCATCAGTCAATTACCTGGAAACAGAATTTAAAGGCAATACTGAACAGCAACTTCTCAGTGATTATTATCTTCAGAATGCCTCTTTCCTGAAAATGGATAACCTGAATGTAGGGTATGATTTTGGTCAGGTATTCAAGAATAAAGCGTCATTGCGTGTCAACCTCAGCGTACAGAATGTATTTGTTATTACAGAATATACAGGACTCGACCCGGAGATCAGCAATGGGGTGGATAATAACTTTTACCCAAGACCAAGGATAATTGCCCTGGGATTAAACCTGGATTTCTAATCAATTCAAGAAAGAAACTAAAAATATTATATGAAACAGAATCATTTCAAACTACTGATTGCCGCCTTTGTTGCCAGCACCGTTATGGTGGGTTGTACCAAAGACCTGGACCTGACACCCACAAATGATATAACTGCCGACCAGGTGTATAGTACATCCGCTGGATACAAGCAGTCGTTGGCAAAAATATATGGCGCCATGGCGCTTACCGGTAATGCAGGCGGGGCCGGCAGTCCTGATATTCCCCCGCAAATCATCTCTGATGAAGGTAATTCTGACTTTCTGAGGATGTGGTGGTACTTACAATGCCTGTCAACTGATGAAGCCGGGTGGACCTATCACAACAATACCGACCCGATCGGTATTCACCAGATGACCTGGTCTTCCATCAACCAGACTGTAGCAGGTTTGTATTATCGCTGCTTTTTCCAAATTACCCTCGCTAATGATTTTATCAGGCAAGCTTCTGATGAAAACCTGGCCAGAAGGGGAATTTCAGGAGCAAGCGCAGATAGTATTCGTATGTATAAAGCAGAAGCCCGTTTTTTACGTGCATTTCAATATGCTAACCTGATGGATCTTTTTGCCAACCCTCCTTTTGTTACCGAAGCTGATGCTATCGGGGTGGGCTTGCCACAGCAAATAAAAAGAGCGGACCTGTTTACCTATATTGAAAATGAATTAAAAGCCCTGGAAACAGAATTGATGGCTCCCCGGACAAATGAATATGGCCGTGCAGACAGGGCGGCTGCATGGGCATTGCTGGCACGTATATACCTGAATGCACAAGTATATACCGGGACAGCCAAATTCACCGAGGCGATCACCTATTGCAATAAAGTAATTACTGCCGGTTATACCCTTCATCCGAATTACAGGGAGCTGATGCTGGCAGATAATCACCTGAACACGGACGAGTTTATTTTCACAATCAGGTATGATGGCACCCGTACACAAAACTGGGGAGGAACTACAACTCTTACCCATGGACCTGCTGGTGTGCCGGGAAGCGTTTCGGGTACAAATGGGCACTGGGGTTGTATACGTGTGACGGAGCATTTTGTATATCTTTTTGATCCATCTGATATCAGGGGACAATTCTGGACCACCGGGCAAAATTTAATCATGACCCAGCTTCTTGATGTTCAGACTGACGGGTATTCTTCTACAAAATTCAGAAACCTGACAAGGACGGGCGGCCAGGCACCTAACAGGGACCCTGCTGGTAACTGGGTTGATATTGACTTTCCTTTATTCCGCCTCGCAGAGATCTACCTGATCTATGCTGAATCTGTACTTCGCGGGGGAACAGGTGGAAGCAATGCTACAGCGCTTTCATATCTTGATCAGCTAAGTGCAAGGGGACGTACTCCCGCAGGAAGTAATGCGCAGCTTACACTTCCTTATATTATAAGTGAAAGAGGCAGGGAATTATTCTGGGAATGTTTCAGAAGGACTGACCTGGTAAGGTTTGGACAGTTTACTACCAGCGCCTATTTGTGGGCATGGAAAGGAGGAATACAAGGCGGTACTGCAGTAGACAGTAAGTATAATATTTTCCCTATACCTTCTACTGATCTTAGTGCTAATCCAAACCTGCGTCAAAACCCAGGATATTAATTACTATAAAAATTGTTTTATATGAAAAATATAATAAAATTTTTTCTAACATTTTTAATAGCAGGAGTTCTTTTCTCCTGTGAAAAAAAGATAGAAACCATCAGTTATGAAGACGGGACTGCACCAGCATTGAGTGCTGACCGCGCTGCTGTAACCGTTGCTTTTGCTACACAGAGTAACGAAGCTTTGAAATTGATGTGGACCAACCCGAACTATCGTTTTTCAACCGGGTTGAGCTCGCAGGATGTTTCTTACCTGGTGGAAATGGCACTGGAAGGCACCAACTTTGCCGCCGCCAAAAAAGCAATAAGCCTGAGCAAAGACCTGTCTATTGCTTTTACGCAGGGCGAATTGAATGATTATTTATTGAATACATTGAATCTTGCTCCTGCTGTTGCGCATAGTATTCAATTCAGGGTTACTTCAAGCCTGATCAACACTTCGGTTCCGCTGGCTTCTAATATTATTAAGTTTACGATAACACCTTATGCCATTCCTCCTAAGGTAACACCGCCTGCATCCGGCGAGTTGTATATTGTAGGTAGCGCTACTAACGGTGGCTGGACCAACCCGGTTCCTGTACCCAGCCAGAAATTTACACAGGTAAGTCCTACTCTCTACCGGATCACGGTTAATATTATAGGAGGCAATTCCTATTTGTTATTGCCGGTAAATGGCGATTGGGGCGCTAAGTATGGGGCATTGGGAGCTAATAATTCCAATAATCCTAATGAAGATGATTTCAAGGCAGGAGGAGGGGATCTGCTGGCGCCGTCTGTAAGCGGAATGTATACGATCGAAGTAGATTTCCAGAGAGGGAAATTCAAACTAACACTGTAATCACCCAACTAATATCATTTTTATGCGAAAAATATTAAACTTCATTTTCTTACTGGCAGGAGCAACTGTTTTGCTGACAGCTTGTGACAAGGCAAATGACCTGCCCCATTATGCAGAGGGTAAAGCAACAGTAATGACTGCTTCCTCCACAACCATTGCGTCATTACCCGCAGACTCTAACAATACGGCTTTAACCTTAAGCTGGACATATCCCGATCATGCGACAGACTCTGCCAATATTAAATACACGGTAGAAATAGATTCTACCGGGAAGAACTTTGCCAGGGCAGCTACAAAGGTTGTAATGGGACAATCAAGTGTTTCTTACCTGGCAAAAGAACTGAACAATATTTTGCTGGCAAAAGGGTATGCTTTTAATGTTCCGGTTGATATGGATGTAAGGGTTATTTCTTCTTACGGTAACAATAATGAAAGACTTAATTCAAATGTGGTAAAGATCAGGATGACGCCTTACAAGATTCCTCCCAAAGTAGTTCTTCCCACTTCCGGCAAGTTGTTTATTGTCGGCGGAGCAACACAAGGCGGCTGGACTAATCCTGTTCCAACCCCCTCGCAGGAATTGACCAGGATCGATGAAACTACATTTGGCGGGATTTTTCAACTGACCGGCGGCCAATACTATTTACTACTCCCGTTAAATGGCGATTGGGGACATAAATATTCAGTGGCAAATAACGCTTTGCCGGGTTTGAATACCGGAGGAGATTTCGGGTATGATTTTGCCCAGGATATTCCCGGCCCGACTACTACGGGTTTATATAAAATAATGGTAGACTTCCAGTCAGGAAAATTTACCGTTACACCGTTCACTCAACAGCATGGTTTGCCTACTGAGCTATTTGTTGTGGGGGATGCGAGCCCGGGTGGCTGGAGTAACCCTGTGCCTGTACCTTCTCAGCAGTTTACCCGGCTGACTTCTACCCGTTTTGAACTGGCTTCATTAGCCATGACGAACAATAAAAACTATCTTTTCCTGCCTGCCAATGGTAGCTGGGCCGCTAAATTCGGAGCAGTAGATAATACCGCTACCGGTATTAAAATGGGAGGGCCTTTTAAACCCGAAGGACAGGATATGCCAAGCCCTGATGTTGCCGGCAATTATAAGATCACAGTGGATTTTATTAATAATACTTACACGCTGGTAAAATTATGATCGGCTGATAAAATAAGAATGGAAGGCCACTATGAAAGTGGCCTTTCTATTTTGTAAACTTTTTACTTTTAAGAAATCTATTAACAGGTAATGAGAGTTTTAGTAAAGATAATTGCCACATCCCTGATCATAATTAACCTTGCTGCCTGTAAAAAATCAGGAGGAGATGGTGGAGGAACGCCACCACCACCGCCGCCGCCACCCCCGCCAACTACGGAGTTTGCAAAAGGGGCGGATATAGGCTGGCTTACACAAATGGAAGCAGCTGGCAGAAAATTTTACAATAGCAGCGGAACTGAACAGGAATGTGTAGCGCTATTGAAAAGCCTGGGCATGAATACGATCAGGCTGCGTGTATGGGTAAACCCGGCAGGCGGTTGGAACGGAAGTGCCGATGTTGTGGCAAAAGCTGTTCGGGCAAAGAACCTCGGTATGCGTATCATGATCGACTTTCATTACAGCGATAGCTGGGCCGACCCCGGCCAGCAAACCAAACCGGCCGCATGGATTGGGCAGGACCTGGCAACACTCAAAACATCTTTATATAACCACACTTTTGATGTATTGACCGCATTAAAAAATAACGGGGTTACTCCTGAATGGGTACAGGTGGGCAATGAAACGAATGATGGTATGTTGTGGCCTGATGGAAAAGCATCTACAAACATGAACAATTTTGCCCAATTGGTAAATGCCGGATATGATGCCGTGAAAGCGGTCAACGCCACAATAAAAGTGATCGTACATGTATCCAATGGATGGGATAATAATTTGTTCCGCTGGTTGTTTGATGGGTTAAAGAATAATGGAGGTAAATGGGATGTAACAGGTATGTCATTATATCCCAACCCGGCTGATTGGACAAGCCTGAATACCCAGTGCCTTGCGAATATGAATGATATGGTAGCCCGGTATGGGAAGGAAGTAATGGTTGTGGAAGTAGGTATGAGTTGGGACCAGGCTGCTGCCTGTAATTCCTTTATTGCCGACCTGATCACAAAAACAAAATCTGTGACGGGTGGCAAAGGGGTAGGTGTTTTATACTGGGAGCCCCAGTCATATAATAACTGGCAGGGCTATACCAAGGGAGCCTTTGATAATTCGGGTAAACCCACTGCAGCGCTGAGTGCATTTAATTAAGAGGATCATCATTCCTGGAAAAATTATTTCATGAAGCCGAATATTTATATAAGGATAGGGTTTCTTTTTTTGGTTCTTTTATGTAATCGTTTACATGCCCAAAAGAGATCAAACGACAAGAACCTGGTATATGTCGACAGGCAGGGTGTGCTAAGATGGACAAAAGACAAAACCGAAGCCTCCTTTTTTGGGGTTAATTATACCACTCCTTTTGCACATGCTTACCGTGCCCATAAAGCACTGAATGTTGACATGGAAAAAGCAATTCAGCAGGATGTTTATCATATGTCAAGACTTGGGTTTGATGCTTTTCGTGTACATGTTTGGGATACAGAGATATCGGATACGGCAGGTAACCTTTTAGAAAATGATCATCTCCGCTTATTTGATTTTTTACTGGCTGAATTAAAAAGGAGAAATATTAAAACCATTATAACCCCGATAGCTTTTTGGGGAAACGGCTATCCGGAAAGAGACGAACCTACACCCGGTTTTGCAAGAAAGTATGGGAAGGGTAGATCAACTACAAACGATACAGCAATCGTTGCACAGGAAAATTATATGGTGCAATTTTTTAAACATGTTAATCCTTATACCAAGCTTACTTATGGGAATGATCCTGATGTGATTGCTGTTGAAATAAATAATGAACCTAGTCACAGCGGTCCAAAGCCCGGAGTGACAAGTTACATCAATCGTCTTACAGCAGCGGTGAAAAGCACAGGCTGGACAAAACCTGTTTATTATAATATCGCTCAGTCTCCTTTTTATTCTGATGCGGTTGCAAAAGCCAATATCGATGGTGTGGCTTTTCAATGGTATCCAACGGGGCTTGTTGCCAACCAGGAAGTAAAAGGGAATTTTTTACCGCATGTTGATCACTATACCATTCCATTTGATTCTGTTCCTGAGTACAGGAATAAATCAAGAATGGTGTATGAGTTTGATGCGGCTGATGTACTGCAATCGTACATGTATCCCACTGCTGCAAAAAGTTTTAAAGAAGCAGGATTTCAATGGGTCACTCAATTCGCATACGATCCGCTGGCTATTGCGCATGTCAATACAGAATACCAGACTCATTACCTGAATCTTGCTTACACTCCTTCGAAGGCGATCAGCATGCTGATCGCTTCAAAAGTTTTTCATAAACTTCCCCGGTTGAAAAATTACGGTAGCTATCCTGCAGACAGTGTGTTTGATGTATTCCGGGTGAGTTATAAAAACTCTTTAAGTGAAATGAACAGCGATGAAGAATTTTATTATTCCAATACAACGGGTACAAAGCCGAAAAATATTCCGAAACTGAAGCATATTGCCGGTGTTGGCAGCTCGCCAGTTGTGCAATATGAAGGAAGCGGGGCATACTTTATTGATAAGATACAGGATGGTGTGTGGCGATTGGAAGTAATGCCTGATGCGATTTATATCCGGGATCCCTTTGAAAGAGCCTCGCCAAAAAAAGAAGTAACAAGGGTTGAGTGGAAGAAAAATAAGATGCAGGTTTTATTGGATGAATTGGGTAATGATTTTCTGGTAAAAGCATTGAACGAAGGAAATAATTATTCAACAGAAAATGGCAAAGATGGGTTTTATATTTCTCCCGGATTGTATTTGATACAAAATCCGGAAAACAGTTTCAACTATGCAGGATCAAGAAATTTTTTTGCACCACAACCATTTTCAAAAGAGCCATTTGTTGCACATACGCCTTTAAAAGAAGTTTCTTCGGGTAGATCGTTTCTTATAAGCGCAAAAATTGTCGGTCTTGATACAAGCGATAAAGTAACAGTACAGGTAAATCGTTTGGGTGGAGGTTTTGGTCAATCAAGAACGATCACATTGTTAAGAAAGGAATCAAATAATTATACAACAGAAGTTCCTGCTGAATTAGCTACCCCGGGTGTTACCAGTTATCGTATCATTATCCAGAAAGCTGATGAATATTATGTTTTCCCCGGCAATCATAAAGGAAACCCTTTTGCATGGGATAATTACATCAATGAAACATGGGAAACTTTTGTTGCTGCACCGACAAGCAAACTTGAAATATTTAATCCAACAACTGACAGGAATGCGAGAATATATCCTTCTTTCAGAAGGGGCTTTCAAACAAGCTATATTACTGGTGCGGAACCAGGCAGGCTAATATTAAGATTGGCGACAAATGAATTAGCTGGTGATCATACTATCGGGTTTCAATATTTTTTTGCCGATAAAACCAAAGGACGTACCACTGAAACATTCGACAAGCTGATAATAAGAGCAAGAACGGCTGAAACAAATCCTGTAAAAGCAAAAATTACATTAACAAATACCGATGCTTTTTCGTTTTCAACTTACGTTACCTTGAATAATACTTTCAGTGATATTGAAGTTCCGTTGAATGAAATGGTTCCTGATTCTATGTTATTATTGCCAAGACCATATCCCGGTTTCTTGCCCCTATGGTTCAAAGCTTCAGGAACATCTTCTTTTAAGCTATCTGAAATTGAAAGAATACAAGTGACAATTGGAACTGATGTAACCGAATCTGAATTTAAAAAGCCATATAGTTTGGAAGTGGAATCAATACGGTTAGAAAAGAAGAAATAGTTTTTATTCCTGTTAAACATTTTATTATGCAAGCATCCCGGTTCTATTTTTTTATTTTCCTTTTATCTTGCTCACTGTTTTGCAATGCGCAAACTTCTCCCCGTAAGCAAATAAATCTTGATGATAACTGGAAATTTCATTTTGGACATGCAGCAAATCCGGAAAAAGATTTCAATTACAGCACTGCCACTATTTTTTCTAAATCGGGTGGTGTATGGGGAACAATAGCTGTTGACCCACGCTTTAAAGACAGTGCATGGAGAACGCTTGATCTTCCGCATGACTGGGCAGTAGAGCTTCCGTTTGTAAACGTGAAAGATCCGCATGTAACTTCTCATGGATTTAAACCTGTAGGGGGGCTTTTTCCTGAAACAAGTATTGGCTGGTATCGTAAACGTTTTTCTGTTGCAAGAGCGGATTCAGGGCAACGATTCCAGTTACAGTTTGATGGCATTTTCAGAAATGCGATGATATGGGTCAATAATTTTTTTGTTGGTAACAATATGAGCGGTTATGTAGGCAATGCGTATGATATTACAGATTATGTAAATTTTGACAGGGATAATGTGATCGTTGTAAGAGTGGATGCAACGCAGTATGAAGGTTGGTTTTATGAAGGCGCCGGTATTTACAGGCATGTGTGGTTAAACCAATATGATAATGTACATATTGCCCATGATGGCGTATTTGCATATTCAGCTATTATTAGTAACAAGGCTGTTGTGAATGTTGAAACTAAAGTGGAGAATCTGTCGCCATCTTCAGCCACATCTACTGTTTCAGCTTATATAACTGACAGGGAAGGGAAAATAATTTCACGTTCAAAAGATCAGTCTCTTTCTTTAAAGCAAAATGCATCAGCTACTGCAATCAATAGTATTTCATTAGTAAACTTCAGGCAATGGTCGTTGGAAGATCCATATCTCTACAGGGTGGTTGTTGAAATAAAGTCGAATGGTAAACTGGTGGATAAAAAAATAATACGTTATGGTGTCCGTCACATCGAAGTAAAAACAAATGGTGTTTTTTTAAATGGGAAACATGTAAAACTGCAGGGAGTTAATTGTCACCAGGATCATGCAGGTGTTGGCAGCGCATTGCCTGATTATTTACAATATTACCGTATTGATCTTTTAAAGAACATGGGAGTGAATGCATATCGTACCAGTCATAATGCACCAACTGCTGAATTGCTGGATGCATGTGATAGTTTGGGTATGCTGGTAATGGATGAGCAAAGATTACTGAACAGCAGCCCGGAGTATATGGATCAGTTTGAACGTTTGGTAAAAAGAGATCGTAATCATCCTTCTGTTTTTATGTGGTCAATAGGAAATGAGGAAGGATGGATACATACACAAACAACCGGCAAAAGAATAGCGCAAACATTTATAGCAAAACTAAAAGAGCTGGATCCAACACGTACCTCCACCTATGCTGCTGACCTGCCGAATGTATATCGTGGCGTGAATGAAGTGATACCGGTTCGTTCCTTTAACTATCGTGAAAAATTTGTTGCAGATTATCATCGTGATCATCCTGACCAGCCGATCATCGGTACAGAAATGGGAAGCACGGTTTCTACAAGAGGTATTTATGAAAAAGATACAATAAGAGGATATGTTCCTGACCAGGATATTACTTTCCCCTGGTGGGCAAGCACTGCTGAAATGTGGTGGACATTAGCTGCGCCAAATGATTTTTGGCTCGGTGGTTTTGTATGGACGGGTTTGGATTATCGCGGAGAACCAACTCCTTTTGAATGGCCTAATATCAATTCGCATTTTGGCATCATGGATATGTGCGGGTTTCCAAAGAATATTTATTACTACTATCAAAGCTGGTGGACGGATAAGGATGTGTTGCATATTTCACCGCACTGGAACTGGCGGGATAAAAGGGGCAAGCCCATTGACGTATGGGTAAATACCAATGCGGACAATGTTGAATTGTTTTTAAACGGGAAAAGTTTGGGTAAAAAAGATATGCCCCGCAACAGTCATTTAAAATGGACAGTAGATTACCAGCCGGGGACATTGGAAGCCGTGGCGTATAAAAAAGGGAAAAAGTTAACCAGGAAAATAGAAACAACCGGAACGCCAACGGAAGTGGTGATGACGCCATATAAAACAACCATGTTTGCAGACAGGAAAGATGTAAGTGTAATTAATTTAAGTGTGGTAGATCAACAGGGCAGGGAAGTGCCTGATGCAAATAATATGATCACTTTCTCTATTTCCGGCCCGGGAAAAATTATTGGGGTGGGCAATGGTGATCCCAGCAGTCATGAACCGGATAAATGTGCTGATGGCGCATGGCAAAGAAGTTTATTTAATGGCAAATGCCAGGTGATCGTGCAATCAACCGGTGAGCCGGGAATTATTAAGTTTGAAGCAAAAGCTGCGGGTCTCTGGACGGGTTCCACCGATATCATCACGGTCCCACCGGGCAGCGCTTTATCCATTAACATTGATAAAAAGTATGAATTAAAAGGAGAAGCTGCGAAGAAAAGGGAAGTAGGCAAAATGATCGGTGCTGACATTTCCTTCTTACCACAACTGGAAGACAGGGGAATGAAATTTTCTGATAATGGAACGGAGAAGGATGCTATAACTATATTAAAAGACCATGGATTTAATTACGTAAGACTCAGGATTTTTAATGACCCGGCAAGAGACAGCGGCTATTCTCCTAAAAAAGGGTTTTGTGATTTAGAGCATACAAAACAAATGGCGAAAAGAGTCAAAGCTGCCGGCATGAAACTATTGGTCGATTTTCATTACAGCGATTATTGGGCCGATCCGGGAAAACAATACAAACCTGCTGCATGGCGAAGTTTGACATTTGAGGAGCTGAAGAAGGCTGTGTATGATTATACAAAGAAAGTGATACAGGAGTTAAAGGACCAGGGCACAACGCCGGATATGGTGCAGATAGGTAACGAGATCAATCATGGAATAATATGGCCGGAAGGAAATGTAAGTAATCTCGATAGCCTTGCTCAATTACTGAATGCCGGTACTGCCGCAGTAAAAGCAGTGGATCCCTCCGTGATCATGATGCTGCATGTGGCATTGGGCGGGCAGAACGATGAATCTGTTTTCTTTATTGATAATATGCTGGCCCGTGGTGTTTCATTCGATGTGATCGGCGAATCCTATTATCCCAAATGGCACGGCACGCTGGATGATCTTCGTGATAATCTCAGCGACCTGGTGCGGCGATATGGTAAAGATGTGATCGTAGTGGAGTACTCCGCTTTGAAAAATGAAGTAAACAAGATCGCTTTTGAATTGCCGGGCGGAAAAGGGAAAGGTACCTGTATCTGGGAACCATTAAATACCTGGGAAAAGGTTTTTGACAATAATGGCAAGTCAAATGACCTGATGAAGTTGTACGATGAAATAAGTAAGAGGTATTTAACTGCTCAATAAATGCCCGGTATTGATAAAAGGGTAAAAATCGTTATCTTCAAAGCAGGTACCCGGACAGGTGATTTTAATAGCGAGGGCTAACAAATTTTCTTCGCTTCTAACCAGCACTACAGTAGGGAGCATTTGTTTTCGAAAGTGCTGAAGGGGCATAAAAGATGAATAACTAATTAATACATCCGGTAAAAAGTAAAAAATCAGCATATATAGCCAAAATCAATTATGAAACACGTTTATGCACTTCTCCTTTTCTTATTTGCAGTGATGCAAATAAAAACAAATGCACAAGGTTGTGTGGCCATCAAAGGCACAACAGGTGTTTGTTCCCGTCCTACTGATCTGAAAGGGTGGGACATGAACCTCAATAACCGGTATTATAAATCCTATAAACATTTTGTAGGTACCGAGGAGCAAAAACACCGGGAGGAAGAGCATAGCAATGTGATCAATCATGCCTATGAGCTTGATATTACGGCTACCCGGACATTTAATTCCAGGTGGTCGCTTGCACTGGTACTGCCCGTTATGAGTTTTGCACGTTCTTCCCTGTATGAGCATGATGGCCAGACAAGACATTCCACTCACTCTTTTGGTATCGGCGATATCCGTGTAGCAGCGTACCGATGGATGTTTGATCCTGCCAAATCACACAAGGGAAATCTGCAACTGGGATTAGGGATCAAGCTGCCAACAGGTATTTTTAATTACCAGGATTACTTTTATAAAAAGGCGGATTCAAGTGTGCTGGGGCCCGTTGATCAATCCATTCAGCCAGGCGATGGAGGTACCGGTATAACTTTTGAACTGAACAGCTTTTATAATTTCAGTCATAAACTGGGGGTCTATGCCAGTTGTTTCTATTTGACCAATCCGCGGGAAGTGAATGGAACCTCTACTGCCCGTGGAGGTACGCCATCGGCAACCGCCAAAAAATACAATACAGATGTAATGAGTGTTCCTGATCTTTTCATGGCCCGGGCGGGGCTGAGCTATATGGTCAGCAAATTTAATTTTTCAGGAGGCGTCCGGATAGAAGGGCTTCCTTCAGAAGACCTGATTGGCGGAAGCCGTGGCTTCAGGAGACCGGGTTATATTATTTCAGCCGAACCGGCTGTAACCTTTGTAGCTAAAAAGATCAGTGTCAATCTTGCTGTTCCGGTTGCACTGAAAAGAAATCGTACACAAAGTGATTCAGACAAACGCCGTACTGCCGATACAGGTGTATATGTTCAGGGTGATGCGGCATTTGCAGATTATCTTATAAGTGCCGGTGTTTCTTTTCGCCTTTGACAAGGAAAAAAGAATACGGCCATTACGTAATTCGCGGAACTATAGCAGTAACGCGGATGAATTTTTTTAGCAATAAGCATTCACGGCGTGGTAATTCTTTACTAACGCCATTTTTTTTCCTGGTTGATTACCTGTTACTAAGTTTTTGATATATAAAAGAACAGCATGAAAAAATTTTTTTGGTTGGGCTTGGCCGGGTTACTGGTCTTTGAAATATTAAATGTTTACTTCATCATGCCCATGCCCGGTAGCCAGGAAATGAATAGTATTGACGTAGCTTATTTCCTGTATAAATGGCGTTGGGTGTTCCGGGTGTTATTCGGCGTGATGATCATAATCGGGCTATTCAAATCTCATTGGAAGAGAAAATGGTTATTATTCATTCCTCTTGCGTTGGTAGCTGCTGTGGTATATATGATCAATTTTAAAATGGCAGCTGATCATATGTTCTACCAGCCCGAAAAACTATTAATGGTAAACGTTTCGGCTAACCAGGTAGACACGAACAGGCTGGTGATTGGTGTAATTAATAACGGGGAAGCCAAGGCTTATCCTATACAGTTTTTGGGTTACCATCACCAGGTGCAGGATTCCGTGGGAGGCAAACCCATGATCATTACTTACTGCACGGTATGCAGGACTGGTCGTGTCTTTGAGCCGGTTGTCAATGGCCAGCCTGAAAAATTCAGATTAGTTGGCATGGATCATTTTAATGCGATGTTTGAAGATGCAACTACAAAGAGTTGGTGGAGACAGGTAAATGGAGAGGCGATTACGGGTCCGCTGAAAGGACAGCAATTACCAGAAGTTTTCAGTATGCAAACTTCATTGGCAAATTGGTTGCGGATGAATCCCAGCTCATACATCATGCAGGCTGATCCTGCATTTCTTCAATCCTATGACAGCACGATGAAGTTTGAAACAGGTGAAAGCAGGAGCAGGCTGACGGGTACCGACAGTCTTTCCTGGAAAAATAAATCATGGGTGATAGGTGTAAAAACAGGCACAGAAAGAAAAGCCTACGACTGGAACCGGTTGTATTCAGAAGGCATCATACAGGATACAATAGGAAGTACACCATTATTGCTGGTACTGTCAACAGATAAGAAAAGCTTCTTTGCTTTCGAAAGACCAGGGGGTGATGCCCGGTTTTCTTTAGCCAATGATACCATTTTTTATAATGAGCGTCGTTTCCGGATAGATGGTAAAGGGATTGATACCAGTTATTCATTGAAACCTTTACCCGCTTACCAGGAGTTCTGGCATAGCTGGCGAACATTTAATCCCGCGACAAGGAAACAAGAGTAACAGCAGCATTGATCTTTCAAACTTTTTATTAATTGAAAATATCATTGCTCAGGTGTTTAAATGCTTCCATAGCGCCGAGATACTCGCAGGTACGTGCCCCCGCCTTGTTTGCATTAAGAATAAGCTGTTTCCAGTCGTCAGTGGTTAACTGCAAGACCTGTTTTGCCGGGAGTGAACTTAATTGATATAATAGAGCTCCCACAAAAGCATCACCGGCGCCCGTAGTATCAACGGGTTTTATTTCTATGCTGGGAATGATAGTTGTCGTACCGTTTAGTCCAAGCAGAGTTCCTTCTTTTCCTAGTGTAACGGTAAAGATCGCCGTTGTTTTTTGAAGCAACGACCCAACAGCATCCGGCAAAGTTGATTTGCCTGTTATGAGCATTGCCTCTTCGTCACTTAATTTAAATAAATGACAACTATGGATAAAATTCCAGGATTGATCGATAAAAGTCTGCACATTGTCCCGGAACAAAAGATGCCGGTAATTAGGATCAAAACTGACAAGGACATTTTTTTGTAAACATTTTTGCATTAGTCCACGGTAAGCGGCTTGCAATGGCCCGGGTAGAAAAGCGGTTGCCGAACCAAAATGAACGATCGAGAATTCATCCAGGTCAATGGCGCCTGTTTCTTCCTCGCTCAACTGACCATCGGCCCCGCGGTTGAAATAAAAATCACGTTCACCATTTTCCATAAGTGATACGAAAGCAAAAGTGGTAAAATGCGATGGATCCTGTAATACCCATTTGGTGTTAATATTGAATTCCTGCATTACACTGACCAGGTGACTCCCAAAAGGATCGATACCAACTTTGGCCACCAGTTCTGCTTTACCACCCAATGCGGCAATAGCAGCTGCAACATTCAGGGGAGCGCCGCCGGGTTTTTTTAAAAAATGGCAGCCATCTGATAATGAACTGGCTTTATCTGTGCAGATCATATCGATCAGCGCTTCTCCTATACAAAGTATCTTTTTCATGCATTGATCCGGTTATTAATAAGGAACAAAATGCCGGCATTATATCTATACCACGTTTTGCTGGTGGTCGATAATAAATTGTATCAGTTCTTCCAGCGATACATCAATTCTTGATATGGCATCAGTGATGTCATCCCGGTTTACCTGGGCGGCAAAGGAAGGCGTCTTTAATCTTTTTAATACACTTTTTACTTCCAGTCCTTCATATCGTGTTGGTCTTATTAATGCAGCGGCATGAACAAAACCGGAAAGTTCATCTATGGCATATATCATCTTGTCCATTTTACTGACTGGCTCTACACCAAAATAACCAGGCCCATGTGAAGCGATACACCGGATCACATCAGGATCAATATTTCTTTTTTCCAGTTCTTCAATAATGATGCGGCAATGATCATCGGGATATTTTTCCCAATCGGCATCATGTAATAAACCGGCGAGTTCCCATTTCAAAGCTGTTGCTGGATCTGCGCTTTCTTTTTCTATTGCCCAGGCTTTCATCACGGCGGCTACCTGTTTCATATGCAGGCGCAGCCGTTCATTGGGCACCCATTCATTTAATAAGGCATGGGCTTCTTCGAGGGGTATTAAATTGCCCGAGTTTTTGGGATCGCCGAAAGTCGAACGATTGAGAAGATGGGTTGACATTATATGTTCAGCTTATATTCTTTTGTAAGGGCGTCAGCAGGTATCCTGAGAAGCTTACTGAATTTACGGATCATAGTTAGAGAAAGAGGTTGTTTATAATTCAGCACTTTGCTCACTGTTCCTTTATCGCCATATTCTTTAGCAAGGTCAGAAGCACTGTAGCCAAAGTCTTCCATTCTAATCTTGATATACTCTATCGGGTCAACTTCAGGAATGTCCCATTTATCTTCTTCATATTTATTAATAAGATGTGCAAGGAGAAGCATTTCCTTATGTTCTTCTGAACCTTTTTGGGCCTCTCTTATTTCTTCAAACCTGGTCGTTGCTTTTTTGTAGTCTGCTTCATTTTCTATGAGAAACCATTGTTTCATAATTAAATTGTTTCAGGGTCTATTTTATCATATTCATTGTGTGTACCAATGAATCGTATTTCGACTATCTCATTCTCATATTGAATTTGTGCAATTAATCTGTAGGTATTGTGAACGATCTCGAACCGGGCCCGGTTGTTCTTTATCATTTTAGCTTTAGGAAAATCATCTAAAACATCTTGTTTGTTTTTCCAGGTTACTTTTTCAACAACCATTTTCCAAACAGCTAAACTTTTTCTTGCGTTAGCATGGTTTTTCGCAAAAGCATTCAATTTTTCTAAATAAACGATAAGCATATTGACTCTTTTTAGAGTTAATAATCAGGTTGCACGCCATTGTTTCAGTTACAATAGTGAATAGACAAGTACAACGCTTACCGTTGGTTTTTTCGATAAACTAATCTTTCTAAGAATTTTGGATAGCTGCAAGATAAGCCAGGGTTGGTAATTTGCCAACTTTCCAAAGTCATTTATTTTAAATGACAAAATTTTTATTGATAAACAATTTGTTACAAAGCTAGTATTAAAATTACCACTCCAATTTTTAGGTTAATAAATCTCCCAATCCTATCTTCGCCACCCATTTTAAAAATCGGTTTGCCGGGATAGCGGCAGCCACAAACAAAGATCAAAATGAGCAAATTACATTTTACTACCAAACATGCGAACGAGGCTACCGTACAACGTACCTGGTGGGTTGTTGACGGTACTAATCAAACCGTTGGGCGTATGTGTGCCAAGATCGCTGCGATCCTTCGCGGTAAGAACAAAGCATACTACACCCCTCACGTTGACACCGGCGATTATATCGTGGTGATCAATGCAGAAAAAGTTGTTTTCACAGGCAACAAACTAGAACAAAAGATCTACGACCACTTCACCGGTTACCCAGGCGGACGGAAGGAAGAAACAGCAGCTAACCTGCAGAAGCGTCGCCCCGAGGTTGTTATTGAAAGAGCGGTAAAAGGAATGCTCCCTAAAAACCGTCTGGGTCGCAAGATGTACAAAAAATTATTTGTGTACGTTGGCGCCAATCATCCTCACGGACCGCAACAACCAAAAGATTTAAAATTTTAAAAACAGCTAAAAGCTAAATATAAAATGGAAAAGCAAAAAGTCAGTGTTGGTCGTCGTAAAGAAGCTGTGACAAGGATCTTCCTTTCCAAAGGAGATGGCAAGATCACAGTAAACGATAAAGACTACAAAGTATATTTTCCGCTGGTGTACCTGCAGAACCAGGTGGAACGTCCTTTTAAAACAATCGATGCTGTCGGCAAATTTGATGTAAAGATCAATGCCGGTGGTGGCGGAGCTAAAGGACAAGCAGAAGCTGCCATGCTCGGCATTGCCCGTGTATTGGTAGATCTGAACCCGGAGTTTCGTCCTGCATTAAAAGCGGCAGGTTTGCTGAAACGTGATCCAAGATCTGTAGAGCGTAAGAAATTCGGTCATAAGAAAGCAAGAAGAAGCTACCAGTTCTCAAAACGTTAATATGAGGCCATTAGCTATTAGCTGTTAGCTATTAGCCGGGCATCAACATAATTTCAATTTTTCACTTGCTAACGGCTAACAGCTAATAGCTAAAAGCTTAAAATAAAAATGGAAAATAATACATCCTTACAACAGCAGCTTCTCGACGCAGGTGTTCACTTCGGTCACCTGAAAAAGAAGTGGAACCCCAAGATGTTGCCTTACATCTTTGCTGAGAAAAAAGGTATCCACATCATTGACCTCAATAAAACAGTTGAAGCGCTGCAGGAAACTGCGGCGGCAATGAAACAGATTGCCCGTAGTGGTAAAAAGATCCTCTTTGTTGGTACTAAGAAACAGGCTAAGGATATCGTGAATGAATGTGCCCGTCGTGTAAACATGCCCTTCGTTACAGAAAGGTGGTTAGGTGGAATGTTAACCAACTTCAATACCGTACGTAAGAGTGTAAAGAAAATGCAGAGCATTGAAAAAATGCTGGGAGATGGTTCATTTGACAGCATCACCAAAAAAGAACGCCTGACCTTAAGCCGTGACAAAGATAAAATGGAAAAAGTATTGGGTGGTATTGCTCAACTGGGCCGTGTACCTGCTGCTTTATTCATCGTGGATATTGGTCATGAGCATATTGCATTGGCCGAAGCAAAACGTCTTGGTATCACAACTTTCGGAGTGGTAGATACAAACTGTGATCCTAATAAAGTTGATTTTGCCGTTCCCGCCAATGACGATGCAACTAAATCAATAGCTATCATCACTAATTATCTTACGGCTGCAATTGCAGAAGGCCTGGCTGAAAGACAAGCGGCTAAAGAAGAAGAAACAGAAGAAATGAGCGATGATGAGAAAGAAAGAAAAGCAGCAAGAATGGAAGCTGAAGCGCAGGCTGAAGGCGGACGTGGCGGAAGAGGCCGTGGTCCGGGTGGTCCTGGCGCCGGAGGGGGACAAAGACGTCGTACACCCGGTGGTGGCGGTGGTGGAAGAGGCCCGGGTGGCGGAAGGAGATAAACCCCTGCCCCTAAAGGGGAATAAGGGAGTTTTCTCAGGTTGTTCAAAATATTATTAACGAAAAATAAATCCCCTTTAGGGGTTTGGGGTATGAGTACAGTAACAATAAGTGCACAGGATATCAATAAACTTCGCCAGGCAACTGGTGCAGGTATGATGGATTGCCGTAAGGCTTTAACGGAAACCAATGGTGATTTCGAAGCAGCGATCGACTGGTTGCGCAAGCAGGGCCAGAAAGTAGCCGCTAAAAGAAGTGACCGTGAGGCAAAAGAAGGCGTGGTGATCGCTAAAACAACGGCTGACAACAAAACAGGTATTGTTGTTTGTGTAAGTTGCGAAACGGATTTCGTTTCCAAAAATGCAGACTTCGTGGCTTTCGGTCAGAGTATTGCTGATGCGGCCATCGCTAATAATGTAAAGAACCTTGAAGAACTAAATACGGTATCTATCAATGGCGCTACTGTAGCTGATCTCGTCAATGACAAATTGGCTTCGATCGGTGAAAAGATCGGGATCACTAAATTTGAAAGAGTAGAAGCTCCTTATGTAGCTTCTTATATTCATGGTGCTTACCGTATCGGCGTATTGCTTGGTTTAAGCAAAGAAGCTGCTGAAGTTGGTAAAGATATAGCAATGCAGATCGCTGCACTGAACCCTGTTGCAGTAGATGCAGCAAGTGTTCCTGCCAGTGTGATTGCCCGTGAAAAAGATATCATTGTTGAACTGATGAAACAGGATCCGAAGATGGCCGGTAAACCAGATGAAATGCTGGCTAAGATCGCTGATGGTAAGATGGGTGCATTCTTTAAAGAACAAACGCTGACTGCACAGGCTTTCGTAAAGGATGCCGGCAAATCTGTAGCTGACTACCTGAAGGAATCAGGTGATGTGAAAGTATTAGAGTTTAAAAGAGTGGCATTAGGATAAGAGATGAAGTCTTGTAAATAAAATTTTTAAAACCTGTGCAGCCAACACAGGTTTTTTTATTGTTAAATAAATAGTGTGACACAGAAGCCTGGTGAGATGTGAACATGCATACCTCCCTTCTTGTATATTATTGAATGACGCATGTATTTCACCAGCGCTTTCTTATTTTTATATTCAGTATGGAAAAGACTTACGGCGAAAACTTTCCCTTGTAACTAATAAAAAGGTTGTGTAATAAATTAAAAGCAATGGGCCAATACGATCAGTATTTCGAAGCCAATAAAGAACTCTGGAACCAGCGAACTACTGTTCACAAAGATTCTGCTTTTTATGACCTGGCGGGTTTTAAATCCGGTAATCATGTGCTTACCCCGACCGAATTGAATGAGGTAGGTGATGTAAAAGGAAAAAAAATGCTTCACCTGCAATGTCATTTTGGAATGGATAGCCTTGACTGGACAAGATTGGGCGCCGATGTAACCGGTGTTGATCTTTCTGACGAAGCGATCCGGGAAGCAAAACAACTGAATGAAGAACTTGGACTACAAGCAAAATTCATTTGCTGTAATGTATATGATCTCCATCCGCTAAATAAGAGTTCTTCCAAAGACTTTCCCTTCGGCGAAAATTTAAAAGAGGCTTTTGATATCGTTTTCACTTCTTATGGCGTTGTTGGCTGGTTGCCTGACCTGGATAAGTGGGCGGAGATCATTTCGTATTATTTAAAACCCGGCGGAATGTTTTATATAGCAGAGTTTCACCCGGTAGTATGGATGTTTGATGATGAATTTACCCACATCAAATACTATTATGAGAACAGGGAGCTGATCATAACTGAGAACTATGGAACCTATACCGACCGCAAAGCGAACATTACCGGCAAAGAATATAGCTGGAATCACAGCATTAGTGAAGTGCTGAACGCCCTGATAAGACAAGGATTAAAGATCCAACAGTTCAACGAATTCATGTATTCCCCGTATCCTAACTTCAGCAATACCATCCAGGGAGACGATGGTAACTGGCGTATCAAGGGCATGGAAGGAAAGATACCCATGGTGTATAGTATCAGGGCCGTTAAACCCCCAGTCTTTTAAGGGATATGGGATGAATCCGGGTGGTTGGTTCCTGCCCCTCATACTAAAAAACGGGAGCCCATAAACTATAACTTACCCTTATCTTCGCAGCGAAAAAAATTGTCTGTTCATGCTGCCTAAGTACAAACGTATTCTGCTGAAACTTTCCGGTGAATCATTAATGGGGGATAAGAATTTTGGTCTTGATTCGGATGTAATTTCCCAGTATGCCCAGGATATCAAATCAATTACCGAGTTAGGGGTACAAGTAGCCATCGTTATAGGGGGCGGAAACATTTACAGGGGCATGAATGAAGCGGAAACAGGTATTGAAAGGGCCCATGGTGATTATATGGGAATGCTGGCCACTGTTATCAATGGTATGGCATTGCAGGCAGGACTGGAGCGGGTTGGTATTTACACCCGTTTGCAAAGCGCTATCAAAATGGAGCAGATTGCCGAGCCTTATATTCGCCGCAGGGCTATCCGCCACCTGGAAAAAGGACGGGTAGTGATATTCGGGGCCGGTACAGGTAACCCTTACTTTACTACCGACACAGCCGGTTCTTTACGGGCTATAGAGATCAATGCAGATGTAATATTAAAAGGCACAAGAGTAGATGGCATTTATACGGCCGACCCTGAAAAGGACCCTTCAGCAACAAAATTCGGTACCATCACTTTCCAGGAATGTCTTTCCAAAAATCTGCGGGTAATGGATATGACGGCATTTACCCTATGTATGGAAAACAACCTGCCAATCATAGTTTTTGATATGCATAAGGATGGCAACCTGCGCCGTGTTGTTACCGGCGAAAAAGTAGGAACCCTTGTCAGTGGCTGATCTTCCCTTTATTATCACTGTTTTGCACAGTTGATCCCAAGTTGTAAACATACCTGCCCGGGCAGGCTTCTGGTATCGCTTTTGTGAGAAACTAGCAATTGTCGTTTTGCCATTTTTTCCTATTTTCAATCAAGTTTAACCACCATTATGGGCGACACCACTCTTACACTTTCAATCCTGGAGATCATACTGCTTTTTTTTGGGGCGATCATCTTGGGTATCACTATTCATTTTACTATCGCCAGCCGCCGCAATCTTAAAACATCCATGAGTGAAAAAGATGAAGTAAATAAATTCAGGGATGAATGGAAGTCGCGTTATTTTAATGATGTTGAATTAAAAGATAAAGAGCTTTCAGGCTTGCGGGAACAGGTAGCAAGAGCGCAGCAGCAGGTATCGGCATTAAAAGAGCAACTGGCGGAAGCCGAAGAAAACGTCAATATCTATTCTATTGAAGCGGAAGAAATGCGTAAGGAGAATAAGATACTGATGTCGGAAATGGACAACTTACAAAAAGCACCCCCTGTTACTCATGTCATCAATACAGCGGATAAGCCGGATTATCTTGAACAATTGCGCCTGGCCCAGAGCAGCCTGACGGAACAGAACGAGAAGATCAAGCAACTGCTCGGCAACATAGATGTGATCAAAGAAACAGAAGAAAGGCAAAGAGATGCCCAAAAGTACAACGAAGAGCTTTCTTTGAAAATAGCTGAACTGCAGATGAAGCTGATGGAAAAAGAAAAAGAGATCACCAGTGTAAAACAAAAAGAGCACCTGACAAAGGAAATGACATCTATGCTGGATAATGCCTACAGCGAGTTCAATGTATTGCAAAGCAAAATGCAGAAGCTGGAATTGCAGGTCAGTTCTTCCAAAATGATCAATATGGAATATGAGGATCTTAAGGAAAGCTACCAGAAAATGAGCAGGGAGTTTGAAGATCAAAAGTTGAAATTAAATGTAATCGCCTCAGATAACCAGCATATGCAGGGGCAGTTGATGGAAACAGAAGAAAAATTGCGGGAAGCTAATTTCCAGCGGCAGCAGTTGCAGAAAAGAGTAGCTTACCTGGAAGAACTGAACAGCGATATGCAGGCCGTCACAGATGCCAATAAAAAACTGGAAGTGCAATTAAAGCGGATAGGAGAACTGGAGAGCATGCTGAATGTGGTAGCCGAAGAAAGAGACCAGTTAGTGCACAAATCAGCGAAATAATTGGAAAAATATTTGGATAAATGAGCCCGTTAAGGGCTTTTGTCGTTTTAAGGCAGCTGCAAAGCGACTAAATTTACAGTCACAATTTGATCGTATGGCAAAAAGTATTGCGGATATCCGTAAAGACTATTCGCAGAAAGTATTATCAGAAAAGGATATACTAAATGATCCTATCCGGCAATTTGACCTATGGTGGAAAGATGCAATAACCGCAGAAATAGAAGAAGCAAATGCAATGACATTGGCCACCGCCTCGGCTGACGGGCTCCCTTCTGCCCGGATCGTATTATTAAAGGGTTTTTCTGAAAAAGGATTTGTTTTTTATACCAACTATGATAGTTTCAAGGGAAAACAACTGGCTGAAAATCCAAAGGCATGTCTTGTTTTTTTCTGGAAAGAGCTGGAAAGGCAAGTTCGTATAACCGGGTTTGTCCAAAAGGTGACGGAACAGGAAAGCGATGAGTATTTTTATTCAAGACCCCTGTCCAGCCAAATAGGCGCAGCTGTATCACCGCAAAGCCAGGTAATAGAAGACAGGGATTGGTTAGAAGATCAGTATCACCAGTTCGAAAAAGATAGAACCAGGGTCTCTGCGCTTAAAAGACCGGATCACTGGGGCGGATATCTTGTACGGCCTGTAATGGTGGAGTTCTGGCAGGGCAGACCGGGACGCCTGCACGACAGGATAGAATACTCTTTAAAAGATAGCGGCGAATGGAAAATAGAACGACTGGCTCCCTGACAAGTGGAGAGGTTAGTTATTTAGGTTGACAGGCAGAGAACTTTAGTTCTCTGCCTGTCAATTAACCAGTTTACTTATTTACTTTTCTTCTTTGCAGCCGTTTTCTTTTTGGCCGCAGGAGACTTAGCCGGGCGGCTTTTGCCAAATGAACCTTTAAAACGTTTTCCTTTTGCAGTTTTCTTATCACCTCTTCCCATAAAATTATTTTTTCTGTTTATTAATGTGTAAAGTTAAGTTCTTTCACTAAAAAAGCTCCGTCCAGTTTCACTGAGATGGAGCTTTTAAAAAAGTAATGGGGCAATTACATTTTTGCGGCTAACTCTTTACCAGCTTTGAAGCGGGCAACTTTTCTTGCTTTGATCTTGATCACTTCACCTGTTTGAGGGTTACGGCCGTTACGGGCAGCTCTTTTAGATACTGAGAAAGTACCGAAGCCCACCAGGGTAACTTTACCACCACCTTTCAATGTTTTAGTAACTGCTTCGATAAAAGAATCCAATGCGGCATTAGCTTGTGTTTTAGTAACGCCTGCATCGTCTGCTACTTTTGCGATTAATTCTGCTTTGTTCATAAACGTGATTTTATAATGTTTGCTAACGGCGACAAAATTAACCGGATTTTGTTTCCAGCAAAAAAAATTATGGTCTTTTGAAAATTTTTCTAAACGAGCCGAACCCGCATGGGGCAAGGATTTTGCAGGATTTGCTTATTGTCAAATAAATGAAGGATATTATTCATATCTCCCAAAACCCTTTGCTGTGGCTGGTTTCATTGATTGTCCTCTGAAATACAGGCCAGACAGGCCTTTCATTGAAACGTACAAGTGTTCCTGGACCACCCAAACAAATAAAATTTCTTTTGCACAATCAATTCACAACAGTCATCACTGTCCGGAATGAAATAAATTTATTTCCCCACTTATCTGTTGCTTTCTTTCGCATCACATCTGCATATTGTTCAATATAACGGTTATACTGCTCTTTACTCCCGGTATAATATTGTACGGCATAAGTAGGCCCTTCGGTATCGTCTGTTTCGGTTAGTTGAAGAATAACTGCATTTGTAAAACATCCTGTTGCTACCAGGTCGGGAATATGTTCTTCTTTTAGCCATGCTAACCATGCCTCAGCAATACTGTGCTCTACTTTTGTTGTTACATTATAAACTAACATCAGTGATCAGGTATTAATGTCCAGGTAAACAGGGCAATGATCACTGTGTTTGATATCGGGGTATATCTCTGCATCGGTCAATTTCTTTTTCAGCGGATCAGTAACGTTAATATAATCAATACGCCATCCTTTGTTCTGCAATCTTACAGTGGGAAAACGCTGACTCCACCAGCTATACCGGTGCGGCTCTTCATGAAACTGCCTGAATGTATCTATCCAGCCATGTTTGAAGAATTTGTCCATCCACTCTCTTTCTTCGGGTAAAAAACCGGAAGATTTTTTATTGCCTTTCGGGTCATGGATGTCAATTTCCTTATGGGCAATATTATAATCACCGCATAAGATCAGCTTTGGATATTTTTTCCTGAGTTTTTCCAGGTAAACAAAAAACTCATCCAGCCACACATATTTGAAACTCTGGCGTTCATCCCCGCTTGTACCGGATGGAAAGTAAGCATTGATCAGCCTGGTATCACCAAAATCCAGTTGCAGCACACGGCCCTCATCATCACTTACTTTATGCCCGGTACCATATTGTACATTTACAGGTTTTATTTTAGTAAAAACAGCCACACCGCTATATCCTTTTTTTTCTGCACTGAACCAGTAGTCATGATAACCAAGCGCATTAAATAATTTATGATCCACATTTTCCTTTAAGGCTTTTGTTTCCTGTACGCAGATCACATCCGCCGGGTTAGTTTTTAGCCAATCCAAAAAACCTTTATTGATGGCAGCCCTGATGCCGTTTACATTGTAAGAAATAATACGCATGTTTTTACCTTATAGATATGATGACTAATATTGTACGAATTTTTACCTCCGCCACAGGCGGATTGGGGGCTTTTAATCATTAAATTGTCCGGCAATTTACATTTTACTATGAAAGGAGCAACAAAACAACCTTTGGCGCCGATCATTCCGCCCAAAGAACATATATACCTGGAGGGTCCGAAAAGCAGGGGATATGAACTGAAGTTTGCCTGGCGTGTCTTCACTCAATTCATAAAAGGATTCCGGACTCTGCACTTTGTAGGGCCCTGTATCACTGTATTCGGATCTGCCCGCTTCAATGAAGGTCATCCGTATTACCAACAGGCAACTGAATTTGGGAAACGCATCGCACAACTGGGTTTTACCACTATGACAGGCGGCGGACCGGGCATCATGGAAGCAGCTAACCGGGGGTCTTATGAAAACGGCGGCCAGTCTGTAGGATGTAATATCCGGTTGCCATTTGAACAGAAGGCCAACCCTTATCTTCATACATCCATCACCTTCGAACATTTTTTTGTCCGCAAAACTTTGCTTATTAAATATTCCTATGCCTTTATTATTATGCCCGGGGGATTTGGAACGATGGATGAATTTTTTGAAACACTGACGCTGGTTCAAACAAAAACACTCACACAGTTTCCTATTGTATTATTCGGAAAGGAATATTACAGGGAGCTGATGGAAGCGATGAATGATATGGCAGCCAAAGGAACTATCTCAAAGGAAGATATGAACCTGGTGTTGCTGACGGATAGTGTTGATGAAGCCATGGATCATATCCGCCAGTACATTACCCGTAATTATAAAGTAAAACCGAGAAAACGGATCTGGGCATTTTTTGAAAAGCGATAGACCTGTAATAACAAACCGGAAACCGCTTGTTTTTTCAGTAGGTTTGCCGGGTTTTAAAACACCTGTAAAATAATATGGCTGTTAATACGATCATTTTCGACCTGGGCAATGTACTGGTTGACTGGAGCCCGATGCATGTCTACCGTAACTATTTTGATTCGGAAGAAAAAAGGGATTATTTCTTCGAACATATCTGTACCCCTGACTGGAATGAAAAGCAGGATGAAGGAAGATCCATTGTAGAGGCCACAGAAGAGTTAATAAAAAAATTTCCCGGGTGGGAACAACCGATCCGTGACTTTTATGGCCGTTGGACAGAAATGCTGAAAAGCCCGATACACGGGTCCGTAGAAATATTCCGCGAATTGAAAGAAAGCAAAAAGTATAAGATCTATGCATTGACCAACTGGCAGGCCGGGCTTTTTGATATTGCACTGGTCCGTTATAATTTTTTGCATTGGTTCGATGGCCGGGTGGTAAGCGGTGAAGAGAAAACAAGGAAACCTTTTCCGGAATTTTATCACCGGCTGCTGGATCGCTACCGGGTGAATCCTGCAGAAGCTTTGTTTATTGATGATAGCCTGCGAAACGTTAAAGCGGCCGAAGCCCTGGGAATTACCTCAATACATTTTGAATCCCCCGTGCAACTTAAAACCAAATTAATGCAACTTGGTATTTTGCCGGAAGGGAAAACCTGATTTGGATTGGAATCCCTGAATATGCTAATTTAGAAGACCTCAAATACTGCAGTATGAAAAAAAGCTTTTTACTGTTCGTTGCCATATTTAGTTTTTGCCTGTTTGCATCATCCCAGTTCAAGGGAATAACAGATAAAGTACTCGGCGAAAAAAGCCCGGTTACCTCCCTGCTTAAAAAGCCGCCGCCCATCACCACTAATTTCAAAGATGATACGAAAATGGAAGGATCAATGCCGGAATCATTTGGCAACGATAAAACATATATCCCCCTGTATAAAATGAAAGCAGCAGAGAAAGGAGGGTTTGTTTTATGTCCCGGTTATTACGAAATGACAAATATGAGTTACTGCCTGAAGGCCGGTACACACGGCCCCAGCGAAGGTGATGGTTATATGTTTGCTCCTACAAAAGGAAAGATGGATGACATCGTGAATGCTATCCTGGAAAACCATGCGGCCAAACACGCGGAAGTGCCACAGAGAGATGTGCAGATGCTGTTATGGGCCATCATCGCAAGGGCTAAGTTTAAAAACCTTTCCGGCAAACTGAAAGTAGTAAGCAGTTTGTTGCTGACGCCAGACCAGATCGTTAAATTGAATGGTGGTTATGCGGAAACAATAGGAGGAGAGGCGCTCAAACAAGGATTGGTTGATGTGCCACCGGCCGTGCAACAAGTAATGGAAGCCGAAAACAATATCCGCAGGTTGGTAGAAACAGGTGTGGACAGCTATGAAGATTTTGAACGCTATGCCATACTTGCTGGCATGGCTACAGTTGACCGCAGCGATGTTAAAAAAGGAATGTGGAGCCTGCACCCCGGCGGATATTATATCCGTTATTTTCCTTCCGGCTATTCAAGAACCAAAGTGCAGATATATGTTCCTGATACGAAAGGACAGGTGATCTATAATGCGGTAGGCACTATTGCCTGCCCTGCGAATACAGGCGCCCAACGACTGGCACAGACCAATACACCGTTGGAAAAACCGGAGACAACATTTACGGATCCCTGCGCAGGAAAGTAAATGATCATTAAGTATGGAGGCAGTATAGGTGGAATGAGATCTTACTCCAGCACAGGTCTTAACCACCTTGTCATTTCCTCCTTGCTCATTCCTTTTCGTTGCACATAATCATCTAACTGGTCAGGCTGTATCTTACCCACGCCAAAATACTGGCTTTGCGGGTGACTGAAATACCAGCCGCAAACAGAGGAGGCAGGGAACATGGCTAACGATTCAGTTAATGTGATACCTGTATTTTCTTTTCCGCCCAGCAGATCAAACAATTTATATTTCTCTGTATGGTCGGGGCAGGCGGGATAACCTGGTGCCGGACGGATGCCAACGTATTGTTCCTTGATCAGGTCTTCATTACTCAGGTTCTCGTCTTTTACATATCCCCAGTATTCTTTTCTTACTTTTTCGTGCAGCAATTCAGCAAAGGCCTCGGCTAAACGATCTGCGAGGGCCTGCAAGGTGATCTTATTATAATCGTCGTGGGCAGCTTCAAACTTTTTGATATGCGATTCGATACCTTGTATCGTTACAGAGAAAGCGCCGATATGATCGGCCCCCTCTAAATCTCCCCCGTTAGGGGAGACTTTAGAAGACCCCGTTGTTTGAATAGGCTTAATAAAATCGGCAAGACTTAAATTGGGCTGGCCAGGCGCTTTTTTGATCTGCTGCCGGAGCGATTCAAGTTTGATTGTTGATTTTTTATTTTTGACTTCGATCGTATCAGCAGCGGTAGTATTTGCTTCCCAAAAACCGATAACACCTTGTGCAGAAAGCCATTTTTCTGCTATAAGTTTATCTAATAAAGCATTGGCATCGTTGTAGAGCTTAGTAGCTTCCTTGCCTATCACTGCATCGCTTAATATTTGCGGAAATTTTCCATGCATTTCCCAGGCAATAAAGAAGGGTTGCCAGTCAATATATTTCCTGATCTCCGAAAGATCATGGTCGTTGAATATTTTTGTTCCGGTAAAAGCCGGAACAGGAGGTGTGTAATTATCCCAGATGATCTTTACTTTATTTTCCTGTGCCGCTTTAAAAGATAAATACTCCTTTACCGTTTTCTTATTGGCGAAATCAATCGCCAGTTTGGTATATTCTGTTTTGATGGAGTTGAGCAATTCGGGTTTTTGTTCAGCATTAAGTAAGGATCCGGCAACGGTTACGCTTCTTGATGCATCCAGTACATGTACCACACCATTATCATACTGCGGGGCGATCTTTACGGCGGTGTGCATCCTGGATGTAGTAGCGCCACCGATCAGCAAAGGTTGTTTCATTCCCCGGCGTTTCATTTCATGCGCCACATGCACCATCTCATCCAATGAAGGGGTGATCAAACCACTCAGGCCAATGATATCTGCTTTTTCTTTTTCAGCAGTATCCAATATTTTATCCGTCGGTACCATTACGCCCAGGTCAACAATATCGTAACCGTTACAGCCCAATACAACGCCTACAATATTTTTACCGATATCATGCACATCTCCTTTCACTGTTGCCAATAAAATTTTAGCTGCACCGGCTGTCTCTTCATTGGTAGTGCCTGCTGCTAAATGGGCTTGTTTTCTTAATTCCTTTTCAGCTTCAATATAAGGAGTGAGAACCGCCACCGACTTTTTCATCACCCTCGCTGATTTTACTACCTGCGGTAAAAACATTTTACCTGAACCAAAGAGATCGCCTACCACATTCATGCCATCCATTAAAGGACCTTCGATCACATCCAACGGCTGGGGATATTTCTGGCGGGCTTCTTCGGTGTCAGCGTCAATATAGTCGGTGATACCATTTACCAGCGAATGTTTCAGCCGTTCTTCCACTGATGAATTTCTCCAGGCCTCATCTTTTATGTTTTCTTTGCCTTTGGCTTTTACTGTTTCTGCAAAGGCGATCAGTTTTTCCGTGGCTTCATTGTTGTCATTGTCACGGTTGAGAATTACATCTTCACATAGTTTTTTTAATCCCGGCTCAATTTCATCATACACCACCAACTGCCCGGCATTCACAATTCCCATATCCATGCCCGCTTTAATAGCATAGTAAAGAAAAACGGAGTGCATGGCTTCCCTTACATGTTCATTGCCGCGGAATGAAAAGGAAAGATTGCTGACGCCACCACTGACCTTGGTCAGCGGCATCAGTTCTTTTATTTCTTTTGTGGCTTCAATAAAATCAACGCCGTAGTTATTATGTTCCTCCAAACCCGTGGCAATAGCAAATATGTTGGGGTCAAAAATGATATCCTGCGGATCGTAGCCCACCTGTTCAGTCAATATCTTATAAGCCCGGTGGCAGATTTCTACTTTACGTTGCTTTGTGTCTGCCTGCCCTTTTTCATCAAAAGCCATCACAATAACGGAAGCGCCATAGCTCTGGCAGATGATCGCCTGTTCAATGAACTTCGCTTCTCCTTCTTTCATGGAGATAGAATTCACAATGCACTTTCCCTGCACACATTTCAAACCTGCTTCGATGATCTCGAACTTAGAGCTATCGATCATGATCGGGATCTTCGCTATATCCGGCTCACTCTGTACAAGATTGAGGAAAGTGGTCATGGCCTGCACGCCTTCCAGTAAAGCATCATCCATATTCACGTCCAGTACCTGTGCGCCATTCTCTACCTGCTGGCGGGCTACACTTAAGGCCTCTTCATACTTATTCTCTTTAATAAGCCGGGCAAATTTTTTAGAACCGGTAACATTGGTTCGTTCACCCACATTGATAAAGTTGGTTTCAGGCCTGACGACAAGGGGTTCTAATCCTGAAAGGCGTAAGTATGGCTTAATAACAATGGTGTCCTGCATTTATGAAGACTTTTTTACAAACAACTTTTTGATGAATGAAAAGTTGTTTACAACAAGTATAAGTATGGATATAACTAATAAGATATTGGCAGTTGTCATACGAGTTCCTTTTCCACTACGGGTAATTGTCTTGGTTTGATATTCTTTACATGCTCTGCAATATGCCTGATATGGTCCGGCGTGGTGCCGCAGCAGCCGCCTACTATATTCACAAATCCTTCTTTGGCCCATTCTTCCAGGTAATGACCGGTATCTTCAGGTCTTTCATCATATTCGCCCATGGCATTTGGCAGGCCGGCATTGGGATAAGCCGATACATAGCAACTGGCGATCTGTGATAATTCTTCAATATGCGGACGCATTTCTTTAGCCCCGAGTGCACAATTCAGGCCAACGCTTAATGGTTTTGCATGCATAACAGAAGTATAGAATGCTTCCAGGGTCTGCCCGCTTAATGTTCTGCCGGAGGCGTCGGTGATCGTTCCGCTGATCATAACCGGAAGCGGTTCCTTCTTCGTATCACGAAAATATTTCTTGATGGCAAAGATGGCTCCTTTGGCATTTAATGTGTCGAATATAGTTTCTATCAGTAAAGTATCTACGCCGCCTTCCACCAATCCTTTTACCTGTTCGTAATAGGCACTCATTACTTCGTCAAATGTTACAGCACGGTAACCGGGATTGTTTACATCAGGCGATAAGGACAATGTTTTGTTCAATGGCCCGATAGCGCCAGCCACAAAACGTGGTTTGGAAGGATCCTTTGCAGTATAATCGTCAGCAGCTTTCCTGGCTATCCTGGCGCCTTCCACATTCATTTCGTATGCATAGGCCTCCAGCTCAAAATCTGCCTGGGCAATAACCGTTGCAGCAAAGGTGTTGGTCTCAATAATATCAGCACCTGCTTCGAGATATTGACGATGAATGCCTTCGATGATACCCGGTTGGGTAAGGTTGAGGATATCGCTGTTATTCTTAACATCGAGATGCCAGTTTTTGAAACGTTCTCCCCGGTAAGTGACCTCAGTGGGTTTATGTTTCTGGATCATGGTACCCATAGCACCATCAATGATGAGAATGCGTTTTTCGAGTGCTTGTCTGATGTTCATATTATTTGTTTTTAGCTGTTAGCCATTAGCTGATAGCTAACAGCTGAACAGAATTACCGAACGATGAAAGGAGCGTCGCAACAACAGTTTATCTGTGTTAATGCCGCTGGTTACATCATTACAACAATTGAACTATATAAACGTTGGGAAACCTTAAGTGGAGTTTCGTTGACGTTTATTAGTTCAGTTCCCTTCGACACTTCGGTAAACTCAGTGTATCAGGGTTTCAGGCCGAACAATAAACAAATCCGCCTGTGGCGGCAAAGCTACAATAAGTATTGATAATAGCAAAAGGGTCTCAGCCCGTCCCGGCAGCTTCCGGGGCCCGGGGAAAGGGACTTAATGGCTGACATATTTTTCAATGGGCATCCTGTTTTGCAGGCTTCTTCCCAATGTTAATTCATCGGCATATTCCAGTTCACCACCAAAGGCAATACCGCGGGCAATAGTAGTGATGCGCAGGCTATAGGGCTGCAGTTTCTTCTGTATATAATAGATGGTCGTATCGCCCTGTATGGTAGGATTAAGTGCAAATATGAGTTCTTCGGTCCTTTCTTTATGTACCCGGTTCACCAGTGATTCTATTGTTAACTGGTCGGGCCCGATACCATCCAATGGTGAAATGACACCACCCAGTACATGGTAAGTGCCGTTGAATTGCTGGGTGCTTTCAATGGCGATCACATCACGGATATTCTCCACCACGCAAAGGATCTCCTGTTTGCGCATACTGTTGGCGCAGATGGAACAGATATCTGCATCGGCCACATTGAAGCAACGCTGGCAAAACTTTATTTCACTGCGCATACGGGCCATCACATCGCTGAATTGCTGAACCTCACCGGTATTTTGTTTTAGTAAATGCAGCACTAATCGCAAAGCTGTTTTTTTACCAATACCGGGCAGTTTGGCAAATTCGTTCACAGCATTTTCCAGTAAGGCAGAAGAGAATTGCATGCCGCAAAGATAGCTATGTGTTTTGAGCTCAGAGCAAGGGGATAGCTACTTTTCTATGGCTTATATTCCTGGCGGGCAGGTCCAATTTTATAAGTTTACTTCCATCTGGTTTTCCCAGTTTGGCTTTACATTGATGCGGCGTTCAACCGGTTTTACTCTTTCCGGCTGGATATGTTTGCCAAAAAAATCGCCGGGATCCCATAGGCCATTCCTGTTAGCGTCATAAAGTATGCGTAACTGGTATTCCCCGGGCGGAAAAAGAGCCTCGGTAAAAGTTGCTGCCGTTAAGGGAAATGAACTGACCACGGCCTCTGACTGCACAAACTGTAATACGGGATTGGTTGAAAGATCGAGATTGCGGAAGCGGATGGCAAGTTTGCCATAGTCGGCATTCTTCATGGTCACGAAACTAACCGTATCTGCTCTTAATATTTGTTGCCCCAATGTATCGGTGGCAAAATCTTTCTGAACGATAAAATGATACAAAGTGTTTTCCTGCCAGGCGTAGTTCAATGTTATTTTTTTCCGCGTACTGTCCATGGTCCAGCTGTATCCGTTTACCGGTGAATAGACCGTGTCGGTAACAAAACGGACTTTTGCTGAATCAAACTGCCGCAAGGGTCTTTCAAACGTGATGTTGAATTTTTTCAGCAGGTCATGTTTGTTGCTGTTAATAGTTGTTTGAAATTTTAAACGCTTATCGGCAGCACTTTTCGGGGTTGTGGTTGCAGGTGAAGTTGTTGTCGTTTCTGCAGCTTTTGCTGTATATGCATATAATGTTTTAGGAGAAGTAGTTTGCTGCACCACCACCGGCGAGTCGGCAAAAGCAAATAATTGTTTTGGATTGTAGCGGTATAACCTCGTATCATCTTTCAGGGCGTATACATAAAAAATACCCGGTGGCAGGTTCCGGAAAGTGAAATTCCCTTTGCCGTCCAGTTTGGCAATATACCTCGGACGTTCTTTCATTACTATGGAGTCATCGCTGTTCTTATGAAGCATCACCGTAAGTGTTGAGTCCGGTTTCCCGGATTCTGCCACCAATACATTGCCGCTGAAAGTCAGTGAATCGATAGAAGGCCCGGTAGAGAAAACGTAAGTGAAGTCTTTTACTACGTTCCCTTCATTGACATCT
>DATDIX010000088.1:0-37156 GCA_036520835.1 Chitinophagaceae bacterium | reverse complement strand
AGTCATATACTTTACAGCAGTATTGTTACTGACTTGCCTCGCTGTGCGCAGGTATTGAAAATACCTTCCCAGGAACTTCCCGTCCATTTGTACGAGCGGGTAATTTTTGACATGAAATTCTCTTTCGAGAAACTCAACCATATGTCTTTGTATGCGTTCATACTTCTCATAGGTGGCCATCGTGATATCGACACCAGCCTTCTCCTTTAACTGTTTAATTCTCGACTTTAAATAGTTGATCAGGAGGGCAGGCTTTTCTTCGTTTCCTTTTAGTTTATCGACCAGTTCGTCCATGGTGAACTGGTTACCTGACAGTTTCAGGAGATCGAATCTTTGCTGGGCCGCATAACCAATTCGCTCAAGATTAATATTAAGTGTACTATTTCTCCCGTCTTTAACAAGGACAGTTCCGGTAGAGCTGTCCCAGTCATCCTGGTTACAATAAAGCCCGGTATAGATGTCTCTTCGCTGTCCCCTGTAGATGATCCTGAGCACGATGGGTGACTGTCCCTTCTTGTTGGTCCTTGTGCTACGGCACAGGAAGCTAAAATGGATGTCCATTAGCTGTTGCATACAACATTAAATTTTTACAATTTGCAAATTGAGAAGAGAAGGGAACACTGAGACCTTAGACTGATGCGGCCTGATGCAAAATGGAACAATAGACCTATGAAAAAGGTCAATTCTGGTCTCTGATTTTACACCAAAACCTGCATTTTTTGGCAGTTTTTTGCTACATATTAAAAATGCAAAAATCTGTTACGTGTTCATTTGCAGATTTTTGCATCATTTTGCAGGCTATCCAGCGGAGAGAGAGGGATTCGAACCCCCGGACCTGTTACAGTCAACGGTTTTCAAGACCGCCGCATTCGACCGCTCTGCCATCTCTCCGGCGCAAATGTACAGTTCGGAGGCCTTCACTCCAAAAAAATCAGGAACGCTTTTCTTGTATTATGTTATTCTTAATCAGCCAGATTCGCCCCTCGTAGGACTTGAAAAAAAATTCACGTTTATATGCCTCGGATTTAGATGAAAATGCTTCGAAATAGTGAAGACAGAAAGGAATTCTGCGCTTAGTAGATATTACATTTCCCGAATTATGCTTTTTTAGTCGCTTTTCGAGATCTTCTGTATGACCAAAGTAATAACCGTTGTCTTTTAAAGAAAGGAGGATATAGGTGAAGTAGGTTTTCAAGACCGCAGCATACGACCGCTTTCGCTGAACCCAGTGGGCTGCCATCTCTTGCGCAGCATCCAGCGGACCGCCGCAAAAATAAGCGGCGGAGATAAAAGAAAAAAATTGATTTATACCTCTTTAGAAGAAAAAATCAGACCTCTTTATTCACAATTACCTTACTTTCCAACACCAGCTTTTTTTCGATGTTTTCTTTGGATTCCCCGCGGTTGATGATGCGAAAAAGGATGTCCGTGGCCTTCTCTGCCTGCTGATACGGGAATTGCTCAACCGAGGCTATCGGCGGATCATCCAGGTAACTGGTGACAGGCAGGTTGGCATAGCTGACAAAGAAAATATCTTTATTGATCTTAAGCCCTTTGCTGCGTGTATACCTGATAGCTTCAAGCGCTATATAATCATTGAACGCTATAATTGCCGTCGGCCTTTCTTTTACTGATAATAATTGCTGCATGGCCTCCTGTGTCTGGTGCTGGCTGAGATCGGTTTGTACAACATATTCATTAAGTACAGGCAGTTTATTTTTCTTTAATCCCTCATAATATCCATCCAGTCTTTCCTGGGAAGGGAGCATGGTACCGGGGCCCTTGATAAAACCAATGCGTGTATGCCCTTTATTCACCAACCAGTCAACCAACTTTGCTGAACTATCTTTCAGGTTGCAGGATACGGTATATGAATCAGGCGTGTCAGGCACCCGGTCAAAAAACACGACCGGTATTCCATATTCTTTTAACTGGTCAAAATGTTCATAGCTTACCGTATTCTTGGATAAAGAGACGATGAGCCCATCTACTCTGTGTTTTCGCATAGTATCGGTAATTTGCTTTTCCCTTTCCACATCATCATGCGATTGACCGATCAATACCGTATACTTATTGCTGGTAGCAACATCTTCAATACCGTTAATGGCAATAGAAAAAAATTCCTCTCCGAGATTGGGAAGGATGACCCCGATGGTAAACGTTTTTCCCTGCTTAAAAGAGATAGCCGCCTGGTTGGGCTCATAATTCAATTCCTGCGCCAGTTGTTTTACCTGTAGCCGCATGCCCGCACCGATGCTCGGATGATCATGCAGGGCTCTTGAAATAGTAGAAGCCGAAACATTCAATCGCTTTGCAATTTCTTTAATCGTTACCGGTTTTTGTTTCATACAACGCGGGGGGAAATATAAATGGTTTTGCCGTTTTATTTATCAATAGCTTCCCAGTGATGCTTACCCATGAGCATATACTTTTTACTTTGCTCAATAGCATCCATTACCTGCAGCATAATTGTTTCTGCCGGGAGATCATAATCTATCTCCAGGGGCTCTTTGAATTTTACGGACAAGGTGGCTCCCTTTTTCTTGAACTTTAATCCTTTTTTATTGAAGGCTCTCCAGAACCCGCTGATCACAACGGGAATTACAACCGGTTTACTCTGCTTAATGATCAGCGCCGTTCCTTTACGTCCCGGGGCAAATGGCTTTGTTGTTCCCTGCGGAAAAGTGATCACCCAGTTCCTTTCCAGTGCCCTTGTGATCTTCCGGGTGTCGGAGGGATCCAATCCCCTTCTGACTTCCCTACCTTCGGCCCGCCAGGTTCTTTTAACCGTTAATGCGCCTGCCAGGGCAAAGAGCCGGCTGATCCAGCTTCCCTTCATCGTCTCTTCTGCTGCCACATAATTGACACGGGTAAATGGATTCAACAGGTAATAAGGAATGCCGAGCTTATTCATCTTACCCCATTTTACCGCACAAAAAATATGGAGAAAAGCGATCACATCGGCAAAATAGGTCTGGTGATTGCTGACAAATAACACATTGCTGCGCGGTAAATTCTTCAGATTCTCCGTGCCTGTAATTTCTATCTTATTAATAATGGCCAATCCCGGGTAAGAAACTGTACCAACTATTGCGTAAACAATTTTCCTGACAGGGTTGAAATGCCTTAACCGTTCTCCTATCCGACTCATACCTTCTTGTTTAAAGAAGCAATTATTTTCTAAATTAAGTAATTGCCCGGTAAGAAAGGAAATTTCATGACAGCCATAAAAAAAGCCCCCTAAGACTAGGGGGCTCCGTCAGCTGCAAACCTTGAGCATAAATAAATCAGCTGAACGATTTGAGTTCTATTTGGCAATGTTGAATTTGATCGTCGTCATTTCATCTCCGTTCGTCATTTGCAGCAGGTAAACTCCGGGCTGCAAACGGTCAAGGTTATTTAAAGAAACACTATTGTTACCGTCGTATGCTTTGCTTTGCTGTTGTAATACCAGTTTCCCGTTCATATCAACCACCCTGAAGTTTACCATATTGGTAGCCGAAGCGGTGAACCTTACGGTAGCCATACCATTTACCACGGGATTAGGATTAAGCGCTACACCATTGATCCCTTTTGATTCCTTACGGATCATGATCACATTGCTGTACCTGAACTGCCCGTCATGATCCACTATTTTGAGGCGATAGTAGAATACATTACCCGCCACCATAGAAAGATCATCTGTATATTGGTAGCTCTGGCGGCTGGCGTTGGTAGATGTTGAGGTTTTAAAACCCCTTGTTGAAAAATCAGATCCATTGCTGCTGCGCTCAATTTCAAAATGTGCAAAGTTCAATTCATTCTCAGTTTGCCAGTTCAGCAATGTGGCCTGGTTGTGGTAATTCCCTGAAAAATTTAAAAGCTTTACAGGAAGCGTAAGCTGGCTTTGCTGGGGATAAGTAAGACAGTTAAATTCGGTAGCGTACTCACGGTCTTCAGAAGCTGGGCCACCGTCGCCTTTTACATATTCAAATCCCAGGCGGAATCTTATGACAGCAGTAGCACCGAATGCAGCGGTAAAAGTTGCATCAAGATCGCTTGAGAGCCCGGCATGCTCACCAATATGCCCCAGCATCTTTCTCCATGTGTATCCACCCGCAGAATAGCTGCCTCCGTCTGATATATTGGATGGTGTATTTACATAGACATCCTGGGGGCTGGCTATTGCTCCTACTTCACGGAAATAACCGGAACCATTTTCAAAACCATCCACATCATAGTGCTGGTACCGAAGACCGCTCAATGATTGTGCAGTATAACTGTCATCTGCGTCAGTAGCCGGGCTATTCTCCAGGTAACTGCCGTTTTTGATAAATGTAATGCTGAACTGAACCCAGCCCTTGTCGCATATTTCACTGCCATTGCCCAATTGATCGTCATTGGCAATCTTAGGCTGAATACGGGCCGGGTTGGGTGTATTATTATCCAGTAACGTTACATGGGCATTGCTGTCCGCTTCAATTTTAATAAGTGCATCCAGTGTTTCAGGATAAGTAACTACATCCTGGTACAGGTATACTGCGCCGGGTTGCAATGCTGTTCCCTGTACCAGTACAGGTACACTTGAAAAACTCGGAATATCGGGACCTGCAGAAGTAGCCAATATACGGATGTTATCAAACCATACTTCACGGCTGGTAGAACCTGAGTTTCTTCTTGCCGTAAACCGGAACCTGAAATCGGAACCAAGCCAGTAAGAATTCGTGTTTGGAATGCCTCCGGAAACGGTCACTGTATTCCATTCGTCATTACCAGGCAAGCTGGTATTTGACCATACTGTATTCCAGCTAGCACCGCCATCTCCGCTAAACTCCAGGTTAACTTCGAAGTTTCCATTTTCGCCGGTCTCTACATACCAGTCAAACTGGAAAGCAAGATTGCTGATTGTACAACTGCCTTCAGTCAGGCTTAGGTTTGGTGATGTGGCTGTATCTGTTCTCGGGTTATTACCACTACCACTGCCAGATGCAAAACGCAGGGATTTTGTATGCCCACTGCCGGGTGCATCATCTACTTCAATGATAGCGCTGGCGGAAGATTTGAAAGACCATCCGGCCAGGTTACCTGTATAGCTACCTGATTGCCCTGCGGCGCCTGTGTTATTAAATTCGTTGGAAGGAAATGTTTCCGTTGTTGTCACGGACTGGGAAAATGCTGTCACCGACAACATTAACATCATTAGGGTAAAGAAATGCTTCATCACTTATGCTTTGAGGTTTAATAAATTTTCTAAAGGGTCTGAATTTATCAAACGATACTGGTGGAGTTCTGCGAAAACAAATACAGAAAACCTTAAAGCTTTTCAGAAATGATGGACTAAAGTGTTTGACAGGAAAAAATGGACAAGTGGAGATTGATAGGATGTACGGATGAAAGGGTAATTGTCCTTAGTAATATTGCACAAGATACAACGTAATTTTAATTATGCAAATGTTCGGTCAAAAAAAAAGTCCTTCGTGTTACCGAAGGACTTATAATATTAACAGTCGTAAATATACGATAGTCGCTTACTCTGCTGCTTTTGTTTCTTCTGAATCACCGCCTTCCATCTTCTTCTTCAGGTCAGCTAATATACTCAGGTCACCCAAAGTAGCTTTTTCTACTTTTTGCTGGATATTCTTAACTGCTTTCTTCGTTTTATCGGCTTCTACCCTTGCGTCTTTCTTAGCGGCTTCTTTTTCTTCTACCTGTGACTGTTCCCAGATGCGGGTATGAGAAACAACAATACGTTTTTCATTACGGTCAAACTCGATCACCATGAACTGTGCTGTTTCATCTGCACCGATACTCTTGCCATCCTCCTTTGTCAAATGACGGTTAGGCGCAAAACCTTCTAACCCGTAAGGTAACTGCACTATAGCGCCTTTATCATCGCGGCGGCTTACAGTACCCTCATGAATGGTGCCGATAGCAAATGTATCCTGCAGTGTGTTCCAGGGATCTTCTTCGAGTTGTTTATGTCCGAGTTGCAGTTTGCGGTTGTCTTTATCAATACCCATGATCACCACATCAATATGTGCTGCCACTTTTGTGTATTCACTTGGATGGTTGAAACGTTTTAACCAGCTCAGGTCGCTGATATGGATCATACCACCAATACCGGGGGCTAATTCAACAAACACACCATAATTAGTAATATTCTTTACCAAACCGTTATGACGGCTGCCTTCAGCAAATTTAACTTCGATATCGTTCCATGGATCAGGCGAAAGCTGCTTGATAGATAAGCTCATTTTGCGGCTTGCTTTATCCAGTGTCACGATCTTGGCTTCATGCTCATCTCCCAGTTTGAAGAATTCTTTAGCGTTGATCGGCGTATTGGCCCATGTGATCTCGCTAACGTGAACAAGACCTTCTACTCCCGGCATGATCTCCAGGAAAGCACCGTAGTCTTCAATATTCACTACTTTACCTTTCACAATATTGCCTTCAGCTATATTCTCAGAAAGTACATCCCATGGATGCGGGGTCAATTGTTTCAGACCAAGGCTGATACGTTTTTTCTCATCATCAAAGTCAAGTACCACTACATTGATCTTCTGATCCAACTTCAATACTTCACCCGGGTGAGAGATACGACCCCATGAAATATCAGTGATATATAACAAACCGTCCAGGCCACCGAGATCCATAAAGGCTCCGAAGTCTGTAATGTTCTTCACAGTTCCTTCGAGTACCTGGCCTTTCTCCAGCTTGCTCATGATCTCTGCACGCTGTGCTTCGATATCGCTTTCGATAAGTGCTTTATGAGACACAACAGCATTCTTAATGGTTTCGTTGATCTTAACCACTTTGAATTCCATGGTTTTTCCTACAAACTGATCGTAGTCGGTAACCGGCTTCACATCGATCTGTGAACCTGGTAAGAATGTTTCCATACCGAAAACATCAACAATAAGACCACCTTTGGTTTTGCTGGTAACAATACCAGTGATCACCTCGCCAGTCTTGTGAACTTCCATGATCTTTTCCCATGCACGGGTAATGCGGGCCTGCCTGCGGCTCAGGTTCAGGTGACCAGCCCTGTCTTCTTTTTCTACCACCATTACTTCCACTTCATCGCCTACTTTTAAACTTGGCAGATCGCGGAATTCGTTCAAAGAGATAAGTCCATCGCTTTTGAAACCGATATTCAATACGACATCTGTTTTGGTTAAACCCACAACAAGACCTTTCATCAGTTCACCATCATTCAATTGAACAAAAGTGTTTTCATAGACCTTATCGTACTTTTCTTTTTCTTCCTGGTTGTACGATGTTACATTACGTTTATCCACGCTCCAGTCGAAATCATCATGAGCGGTCTGTACAGGTAGATTTGGTATCGCTGTAGTTGCTTCTGCACTATCGGCAGCAGCAGACTCCTGAACATCAGCGTTTAAGTGTTTTTGAATTAAATTTTCAAACATGATAATAATCCCGAAGGTTTTTAAATCGGGGGAGCAAAGATAGTATAAAATACTGCGTGTTTCAGCCCTGGAGTGAAGGTTTTTTTATATGGCCATTAGGGCATAATTCGCTGATTAGCAATGCCTTTTTGAGATATCTCCGGGTACATATAAGCGCTGATCGGGGCAAGCATCAAACCAAACACAATGGAAGCTTCCCATTGCTGGTTAGATCTCTTTAATTTCTCCAGGTCTTTATAAACAGAACAAGGTGATCCTCCCATACCAAAAAGGAAAGGAAACCTTACATGTGTCAACGGCAACGACGATCCACTGGCTGCCGAATTAAATACTTCTATGGCATAATCATAACAATTATACTTGTTCATGTGGTACTTCCGCCCCGCAAGCTCTATTGATTTTGCTACTACCGTATCAAATTGTTCTGCCAAAAGCGTTTTGCTTATAGCCACGTCATGTTCACGATTACTGTTATCCTTTATAAGGCTTCTGGTTTTTTTAAAAAATAAAGTTTGCATCCCTCCATTTGGATAAAATCCAAAGACCCTGCTGATCGTGTCATTCGTCTCTTCAATTCTTTGCAAAATGAGAAATACATGTCCTGTTTCCTGTTGATAAAAAACCTGCAATGGCTTTTCATTATTGGGAACATCAGCACAAAGTGTGATACGATAAGCAGCATTCTTACTGCTGTCACCGAATATCTTTAGATACTCATGAATATTCACATCAGTAGCCGGAAAAGGTTCCCCGGCAACAGATCGTTGGGAAGGCCTGGCCGGCTGCGAAAAAGAAATTATGCAGCAAAAGAATATTCCCGGCAAAAGACAGGCGACTCTTTTCAGCATAGAATAAAGGAATGCTGCGGAATAAAGGCAGCATCACACAAAGATTTCACTTTTTTACCTTAAATGCAAACAACTTGCACGGCAGCAATCAACCGGTGCACGGATAAAGGAAACGATTGCCTATTTTCACCGAAAGATTTTCTTTGCTCTACCAATGTCTAAAGATCATAGTAAGGATTGCGATAAAGATATTTTGTCGGAAGATCATCATCAATAAGCCAGCTTTGCTGAAAGAAAAAGGCCCTTTGTTATTAGCCTGTAATCATCCTAATTCATTCCTCGACGGAGTTATCCTTGACACTATATTTCAACAGCCTCTTTATTCACTGGCCCGGGGTGATGTTTTTAAAAAGCCTTTTTACAGCAGGTTGCTTACTTCATTAAACCTGCTTCCTGTCTATCGCACCAGCGAAGGCGTGGAAAATCTTACTTCCAATTATGATACGTTTGAAAGCTGTAAAGATATTTTCAGAAAAAACGGTATCGTGATCATCTTCAGCGAAGGAAAGTGTATTAATGAGTGGCATCTGCGTCCCCTGAAAAAGGGGACAGCGAGGTTGGCCATTTCAAGCTGGGCCGAAAATATTCCACTTCGTGTATTACCAGTTGGAATAAATTATAGCTCCTTCCGGAGATTTGGCAAGAACATGTTTATCAATTTTGGTGAAATGATCGAAAAGAAAGATACAGACACGTCACAGCCTGATGGCATTCTTTACCAGGCATTCAATACCCAACTGGAACAACAGTTAAAACAACTCGTCTTTGAGATTGATAAAAAGGATAAGGGAAAACAGCAAAGATTGCTGCAGCAAAAACCAACAGTTCTTAAAAAGATATTATTATCGCTTCCTGCTTTCATCGGCTTTATAACACATTTGCCTGTTTATCTACCTGTCAAAAGCTTTACACTCAAAAGAACAAATCATAATGATCATTATGACTCCGTCATGATCGGTATCCTTCTGTTTGCCTATCCTGTGTACCTGCTGTTTCTGTCGCTTATTATTTTTATTATTACCGGGTCATGGCTGGCTTTTTCCCTTATAGTACTGTTGCCATTTACTGCATGGTCTTACGTACAACTGAAACCACAATTAGATAAATAACCGGTTTACCCGGCTGCAATATTCTTTGCCGCAATAAACCCGCTTGTCCAGGCATGCTGAAAATTGAACCCGCCTGTTATTCCATCTGTATCTAATATTTCCCCTGCAAAAAAAAGATTACTGACTTTTTTACTCATCATCGTGTTAACATCTACTTCCGGGAGTTTTACTCCTCCAGCAGTTACAAACTCTTCCTTGAAAGTCGTTTTACCTTTAATGATAAACTCGCAGGCAAAAAGGTTTTTGATAAGCATGTTCTGTTCCCTTACCGGAAGATCAGCCCAGCGTATTTCCTTATTTATATATGACCGCTCCAGCAAAAATTCCCATAGCCGCTGGGGCAACCCAAATGGGTTTTTGTTACTCAATTTATGTGAAGCCAGTTCAAAACGTAATTGCTGAAACCGGTCCCTTAATGTCATTTCTGTAAAGACCGGCAACCAGTTCACCAATATTGAAAATTTATACTCCTTTTCTTTCAGTTCTCTTGCACCCCAGGCACTCAGGCGAAGCACCGCCGGGCCGCTCAATCCCCAGTGAGTAATAAGCAGTGGCCCCTCCTCTTCCAATTTTGTACCGGCCACCTTTACTTTTACATGCTCAACACTCACCCCCATCAGTTTGGTAATGGGATGATCCGGTATATTAAAAGTAAACAAGGAGGGAACAGGCTCTTCAATAGTATGACCAAGTTCCCTGATCCAGTCAAACATAACTGACTTCGGATAACCACCGCAGGCAATACAGACAAAATCGGTAGTTAGCTGACGGTTGCCTGATAATTCAATATTGAACCTGTTGTTCTCTTTTTTTATCATACTGACTTCCGACATCATTCTTATTTCTACTCCATAACGATTGGCTTCTTTCAGCAGGCAATCGATGATCGTCTGCGAAGAATCGGTTACCGGAAACATCCTGCCATCTGCTTCTGTTTTTAAGCTCACTCCCCTTTCTTTAAACCATTCAATAATACCTGTAGTAAAAAACTGGTGAAATGCTTTTTTTACAAAATTCCCGCCACGGGGATATTTTTTGCTCATCTCAGCAATGTCGAAACAGGCATGAGTAACATTGCAACGGCCACCGCCGCTTACTTTCACTTTTGATAAAAGTTTACCGGTCTTTTCAACAATGGTCACTTTTAATGACGGGTTCAACCTGGCAGCATTCACCGCACAGAAAAAACCGGCTGCCCCGCCACCAATAACGATCAACTCTTTTGACACATAAAATATTTCAACAAAGAAAGTTTAAATTTCATTAAGTTCGTTTTGAAACAAGCATATCGTGTATGGCTGAGCCAATCACTAAAAAACAACTAAAAGAACTACCGGTCTTCCGCTACGAAAAGATCAGGGAGTACCTGAAAACCGGTCATATTTTTTTCAGTTCCGGCAGCTATACGTTTTCAGGGATCATTCAGCGGCTAACAAAAAGTGTGTGGAGCCATGTGGCTATTATTTACAAGGATGAGGAACTCGAACGGGTAATGGTGCTGGAGGCAGAGCCTTATGTCGGTATCCGGTTAATGCCTTTGTCAAAATACCTGTACGATTACAAAGGGAAAAGAAGACCCTACAAGGGACAGATTGTTGTTGCCAAATTCAATTTTGAGATGGAAAAGGAAAGACTGAACAGGGCCATCAGTTTTGGCCTGGATGAACTGACAAGACCGTACGATAATAAAGAGATCGTTCGTATCATGATGCGCATACTTTTTAAAATCGGTAAAAAGGAAAAGAACCGGAATTATATCTGCTCAGAACTGGTAAGAGATGCTTTTTCAAAAGCGGGAGTAGTCTTTAAACTAAATGATAGTTATATCAGCCCGCAGGAAATATGGAAAGACCCCAGGATAGAACTTAAATATAGGATACTGTAGCTTTTGATACCGTAAATAAATTGATATTACCTCTTTCTGCTTTCTCAATAATACTGTAATCCGAAAGTATATCTGCTTTCCCTTTTCTTACACAAACATCATGTTCGAAATGTACAGATGGTTTCCCGTCCTTTGTTCTCACAGTCCATCCATCCTCCTCCGTATACACTTCTTTTTTGCCAAGATTGATCATCGGTTCAATAGCCAATACAAGACCTTCTTTTAGTTTGGGTCCTGTTCCTTTTTTCCCATAGTTGGGGACCTGTGGATCTTCGTGAAGGCTTTTGCCCAATCCATGTCCTACCAGTTCCCTGACCACTCCATACCCGTGTTTTCTTTCTGTATGTTCCTGTATGGCAAAGGCAATATCGCCGACCCGGTTACCCGCAACTGCCTTTTCTATTCCTTTGTATAAAGATTCTTTTGTGACTTGCATCAATTGCTTTACATCTTCAGCCGGTTCTCCGATAGCAAATGTGTATGCATGATCACCATGCCAGCCGTTTAATATTACACCAATGTCAATAGTAACAATATCTCCTTCTTTTAATTCATTACTGTTAGGAAAGCCATGCACCACCACATCATTTACCGAGATACAGGAATTGAAAGGATAACCCTTGTAATGAAGAAAAGAAGGAATAGCCTTATGATCGCCGATGATCTGCCCGATCTTTTTATCAATTGATAAAGTGGTGTCCCCTGCCTTAAGATCTTTGGCAATTTCAGATAAGGTCTTACTGACAAGCAAAGCGCTTTGCCGCATCAGTTCTACCTGTTCATTTGTTTTTAATATCATCATAGAATTTGCAAAAATAATCAATCGGACTGAAAAATGAACTATAGGCCATACACCTTACCAGGGATGAAGTAAAAATAAAAAGCCCGGCAAGTATTGCTTACCGGACTTATATCTTATATTTTCAGGAATTAATATTGAACTGCCGAAGGGGTTTGTCTTCCCTGGATACGGCCACTCTTCATCAACCCATCATACTGGCGCATCAGTAATTGTGTTTCGATCTGCTGCAATGTATCCAAAATAACACCTACCATGATCAGCAATGATGTTCCACCAAAGAAGGTAGAGAATCCCTGTGTCATTGTAAATATTGTTTGGATGATACCCGGCAAAATACCTACAAAGGCAAGCAGGATGGCTCCCGGTAATGTAATCCTGTCCATAACATTACCAATATAATCAGCCGTTGGCTGACCCGGTTTAACACCCGGGATAAATCCATTATTTTGTTTTAGATTCTCAGCGATCTGCTTCGGGTTAAAAATTAATGCGGTGTACAGGAAGGTAAAGCCGATGACCACGACAGAATATATCAGCATGTACCACGGATTCTGGTGATCAGTGAACATCCTGCTCACATCGTTCACCTGGCCCAGGGTAAACAGCGTTGGCAAAAACATGATAGCCTGTGCGAAGATGATTGGCATAACACCCGCACTGTTTACTTTCAGCGGCAGAAATTGCCTTGCGCCACCAAACTGGCGGTTACCCACGATCTGCTTGGCATAGTTCACCGGAACTTTTCTGACCCCCTGAATCAACAATATACATCCGAGAACAATTGCGATTAATACGGCAATTTCAACAATGAAGATCAGGATGAGGCCGGTACGGGTTGATTTAGCTGTTAACTCCTGTACAAAGGACTGTGGCAGCCTGGCCAGGATACCGATCATAATGATCAATGAGGTACCATTACCCAAACCTTTGTCAGTTATCTTCTCGCCCATCCACATCACAAACAATGTACCTGCGGTTAGAACGATCACAGTGGTGAGCCAGAAAAGAGAGGGGCTAAAACCCGGCATAAGTGCAGCTGCAGAAGTTTGCCTGAGATAAGAGACATAGGCTGAAGCCTGTAATATCGTAACACCCACTGTAAGATAGCGGGTCATCTGGTTGATCTTTTTGCGTCCGCTATCTCCTTCCTTCTGCATCTTCTGGAACTTTGGTACTAATACCGTCATCAACTGCATAAAGATAGAAGCAGAGATATACGGCATGATACCTAATGCAAAAATGGAAGCCATATTGAAGGCACCACCGGCAAATGTATTGATCAGGTCAAGGATACCACTTTGTGGATTCTGGCTTCCCTGCTGTGCTAAAATAACAGGATCAATACCGGGCAGCACAACATGCGAGCCGATACGGTAAATAACGATCATCATCAAAGTGAAAAGGATTTTTCCTCTCAGTTCTTCGATGCTCCAGATATTCTTTAGTGTCTGAATTAATTTTTTCACGGGAGTTAAAATGATTTAAGAGCCCTTAAAAACATAAAAGACGCATAAAATGCGTCAGTGCAATTTAGTGAAATTTACTTTACTATTTCAACAGAACCGCCGGCGGCCTCAATAGCTGCTTTTGCTTTCTCACTTACCGCATTCACTTTAAAAGTGAATTTGCCTTTCAGTTCCCCGTTGCCTAATAGTTTCACCTTATCGTTCTGGCTGATCAGGTTATTGATATAAAGATTTTCCAGTGAAAATTCTTTGATACCATATTTTTCTGCCAGGTGGTCTGCCTGCCCGATATTAATTACTTTGTATTCGACACGGTGCGGATTGTTGAAACCGCGTTTAGGTATCCGGCGCTGAATCGGCATCTGGCCGCCTTCATGGGCCATTTTCCTTTTATAACCGGCACGGCTTTGTCCGCCTTTTGTTCCTTTTGTAGAAGTACCGCCATGACCTGATCCATCACCACGGCCAATTCTTTTGTCTTTGTGTGTTGCGCCTTTTGCAGGTCTTAATTCGTGTAGTTTCATTGCTTTAATTTTGTACTTACGCCCCGAAAGCATTCGGGGCTCGCTTTATTTGTTATTAGTTATTTGTTAATCGTATAATGCTTTAATAACATTTAACGATTAGCCTTTAACTTCTTCTACAGATACCAGGTGCTCTACTTTTCTCACCATACCAAGTACCTGCGGAGTAGCTTCTACTTCTTTAGAAGAATTAGTTTTATTTAAACCCAATGCCTGCAAGGTCAGTTTCTGACGCTCAGGTCTGTCGATCGGGCTTTTTACCAATGTTATTTTTATCTTTTTCATATCTCGTTTCTTGTTACTGGTTTTGCTTCACTTCGTTCGCAATGACGTTTGTTACTGGTTATCTGCACCGGTCACGGGTCTCTTTACCAGAAACCAGTTACCAGCAACCAGTTACTATCCATTAAATACTTTCTTCAAACCAAGCGTACGTGTTTTAGCGATCGTTATCGGCTCACGCAATAATGCCAGGGCTTTGAATGTAGCTTTTACCACGTTGTGCGGGTTAGCAGAACCTAGTGATTTAGCCAATACGTCTGTAACACCGGCTGCTTCCAATACGGCACGCATACTACCCCCGGCGATCACACCAGTACCATGAGCGGCTGGTTTGATCAGCACTTTGGCAGCGCCTTCCTTAGCCCATTGGTCGTGGGGAATAGTTCCTTTCATTACAGGAACTTTAATGAGGTTCTTTTTTGCATCCTCAATTCCTTTAGTGATGGCTTCCTGCACTTCTTTAGCTTTTCCTAATCCATGCCCTACTACCCCGGCTTCATTACCTACCACTACCAGTGCAGAGAAACTGAATGCACGGCCACCTTTGGTAGTTTTTACCACACGGTTGATGGCAACTACTTTATCTTTCAGTTCCAGGTCGCCTGCTTTCACTTTGTTTACGTTAAACTTTGACATTTATACTTGTAATTAAAAGTTTGAATGTTGTTTGCTTAGAATTTTAATCCACCTTCTCTCGCCCCGTCAGCTACTGATTTCACACGTCCATGATACAGGTAACCGCCACGGTCAAAGGTTACATCTTTGATACCGAGCTCAACTGCTTTCTTTGCAATGGCTTCACCTACCAGTTTACTTTTATCCACTTTATTACCTTTATGAGCTACGATAGCTTTATCCTTTGAAGAGGCTGAAGCCAGTGTCTGGCCATTTATATCATCAACCAGTTGCACATAGATATCTGTATTGCTTCTGAATACAGACAAACGTGGTTTCTGGGCTGATCCTTCCCCGATCTTCCTGCGAATACGGTAGCGGATGTTTTGCCTTCTTAATGATTTAACCTTGGGATTCATATTCTTTTATTTAACTCCCTGATTCTGCCAGGGAAATTTTCAAATTAATTACTTACCGGCTGCTTTACCAGCTTTCTTACGTACCACTTCGCCCACATAGCGAACACCTTTTCCTTTGTATGGCTCAGGCTTACGGAGGCTTCTCAACTTTGCAGCTACCTGCCCGATCAGTTGTTTATCGATACCTTCCAAAGTAATGATAGGGTTCTGACCTTTTTCCTGTGCGGTAGCCACTTTCAGTTCTTTAGGCACTTCAAAAATGATATTGTGAGAATAACCTAAAGAAAGATCAACCACGTTCCCCTGGTTAGCCGCCTTGAAACCCACACCGATCAGCTCAAGCTTTCTTGTATAACCTTCCGTTACACCTTTTACAAGGTTGGACGTGATGGAACGATACAAGCCATGCAGGGCACGATGACGTATCTGGTCAGTTGGCCGTGCAAAATTTACCTGGCCTTCCTTTACTTCTACTGTTATATCACGGTCAATTGTTTGCTTAAGCTCTCCTTTTGGTCCTTTTACAGTCATTACATTTTCCTTACTGACTGTAACCGTAACTCCGCCTGGAACAATAACCGGTTGTTTACCTATACGAGACATAATTTCAATTTGATAATTAATTAATTTGATAATGTGACAATGTGAGTTGAAAGTGTTCAGTTCCGTATAGAGAACTGAAATTGTCTGTCAACCTTTTAATCCGGAAACCATTGTCAAATTTCCAAATTGCCAAATCGGCTAATTAATATACATAGCAAAGAACTTCACCACCCACATTCTGAGCTTTCGCTTCTTTATCTGTCATTACTCCTTTGGAAGTTGACAGGATAGCTACACCCAGGCCACTTTTTACACGGCGGAACTCAGCCGGTTTTGAATACTGGCGCAAACCCGGACGGCTGATCCTTTCCATGCTCTGGATAGCAGGCTGCTTTGTCTGCGGATCATACTTCAAAGCGATCTTGATCACGCCTTGCTTGTTATCATCCTCAAATTTGTATTTCAGGATATATCCCTGGTTGTACAAAATTTCCGTCATACGCTTCTTCAGGTTGGAAGCCGGTATATCTACAATACGATGGCCCGCCATCTGTGCATTACGGATTCTTGTCAAAAAATCTGCGATAGGATCTGTTACCATATTTTTGCCCTCCTACACCCGCACTATGCGGATAATTGGAAAAGTTTTTAATTTATTAATTAGTTTCTTCAACTGCTTTGTCAATGGTGAGTGGTTAGTTGTGAGTATGTCACTCACTATTCACCATTCACTACTCACTTTTACCAGCTTGCTTTTTTCAGTCCTGGTATTTTACCGTTCAGAGCCATGTCACGCAGTGCGATCCTGGATATGCCGAAATAACGGACATAACCTTTAGGACGACCTGACATAGCGCAACGGTTCTTCAAACGAACTCTCGAAGAATTCTTCGGCAGTTCATCCAATGCTGTCCAGTCGCCGGCTTTTTTCAACTCTTCACGTTTGGTCGCATACTGAGCAACCATTTTCTCTCTTTTTCTCTGCCTGGCTTTTACCGATGTTTTTGCCATAATTGATTATTGATTCAATTTTAAGTTTGTAATGATCTTAGTTACTTTTTGCTGCATTTTTGAATGGCATACCCAGTTCTTTCAATAACTCGTACGCTTCTTCATCTGTGCCGGCAGTTGTAACAAACGTGATATCAAGACCCGTGATCTTATTCACTTTATCAATATCTATTTCCGGGAAGATGATCTGCTCGGTTACACCCATTGTATAGTTGCCACGGCCGTCAAATGATTTTTCATTCACGCCTCTGAAGTCACGTACACGGGGCAATGCCACGGCGATCAAACGATCCAGGAATTCATACATCTTTTCTCCGCGCAGCGTAACCCTTGCACCGATCGGCATGTTCTTACGCAACTTGAAGTTGGAAATATCTTTCTTTGACATAGTCGCTACTGCTTTCTGACCGCTGATCGTTGTCAGTTCGTCCAAAGCGATATCGACCAGTTTCTTATCAGTTACTGCACCATTCACACCACGGTTCAGGCAGATCTTCTCCAGTTTGGGAGCCTGCATCATTGATGTGTAGCCGAATTTTTTTACCAGTGCAGGTACAACTTCTTTCTTGTACTTATCTGCTAATCTCGGAGTATATGTTTTTGTACTCATATAATTATCTTATTTATACAGGTAGGAATTAGATCTTCTCTCCTGATTTTTTTGATACCCTTACAGTTTTACCATCTGTCCTTTCTCTTTTCACTTTTGCAGGAGCTTTTGCTTTAGCATCCCAAAGCATCACATTACTTATGTGAATTGGAGCTTCTTTTTTTACAATACCACCTTTGGTGTTTTGTGCAGAAGGCTTAGTGTGTTTAGTAATGATATTAACACCTTCAACAATCACTTTGGCTTCATCTACCAATACCTCCTTTACAGGTCTTGGCTTATATTCCGGTTTGCCGTTATCATCTTTTTTTGGCTTTGCTTCACCGGAAATAACAATAACAAGGTCACCCTTTTTAATGTTATACTTTGGTTTGAATCTTGCTTTCATCTTTTTTATGCTTTGTGCGAAATGCTTAATGCAAAACGCAATTGTCTTTCTTGTTTAATTTGCTTTATGCTTTTAGCATTAAGCTTATAGCACTTCTGGTGCCAGTGAAATGATCTTCATATACCCTTTATCACGCAACTCTCTTGCTACTGGTCCGAAGATGCGGGTACCTCTCGGCTCGTCTGACTGGTTCAGTAATACCACTGCATTATCATCAAAACGGATATAAGAACCATCCTTGCGACGCAGTTTATTAGTAGTACGAACAATGACAGCTTTTGCAACAGTACCTTTTTTGATACCACCCTGGGGTAATGCATCCTTTACCGTCACAACGATCTTATCGCCGATCCTGGCATAACGCTGTCCGCTGTTGCCGAGTACACGGATACAAAGCACCTCTTTGGCACCGCTATTATCCGCTACATTTAACCGGCTTTCTTGCTGAATCATTTTTTTAGCTTTTAGCTTTTAGCCTTTAGCTGTTAGCCAGCTTCAGGCAAATAGTTATTCTCAAAATTTTATTATATAGCTAATAGCTAACTGCTAATAGCTAACTGCTTTCTTATTTCACCTTCTCCACTACTTCCACCAGTCTCCAGCGTTTTGTTTTGCTCAGCGGACGGGTTTCCATGATCTTTACTACATCACCAATGCTGCACTCATTCTTATCATCATGCGCATGCAACTTGGTAGTTTTTTTCAAGAACTTACCGTAGATAGGGTGTTTTACTTTTCTTTCGATAGCAACGGTAATGGTTTTTGCCATTTTATTGCTGGTTACCACACCTATCCTTGTTTTTCTTAAATTTCTTGCTTCCATTTTTTTAGCTTTATTATGCTTGCTGTTGCTTTAACTTCAATTCAGTTTTCAAACGGGCAATATCCTTGCGCAATCCGCGAATGGTCATTGGATTCTCCAGCGGAGAAATAGTATGAGCAAACTCCAGCTTTTTCAAACGTTGTTTGTCTTCTGCCAGGCGGGCTACCAGGTCCTGCTCATTCATCCCGTGAATGCTTTTTACAAAATCTGCTTTCTTTGACATCTTTATTAATTTGATAATGTGCTGATATGCTAATTTGCTAATCAATACTCCTTTCATTAGCACATAAGCATATTGGCTAATTAGCTAATCATTTATGCTGTTACCAGGTCTCTTCTTATTATGAACTTTGTTTTAATAGGCAGCTTTCCTGCAGCCAAGGCCAGTGATGCACGGGCAACTTTTTCATCCACCCCATCCACTTCAAATAAGATACGGCCTGGCTTTACCACGGCAGCCCAGAACTCCAGGTTACCTTTACCCTTACCCATCCTCACCTCTGCAGGTTTACGGGTGATCGGCTTATCAGGGAAAATGCGGATCCACACATTACCTTCTCTTTTCATTTCACGGGTCAGTGCCTGGCGGGCAGCTTCTATCTGGCGATCAGTGATCCAGTGCTGATCCAATGCTTTCAATGCATAAGAACCAAATGCAATAGTAGTACCTCTTTTAGCATCGCCTTTCATGCGACCCTTCTGCATCTTCCTGTGCTTCGTTCTTTTCGGTTGTAACATTTTAAAACAATTTGATAATGCGATAATTTGCTAATGTGCTAATTCATCAAGTTTTCATTAGCAAATCAGCACATTGGCTAATTAGCTAATTAATTTCTTCTTCCTCCACCGCCACCACTTCTTCCACCGCCGCCGCCGCCTCTTCTATCTCCGCCGCCACCGCCTCTTCTGTCATCACGGCGATCTCCACCACCACGATGCTCATCCCTTCTTTCACCACCTCTTCTGTCTCCTACTTCACCCTTGCCACCCACGAAATTGGGGTTCAAGTCCCTCTTTGCTAATACTTCTCCTTTACAGATCCATACTTTGATACCGATCTTACCATATACAGTCAGTGCAAATACATTGGCATAATCAATATCCATACGGAAGGTATGCAGGGGCACACGTCCTTGTTTGATCTCTTCGCTACGGGCAATTTCAGAACCTCCCAAACGGCCACTAACTTTTACCTTTATACCTTCAGCACCCATACGCAGTGCAGAAGCGATCGACATCTTGATAGCTCTCTTATAATTGATACGATTCTCGATCTGGCGTGCAATTGTATCACCTACAATCATCGCATCCAGTTCAGGACGACGGATCTCGAGGATGTTGATCTGCACATCATCCTTACTGGTGAGTTTTTTCAACTCTTCTTTAATACGGTCAACTTCGCCACCACCTTTACCGATAATGATACCGGGTTTGGATGTATGGATAGTGATGATCAGTTTACCCAGCGTTCTCTCGATAACGATCTTTGAGATACCCCCTTTATTGATACGGGCATTCAGGTAAGTTCTGATCTTGTGATCCTCGATCAGTTTTCCGGCATAATCTTTCTTTGTGGCATACCAGTTGGATTCCCATCCACGGATGATGCCTAACCTGTTACCAATCGGATTTGCTTTTTGACCCATGTTTATTTAGGTTATTCGTTTTTACGTTTAGTTTTTAGTCTCTTTTGTATCAACAATCACGGTTACATGGTTGCTGCGTTTGCGAACACGGTAACCACGACCCTGTGGTGCCGGACGCATACGCTTCAATGTCCTGGCGCCATCTACAAAAATGGTTTTTACTACCAACTGGCTTTCATCACCGCCTTCATTCTTCTGCTTCCAGTTATTTATAGCACTTAACACCAGTTTACGCAAAGGCACAGCCGGGTGTTTTGGGTTATGCTCTAACTCGGCCAACACCGTTTCTACTTTCTGACCACGGATCAGATCAGCCAGCAAACGCATTTTGCGGGGTGATGTCGGGTAATTTCTCAGTTTTGCTACTGCTTCCATTGTTTCTTGTTTCTGGTTACTGGTAGCTGGCAACTAGTGACTAGCAACCAGCAACTATTTTTTTATTACTCTACTTTCTTGCTTGAGTGTCCTTTGAACTGGCGGGTAGGTGCAAACTCACCCAACTTGTGTCCAACCATGAATTCCGTTACATACACCGGGATGAACTTGTTTCCGTTGTGCACCGCTAATGTGTGACCAACGAAATCCGGGGTAATAGTGGAACGACGGCTCCATGTTTTGATAACACTCTTTTTGCTTTTGCCTTCATTAATAGTCAACACCTTTTTTTCAAGATGAGAAGCTACATAAGGACCTTTTTTAATCGAACGAGCCATTTATAACGACTTTAATTTTTAAAAAATTCGAATTAACTCTGCGTGGAAAGTTTGATACCACTCTTACGCTGGATGATCAGTTTATCACTTCCTTTTCCTCTTGTTCTTGTTTTAAGACCTCTTGAGTACTGACCGTTCCTGCTCCGTGGCTGACCACCTGAAGCTTTACCTTCACCACCACCCATCGGGTGATCTACAGGGTTCATCGCTACACCACGGTTTCTTGGTTTGATACCTTTCCACCTGTTGCGGCCTGCTTTACCCATGCTCTGCAAACTGTGATCACTGTTACTTACCACGCCTACTGTTGCATAGCAATTGATCAATACTTTTCTCAATTCACCGGAAGGCATTTTTAATACAGCGTATTTTTCTTCCTTGTTGGTCAATTGAGCAGAAGAACCTGCACTGCGGGCCAGTTTACCACCTTGCCCAGGCTGCATTTCAATGTTATGCACGTTAGTACCTAACGGCATATTTTTCATTTGTAATGCATTCCCGATCTCGGGAGCAACATTGTGTCCACTTTCTACGGTAGCGCCAACCTGCAATCCCTGCGGGGCAATGATGTACCTCTTTTCACCATCTGCATAATTCAACAATGCGATGAATGCAGTACGGTTCGGATCATATTCGATAGACACTACAGTTGCAGCGCCTTCTTTATTACGTTTGAAATCTATGATACGGTATTTCTTCTTATGACCACCCCCACGATACCTCATGGATAAGTGACCGGAAGAGTTACGACCACCGGTTCTTTTCTTGGATTCTACGAGCGTATGCTCAGGAACATTAGTAGTTACCTCTGCATAAGCGTTGCCGATCCTCCAACGGGTTCCGGCTGTAATAGGTTTAAATTTTCTTAATGCCATTTCAATTTCTTTTTTAGTTCAACATTAGCGGCTGTTGAAGCCATTCATTAATGAGGGTTAAATGTTTGAATACAGGTCAATCGTTTCTCCCTCGGCAACGGTCACATAAGCTTTTTTGTAAGAAGGCTTGCGGCCTGATATTACACCGGCTTTAGTGAACCTTGACTTGTTTTTTCCCGGAGCTACTGTAGTGTTTACGGCAGTTACAGTTACACCATAAAAGCCTTCTATCGCTTTTTTGATCTCCAGTTTGTTTGCTTTCTTGGCAACTTTAAAAGCATAGCGGCGCAATTTGTCCTGCTGGGCATTTGCTTTTTCAGTTAAGATCGGCTTTATCAATACTTCAGAAAGGTTCATTGTGCTTTCTTTAAAATGTTTTTAATTATGCTGCTTCTTCTTCGCTGAATACTTTAGCAGCGCTTTCCGTTAATACCAGTACTTCAGAGTTAACAATATCATAGGTATTGATATCACTCAGCAATACACCTAATACAGTAGGTATATTGCGCATAGACAGATCCAGGTTATCGTTATACTCAGGAGATACGAACATTACTTTTTTCTCAGCTACTTTCAGGCTGCCGAGAATATCCATGAACGTCCTGGTCTTTGGTGCATCCAGGCTGATATCTTCTACTATTACGATCGCTTTTTCCTTTGCCTTATAAGACAAGGCAGATATTTTAGCCAGGTCTTTTACTTTACGGTTCAGTTTGATATCGTAAGTATGGGGCTTGGGTCCGAAGATCGTACCACCACCCTTGTACAAAGGGTTACGGATATTACCCTTACGGCTTCCACCAGTACCTTTCTGACGGTGCAGTTTGCGGCTGGCGCCTTTTACTTCAGCACGGGTCTTCACTTTGTGAGTTCCCTGGCGCTGTGCGGCCAAATATTGTTTTACAGCCAGGTAGATGACATGGTTGTTAGGCTCAGCACCGAAGATCTCTTCAGGAAGCTCAACTGTTCTGCCGGCTTTCTTTCCTTTTATATTTAAAACTTCAACTTGCATCGTATTTCTTTTTATTCGTACAGACAGTTATGTTCTGTCTCTGCCAGTAATTATTTCTGAATTAAAACAATTGAACCGTTATGACCCGGCACAGAACCGCTGACCAAAATGTAATTTTTATCAGCGAAGATCTTTACCACTTTCAAACCTTTCAGTTTTACACGGTCAGTACCGGTACGGCCTGCCATCTTCATTCCTTTCATTACACGGGCGGCATCTGATGAGTTACCCAGTGAACCCGGAGCTCTCTGTCGGTCGTGCTGACCGTGAGACTGCTGGCCTACACCATGAAAACCGTGGCGTTTAACAACACCCTGGAATCCTTTACCTTTCGTGGTACCTACCACTTCAACATTATCACCTTCAGCGAAAATGTCAACAGTAATAGTTTCACCAATATTTTTTTCGATTGCGAAATCGCGGAACTCTTTAGAGAATTTTTTGGGAGCTGTAGAAGCTTTAGCGAAGTGATTCTTTTCGGCTTGCGTGGCGTGTTTTTCTTTTTTGTCGCCGAAAGAAAGCTGGAGAGCATTGTACCCGTCAGACTCTTTGGTCTTTACCTGGGTCACTACGCAGGGACCTGCCTCAATGATCGTACAGGCGGTCTGTTTGCCTGAGGGATCGAAAATGCTGGTCATCCCAATCTTTTTACCAATAATACCTTTCATTGTTTGTACAGTTTGTAGCCTGCAGGATTATTGGGACAACCTTGTACGTCTTTCATCAGAAATGAAAGAGGCTTCAATCCCCGTTTGCCACCGACCTTTTCCTTTTTCTCGGAAGTACCGGCAGTAAACAAACCCTGAATGGCTTGTTTTATGTGCCCCCAACCCCTAAAGGGGAGTTGAGGAATTTACTAATGTCAGAGCTCTTTTTTCTTTCTAAAAACAGAAAGGTTGAGAGATAACTAATTTTATTTATAAGAACTGTGTGCTTTCGGTCACTCACTCCTCCCCTTCGGAGAGGCCGGGAGGGGCCTTATGCTTTGATCTCAACTTCCACACCACTGGGTAGATCCAGTTTGCTCAGCGCATCTACAGTACGGCTTGAAGAGGTGTAGATATCCAGCAAACGCTTATGCGTAGCTAACTGGAACTGCTCACGGCTCTTCTTGTTTACGTGTGGTGAACGCAACACGGTAAAAATCTTTCTGCGGGTAGGCAGGGGAATAGGTCCTGTAACTACAGCGCCGGTGCTGCGAACTGTTTTTACGATCTTTTCGGCAGATTTATCTACCAGGTTGTGATCGTAAGACTGTAATTTGATTCTGATTCGCTGAGACATGTGTAAAATCCCAATTTTCTTTTGGGAGTGCAAAGGTAGGGTTGAGGGACATATCCTCCAAATACTTGGGAAAGAATTTTGTAGCCTGTGAACAAACTTATGGTATAAAAACTGGAACTGCTCAACTGGACTGAGTTTCAGGCCTAAAGCAGGGTGTTCCCATTTTAAAATCGCCTGCAATAAAAGAATAATCCACACGGAAAATGTAACCCTCCTCTCCTGTCACAATTATGAGAAGTCAATAATTATCATCAAATTGAATTTATTTGCAACAATTTAGGCCAATCATGGAGGAAACACCCAAGGCTGAGTCGAAAACCAGTAAACTACTCAAACTGCTATTAAAGATAGCCGTTACAATTGCCTGTCTTTGGTATGTTTCCGGCAAAATAAACTTTAAAGAGGCAGGAGCAGCCTTACAAAATGCAAACTGGTTCTATTTATTCCCTGCACTGATCGCTTTTATTATCTCCAAGCTTTTTTCTGCCGTCAGGCTGAATATCTATTTCAGGAATATCGGGATTCATTTACCTCAGTGGCAAAACATAAAACTTTACTGGCTGGGAATGTTTTATAATTTATTTCTCCCCGGTTCTATAAGCGGGGATGCGTACAAAGTGATCATGCTGACCAAAAAGTATGAGGTGCCGTATAAAAAGACCACGGCCGCCGTTTTGCTTGACAGGGTGAGTGGCTTACTTGGGCTCGGTCTTTTACTGGCTGTGTATAGCTTTTTTGTTCTTAAAAACAACCTGCTTATTGGGGCAATTATTATCGGGGCAGTATTGGCTATAGCTGCTTTATTTTTTATTAATAAATACTGGCTGAAAGATTTCATCAGCAGTTTCTGGCCCACCCTTTTCTGGGGCATCGCTGTACAGGCCATGCAGGTTATCTGCGCTTACCTTATTATGTCGGCTTTGAATATCCCTGTTCAGCAAACCGAATACATTTTCCTGTTCTTAGTTTCTTCTATTGTAGCGGTGCTGCCGCTGACCATTGGCGGATTGGGAGCAAGGGAAATAGTCTTTTTAGAAGGTTCAAAATATTTCGGGCTGGTACAGGAGCATTCAGTGGTGATCAGCATTCTTTTTTATCTTATCACACTTTTTACTTCGGCCTGGGGAATGCTTTATGTGTTCAATGACCCTCTTAAAACGAAAAAAGGCCCATGATTGAGCCCTTAACCTTAGACATTGTGTTTTTCATAAAATGGCACAACGGCCTTATAGAAAGATTTTAAAAACGGAGAGTTCCGGTTTTTAATAGCAAAGACGGTGCCACTTATCGTAGTTCTACTTGATTTCGGCTAATAATTTGTGGTTTTTACAAATGGCCATAAAAAAACCCCGCCGTTGGCGGGGTTATATAAAAGCAAATGATTTAAAACTTATGCACTCACCTTCCCTTTCACCTTCGCTATCACTTCTTCAGCAATATTGGTCGGTGCAGGATTGTAATGAGAGAACTCCATGGTAGAAGATGCACGGCCAGAGCTCAGTGAACGAAGCTGGGTCACATAACCGAACATTTCGCTCAATGGCACTTTTGCCTTGATCACCTCAGCACCGGCACGGTTATCCATACCTTCCATGATACCGCGGCGACGGTTCAGGTCTCCTGTCACATCTCCCATGTATTGGGCCGGAGTGATCACTTCTACTTTCATGATCGGCTCCAGCAATACCGGTTTTGCTTTCCTGGCTGCTTCACGGAATCCTTGCTTGGCACAAAGCTCAAATGACATGGAATCAGAGTCAACAGCGTGGAAGCTTCCGTCGAATACACGGATCTTCATATTATCTACGGGGTAGCTGGCCAATACACCTGTGGTCATTGACTGCTCAAATCCTTTCTGAATAGCCGGAACAAACTCCCGGGGAATAGATCCACCGAACAGGTCGTTCACGAACTGGTAATGTTTATCAGGATTCTCCGCTTTCCATTCTGCATCCACAGGACCAAGATTGAAAACGATATCGGCGAACTTACCACGACCACCGGTTTGCTTCTTCAGCGTCTCACGGTGTTCAATAGTAGCCTGGAATGCTTCTTTATAAGCTACCTGTGGCGCTCCCTGGTTCACTTCTACTTTGAACTCACGTCTCATACGGTCAACGATGATCTCCAGGTGAAGCTCTCCCATTCCTGAAAGAATGGTCTGGCCTGTATCCTCATCTGTCTTTACACGCAAGGTCGGATCTTCTTCTACCAGTTTAGATATCGCCATTCCCATTTTATCTACGTCGGCCTGTGTCTTTGGCTCAACAGCCACAGAGATAACAGGCTCAGGAATGAACATGTTCTCTAAAGTGATCGGGTGATCTTCATGACAAAGAGTATCACCGGTCTTTATTTCTTTAAACCCTACCGCTGCACCAATATCACCTGCTTCGATAGAATCGATCGGGTTTTGCTTATTGGCAAACATCTTCATGATACGGCTGATACGTTCTTTCTTACCGCTTCTTACATTCAATACATAAGAACCCGCATCAAGGTGACCGGAATAAACCCGGAAGAATGCCAAACGGCCTACGAATGGATCGGTCATGATCTTGAAAGCAAGAGCTGCAAAAGGTTCTTTTGCATCCGGCCTGCGTTTTTCAGTTTCACCGGTATCAGGATTGATCCCTTCAACCGCCTCAATATCCATAGGTGAAGGCAGGTAGCGGCAAACTGCATCCAGGGCAGTTTGTACGCCTTTATTCTTAAATGAAGAACCGCACATCATCGGAACAATGCTAAGATCTATCGTTGCTTTGCGGATCGCTTCATGCATTTCGTCTTCTGTAATGCTGTTAGGATCCTCAAAGAATTTTTCCATCAGTTTGTCATCATACTCAGCTACTGCTTCCACCAGGCTTGCTCTCCATTCATTAGCTTCTTCCAACAGATCAGCAGGCACTTCGATCTCGTCAAAGGTCATTCCCTCTGTTTCCATATGCCAGATGATCCCTTTCATTTTGATCAGGTCAACCACGCCTTTGAAATCATCTTCAGCGCCGATCGGCAATTGAAGAGGTACAGCTTTAGAGCCGAGCATTTCCTTTACCTGCTTCACTACGTTTAAGAAGTCAGCGCCTGCACGGTCCATTTTATTTACGAACCCGATACGGGGTACATTATAACGGTTAGCCTGGCGCCAAACAGTTTCAGACTGGGGCTCCACACCATCCACTGCAGAAAATAATGCGATCAGGCCATCTAATACACGCATAGAACGTTCAACTTCTACAGTGAAGTCAACGTGTCCGGGAGTATCGATGATATTAAAAGAATACTTCTTCGTATCCGGGGTTGCCTTACCTAATACAGTCGGGAAATTCCACTGGCAGCTAACTGCCGCAGAAGTGATCGTAATACCTCTTTCTTTCTCCTGTTCCATCCAGTCAGTGGTAGCAGCGCCATCATGCACCTCTCCTATCTTATGGATCATACCGGTGTAACGGAGGATACGCTCCGTTGTAGTGGTCTTACCGGCATCAATGTGAGCCGCAATACCAAAGTTTCTCTGAAATTTTAAGTCTGCCATGACTATTTGATTTGATTGTTTGTTTTATTAGTTCTGAGTTTATCGAATAATTTATTATGTCGCCTGTTGTAATTCTGCTCATCGTCCCTTGCGTCGCACTCTTCAGGGTTCTGATCGCTGCTGAGCTTTTTAGCGGAAATTATCAACTGGATCAAACATCCCGGAGTAAGGGAGCGTCAGCTGATATGTAGATTAGACTCTCATAGACCGCCACATGAAGAAAAACCCTGTTTCACTTATCCGAAAGCCACCTGTAGTTTTTCCTTATGGCGGCGCAAAGGTAGGGGAAAACAGCCAAAAAAAGGGTGAAATTTTGAAAGAAAATCACTCTTTCAGAACCTTCCGGGGCGACTATTGTTATTAACGAAATACAAGAAACCCAATATGAAAGTAGAGATATGGTCTGATGTTATGTGCCCCTTTTGTTATATCGGCAAAAGAAGATTTGAAAACGCTTTGACTCAATTCCCTCAAAAACAGGAAATAGAAGTTATCTGGAAAAGCTTCCAGCTTAACCCGGATATGAAAACCGAACCAGGCAAAAGCATTAATCAATACCTGTCGGAAACCAAAGGCTGGTCATTGGAACAGGCCCGGCAGGCAAATGAATACGTTACCAATATGGCCAAAGAGGTCGGTCTGAGCTATGACATGAACAAGGCAGTTGTGGCTAATTCATTCGATGCCCACCGGCTGATACAGTTTGCAAAAGCAAATGACAAGGGTGATGCAATGGAAGAACAATTATTCAAAGCCTACTTTACCGAAGGAAAGAATACTGCCGATCATAATACTTTGATTCAGCTAGCCGCTGAAATCGGTCTTGACAAAGACGCCGCGGAGAAAGTATTGAAAAGCAATGAATATGAAGATGCGGTAGAACAGGATATCTATGAATCGCAGCAAATAGGTGTAAGGGGTGTTCCCTTCTTTGTATTGAATGACCGCTATGCTGTATCAGGAGCACAGGCCACGGAAACTTTTCTCGGCGCTTTAAATAAAGCATGGGGAGAATGGGAGAAAGAAAGGCCGGTACTAAAAGATATCAGCAGCAATGATGCAGCCGTTTGCACTCCGGATGGAATATGTGATTAAATATTCGTCAATTAGTCCACAGGCTTTGCATCTTCCAGCATTTTATCAATTGCCTTTTTATCATACCAGTCACCGTCAGTAAACACACCGGCAATAGCCCTTGTATTCCTGATATCCACCAATGGATTCCTATCCAGCAGTAAGAGATCAGCTTCCTTACCTGTTTCAATAGTCCCGGTTCTGTTACTGATCGCAAGATGAGTAGCCGGGTTAATAGTAGCTGTTTGCAATGCTGCAAAAGGAGTCAATCCTGCTTTTACAAAAGTTTCCAGTTCATCATGAATAGAAAAACCTGTCACTAAGAACCATTCAGGGGAATCGGAACCAGCCATCAGCGGCACACCCGCTTTCCATAATTCATAGGTCATTTTCTTTCGCAGGTAAACATAACGTTCCCGGCTTTCCTGTGGCGCTGCGTTTTTCCAGTACCTTTCTTTTATATCCCATCTTTCTTTCAGGATGTCTTTCGGGATATAGGCATAATCCGGTCTTTGTTTATACTGTTCCTCCGTCATGCCTTCTCCAAATGATGAAAAGAAAAAGAAATTAGTAGGAGTAACAAAAATACCCGCCTCTTTTACCGCTTTTACCAATGAAGGTATTTTTGACTCATCGAGAAAAGGAACAGTGGCCCAGGCATTTCTTCGCCAGATATTCATATCAGAAACACTCTGTCCGTGGTTATAAGATGTGTCCGGCAGCAGCATGTCAATGAACTCATCCATATGTTCTACCTGTTCGCCGGCAGCGAGGGCAGCCGGCAGTTTTACTTCGGGTCCTACATGTCCCACTACCTTTATCCCTACCTCTTTAGCTGTCCTGTTGATCTCGTCGTATACCTCCCTTTTCACCATGAACGTGATCTTAATTTCGTCATAACCCTGCTGCTTGTACTTTCTTACGGCTTCCGAAGCCTTTTCTTTTGTGTCAACGATCTCGAAGTTCTTAAAATCGGGTGGCCAGGGCCAGCGGCCTACAAACTGGGGACTTGCAACAAATAACTCCGGCCCCGCCCATTTCCCTGATCTGGTATTGCTTTTTGCCTCCAGGTATGCCGGGTGGCCTGCCAGTATCCGGGTCGTTGTTAATCCGTTTCCCAGCATCATTTTTAATTCAGCTTCACAGGTATTTTTATGCTGGCCCTGCTCATAAAAGAAATGGGCATGCATATCGAACAAGCCGGGAACCAGGAACTTTCCTTTCCCGTCGATTACAATAGCATCTTTTACTGGCTTTGCTTTGTCAGTGCTGCCTACCCACATGACCTTCCCGTCCTTTATCCCCACTGACTGGTGTGGCAGGCTTTTCTCACTGTTCATCGGGATGACGGTTACGTCCTGTATGATATAAGCCCTCTGGGCCCCGGTAACGAGGCTGAGCGAAACCAAAACAAGCAGCGTAAAAACTCTTGGCATAACAGCGGTTTTATGATTGAACAATCGCGGAAGATGTATTCTAAAAATAACTTTCGCCCCTATAACAGTAAAAGACTATTTGATAAACGGCATGTACCTGCATAAGTTTTTAAAAAATAAACTGCCTGTTAATTGTTATTGAATAGTAATCATTGTAATTTCAATTCCCCGAAAAAATTCAGATTTTTAACCCCCAAATCCTGATTGTATGCCTTCAAAAAAGAAAGCAAAACCAGCAAAAAAGAAAGCAGCTAAGAAAGTCACAAAGAAAAAAACTGCATCTAAAAAGAAAGTAGCCCCAAAAAGGAAAACGGCTAAAAGACCCGCTAAGAAAGCGGCCAAAAAGAAAGTGATCAAAAGAAAACCGGCAAAGAAAAAAGCAACTATCAAAAAGAAAGTCGCAAAGAAGAAAGCTGCTGTAAAGAAAGCGATTAAGAAAATCGTGCAGAAAGTGAAGAAAAAAATTGCTGCTAAAAAAGCAAAACCGGTTTCAAAACCAAAAGCCGTAAAACAGCCAGTTCCGATACCGGTAATAGTGGAGGAAATCGTGGTTGTACGGGAAGAGCCGGTAATTGTTGAAACTGTTGAAACCACCTGGGTGCCTGAAAATAATGAAAGAGAAGGGAACCCTTCGTAAACCGATCACTGGTGATTTTATATATCAGATCGTCCCGCCTGAGGCGGGACGATTTTATTTTACCGGTATTCATTAAAATAAAAAAACCACTCCTGCTAAAAGCGGGAATGGTTATGAGGATTGTTGTTCTTGTATCTTTTACACCCTGAAGTGAGCAAAGGCCTTGTTGGCTTCAGCCATACGGTGTGTATCTTCTTTTTTCTTAAAAGCAGCGCCTTCACCTTTACTGGCAGCTACTATCTCACCGGCTAATTTATCAGCCATGCTGCGGCCATTTCTTTCACGGCTATAGCGGATCAGCCATTTAATGCTCAGGGAGATTTTCCTGTCGGGACGAACTTCGGCAGGTATCTGGAAAGTAGCACCACCGATACGACGGCTGCGAACTTCTACGGCCGGGGTAACATTAGATAAAGCTCTTTTCCATATTTCGTACCCATCTTCGTTGGTCTGCTTAGCCACTTTATCCAAAGCATCATAAAAAATATTGAAGGCTCCGCTTTTCTTGCCTTCCCACATCAGGTTATTGACAAAACGGGTAACCAGTTTGTCATTGAATTTAGGATCCGGTGCTAAAGGGAGTTTTTTTGCTTGTGCTTTACGCATGACTTATTCTTAAGTTACTTATTGAATTATTTTTTGGCTTTTTCTTTCTTCGTACCGTATTTTGAACGGCTTTGTTTGCGGTCTTTAACACCGGCAGTATCCAAAGAACCACGAACGATATGGTAACGAACACCTGGAAGATCCTTTACACGACCACCGCGGATCAATACGATCGAGTGTTCCTGCAGGTTATGCCCTTCACCGGGGATATAAGCGATCACCTCTACTTTGTTGGTCAGGCGAACCTTGGCAACTTTACGCAAAGCTGAGTTTGGCTTTTTTGGAGTGGTTGTGTACACACGGGTACATACACCACGGCGCTGCGGACAGCTATCCAAAGCCCTTGATTTGCTTTTCGCCCTGATAATTTCTCTTCCTTTACGAACTAATTGTTGAATAGTAGGCATTATGAACCTTTTATTTTTGGGAGGGCAAAGGTAAGGGGCTGAGGTCAGAATGCAAAAAAACCGGAAATCTATTTGCCAAATTTCTTTGCCTGTTGTGTTGAAAAGCTAATTGGCTGACAGGTAAATAGGTAAAATCGCTGTTAACCAATCAACTTTTCAACTTGTTAACTCACTTTCCACATCCAGCCATACTTATCTTCCAGCTTTCCTTCACGTATATCATTCAGCCAGGTTTTTAATGCCCTGGAAATTTTGTAGTCGTCTGTATTGAATTTCATCGAAAAACCCTTGTAATTCAATTCCTTTATTGGTGCGATCACTGCAGCTGTACCAGTTCCGAATACTTCGGACACCTTGCCTGTCTTATACGCCGCTACCAATTCATCAATGCTGATCTTCCTTTCCTCCACCGGGACACCCATTTCATTTAATCCTTTCATAACACTATCCCGCGTCACTCCTTCCAGTATAGTGCCTTCTTCCAAAGATGGAGTGATGGCGACATTGTCAATAACAAAGAACACATTCATCATACCGACTTCCTGCAGCCATTTATGCTCAAAAGCATCGGTCCAGAGTACCTGGTCAAACCCTTGTTTCTTCGCAGTAGTTGCAGCAAGCATACTGCCCCCATAATTACCTGCATTCTTTGAAAATCCAACTCCACCCGGGGCTGCACGGGTATATGTTTCCTCTACCAGTATCTTCATGGGCTCAGCATAGTAAGGTCCTGTGGGGCTAAGTATGATCAAAAACTTGTAGGTCTCTGATGGTCTTACTCCCAGCACATCATCTGTCGAGAACATAACCGGCCGGATATAAAGGGAATGGTCTCTCTTGGCAGGTATCCAGTTTTTATCCAGTGCAATTAGTTTACGCATTCCTTGCATGAATATTTCTTCGGGAACTACAGGCATATTCATCCTTTCAGCTGACTTGTTGAATCGCCTGAAATTATCGGCCGGACGGAATATGAATGCATTTCCATCCGCATCCTTATAAGCCTTGATGCCTTCGAAAATGGCCTGCCCATAATGTAAAGCTGCCAGCGAAGGGGCCAAAAGTAAAGGCTGGTAAGGTTTGATCTCCACATTCTTCCACTCCCCATTTTCATAATCTGCTTCCAGCATATGATCGGTAAAATACCTGCCAAAAGGAATGTTCTCCAGGTTAATATCCTGCAATTTGCTTCTTTCCGCTTTTGTAATTGAAATATCCATAGCTGCCGTCATAAAAGTTTACTTTTGAAGGCGCAAAGAAACGAAAAAAAGCTAACACTTATTAGCGCCACTAACACGATCATGGACATTAATCATATTCAATTGCCGGCCACAACAATAGCTGATCTGTACCGGTCTTCTCTTATTGAAACAGGTGAAATTCCGGCTATGGTTGAACCTGCTGCGATAGTTACCTCCGGTAAGCAAAAATATCTTGGAGAAAATCAAAAGAATATACTCATTGTAGTTTATTATAGCGATGCTGTTTATTTGCCGGATGATGAACTTAGCTTTTTAACCAATATGCTTACTGCCTGCCAACTCAGCCTGGCTGATGTTGCGATCTTAAACAGGAATAACAATAAAGAAACAGACTATAAGGATCTCATACCAAAATTGAAAAGCAGGATCGTTTTTTTATTTGGCGTTGATCCGGCATCTTTCGGGCTGCCGGTCAGCTTTCCTCATTTCCAGGTACAACCCTTTGCTAATGCCACTTTCCTGTTTGCGCCTTCGTTGATCGATTGTAAAAATGATAGCTTATTAAAAAGTAAACTGTGGCTTTGTCTCCGCCGCATCTTTGCCATTTAAGGTTTTCGCTTTACTTTGTCATTATGAAACTGATCTTCGCCACCAATAACCAGCATAAAGCAGATGAAGTAAATGCAGTTGTTGGTGATTCCTTCCGGGTTATTACGTTAAAAGAAGCGGGCATTGATATTGATATTCCTGAACCTTTTGATACGCTTGAAGCAAATGCTTCGGAAAAAGCAAGGGTTATCTATGAATTGACAAATACCAATTGCTTTAGCGAAGATACAGGTCTTGAAGTAAAAGCTTTGAATGGTGAGCCGGGAGTAAAAAGTGCCCGTTATGCAGGCGATGAGAGGTCTTTTGACAAAAATATTGATAAGCTTTTGCAAAAGCTGCAGGATAAGGCTGACAGGTCCGCAAGGTTCCGGGCTGTAATCTCTCTTATTATTGACGGGAAAGAAACCCTGTTCGAGGGCATTTGTGAAGGAAAGATCATTAATGAAAGAAGGGGAACACAGGGATTCGGATATGACCCGGTTTTTATACCGGCCGGCTCAGCTAAAACCTTTGGAGAGATGGATTTGGAAGAAAAGACCCGGTTCAGCCACCGTAAAAAAGCCACTGAAAAACTGGTAACATTTTTGAACACCCTTGAAACAGTTAATAAATTTTGAGTTTCGAACGCAACCATACCATTTCCGAAAGCGACCTAATTAGAGGATGCATTGACGGCAACCGCCGCATGCAGGAAGAGTTGTATCGCCGTTTTTCTCCCCGCATGTACGCTGTTTGCCTTCGTTACGCCGGAAGTTCTGAAGAAGCCGAAGACATATTACAGGAAGGTTTTATTAAGATCTTTAAAAAACTGGACAGTTTCCGAAGTGAAGGATCCTTTGAAGGTTGGATACGGAGGGTATTCGTCAATACAGCGATTGAACATTTCCGCCGAAAACGCTACCTGCAGCCGGTGACAGAAAGGGAAGAGAATACGATCGAAGGAAAGGGCATTTCTGTGCTGGATGAACTGGCTGAGAAAGATATTCTCGAACTGGTAAGACAGTTATCACCTGGTTACCGTACTGTATTCAATATGTATGTGGTGGAAGGCTATACACATAAAGAGATCGGTGATATTCTCGGAATAAGTGAAGGGACAAGCAAATCACAGTTATCAAGAGCAAAAGTGATATTGCAGGATATGGTGAAGAAGTTTATTGAACAAACCAGTGGAATAAGGGCAAAATCATGAGCAGCTTAAAAGATAAATTGTATAACTACGAACAAACCCCTCCCGCAAATGTGTGGGACAAGATAACTGCTGCCCTGGATGAATCACATATTGCTGATGCATTCCCTTCAAAATTATATACTGCAGAAGCCGCGCCGCCAGCATCTGCCTGGGATAAAATAACCAGTTCATTGGATGCAGAACATGCACCTGCGATCCCAATGCGTCAAAAAGGCTTTCCTTTATTTCGTTATGCTGCTGCCATTGTCATCATTGGTTTAGCCACTTTTGGTGTTATTAAATGGGCAGGCAATAATGGCAAAACAACTGATGAAGGAATAGCGACATCCAAAGAACATCTTTCACCAGTCAATAATGAAACAGCTTTGCCCGGGGAAAAAAGTACCGCACTAAATAATGATGAAAGAGAAAATCCGGCAATACAAGATAATAATACCCATGTTGAAAATACGGATGAGGCAAAAGCATCCCGCATAAGAAAAGTAAAAAACTATACCATCACAGATGATATAGCCCCTGCAGAAGCCATTTATGCCTACAATGAGCACACCCCAAATCTTGCAGACCGCTATGTTATGCTCATGACCCCGAACGGTATTGTACGCATGTCAAAAAAATTGGGAAATATTGTCTGTTGTGTTACCGGTGAAGAACAGGACGAGAATTGCAAAGACCAGATAAGAAAGTGGCAGGAAAAACTAGCTGCTTCACCGGTAGCGCCGGCACCGGGTAATTTCATGGATATCCTGAGTCTCCTCAGCTCACTTGACGAGAACGATCTTTAATCTCCTTTTGCCTAATTTTATTCCAAATCAGTATTAAATGTCAAGAATAAAAATTGACCTGCCTGATAATTTTATTTTCACGACTTCCATTCCTGTTCGTATCACAGACATTAATTATGGCGGGCATACCGGCAATGATACCATCCTGAGTCTTATTCATGAAGCCCGGGTGCAATTCCTGGGTAATAAAGGCTATACAGAAATGGAATTTGCCGGGGTTGGAATGATCATGGCAGATGTCGGTATAGAATTTAAAAGTGAGCTATTTTACGGGGATACTGTGATCGCATCAGTAACCGTAGCCAACTTAAGTAAAGTAAGCTTCGACGTTTATTACAAATTAGAAAAAGAAATGACCGGGAAAAAAGTACTTGTTGCGGCCGCTAAAACAGGAATGGTTTGTTATGATTATAAGAACAAAAAGATAGTGGCCGTACCTGAAGAAGCGAGAAAAAAACTACAATAGGCAATTGTTTATTCATTCCATATTCTCCAGCTTTCCTCTGCCTGTATCACCAGCATATCATACCCGTTCTGAATAACAGCTCCCTTCTCCTCTCCTTTTTGCAGGAATAAAGATCTTTCCGGATTATAAACAAGATCAAAAAGATAGTGAGCAGTGGTCAAAGCTTCAAAAGGTATCGGGGGCGCTTCGTTTATCGCAGGATGCATGCCTAAAGGAGTGGTGTTAATGATCAGGGGATGACTGGCTATTACAGCCGGGGTTAGCTGCTCGTAGGAATAATTATTTACAGACGGCTTCCTGGAAACGTTCTTATAATCAATCCCGAACTTTCGCATGACAAACTCAACAGCTTTTGCAGCCCCGCCTGTTCCTAATACCAATGCTTTTGTATGATGAGGCTTTAACTTTTCTTTCAATGATCTTTCAAATCCTGTCACATCGGTATTATACCCCTTCAGTTTGCCATTTTTAATACGGATACAATTACATGCTTTGATACCCTTTACAATATCGTCTGCTTCATTTAAAAAAGACAGCACCTGTTCTTTATATGGAATGGTAATATTTAAACCGCTCAGGTCATGATGCTGATCCAGTATTTTTTTAAGCCCATCGATAGAATCAATAGAGAAGAGTTCGTACCGGCAATCCTTTATTCCTTCCTTCTCAAATTTTTCTGAAAAATATTTTTTAGAGAAAGAATGAGACAGTGGATAACCGATCAATCCGAACAGCCGCATCAGGCTTCTTTTTTATCAAGAAATAAACTAAAAGTATCACCACGCAAACCAATACGCATCGTCTCAAGAGGAATGACTTCAGTAGGTGCAATATTTCCAAGATTTACGTTACAGCCAAGCAATTCGATGAAATAAAGTTGCTGTGCCTTTTGGGGCGCTTCCCAGATGATTTTCTCACCGGGTATCTGGGTGAGAATTTCCTG
>DATDIX010000087.1:0-7887 GCA_036520835.1 Chitinophagaceae bacterium | reverse complement strand
CCTGTTCTTTCCAAAGTGGTGAAGATGGATACTCCCTCACCTTCGGAGAGGGATGGGGTGAGGTTTGATCCGCTGGCGCCGAAATTAGTAGAAGAATTCCCGATGATGGAAGCGCCGATGCCATCCATGCATGATATGATCGTAACAGAACATATCAAAGAGGAAGAGCCGGTGATTTTATTTGAATTAAAAGCCGAACTAGAAAAAACCCTTAGTAAAAATACAGCGCCGGAAAGTGTAAATACTGTTGGCAAAATGTTGATTGCGGAGAAGAAGGAAGAAATAAATTCGCTGAATCAATCACGATCTCAATCCCCTTCGGTAAGCAACAAAGAATCCACTAAGGAAACCACGGCGTCGCCATTTATTTCAAGCGAAGAAAAAGAAGTAGCAAATAAAGATAGTACTGTCACGTTGCCTGCAGCATCGGGCGGTTACCTGGCCAGGCCATCCAATATCTACGCAGAATCAAAAGCAGAGGCAACCACCTCGAAGACTTCTGCCGAAGAACCGGTCCCGGCCAGCTATGCCGCACAAGAGGAGGAAGACCTTCTCGATCTGCAAATGCAACTGGTAGAAAGGGATGACATTCCAGCGGCGGATATGCCGTTAGCCCATCAGGCTCAACCACCTTTGAACACCCGGGCTGAGGATCCGCCGATGGCGGACGAAGCTGAGGAACAAAAACGTAGGGCGGCCGAACGACTGCACAAGTTGCGCAACTTGTCATTCAATGTAAACGGTGCGGACCCGAATAATGAGTTTGAAACTGTGCCGGCTTATATCCGCCGCAATATGGAATTGTATAACAGCACTTCCCATGTTGAAAATTTCTACAGCAATTACGAAGTCAAAACTGACGCTGATAATAAAACACAGATCAGCACGATCAATACTTTTTTGGATGGAAAGAAACCCGACTAAACTTATAGCTGCGCAGGGCGTCATCCTGAGCGCAGCCGAAGGATGTTCGTTCCAATGAAGCCACAAGAAATAGGCTTGTGTTTTTTAGTTGTTCCCTCCGATTTCTATCGGAGGGTTTTTTTTGATTTCTCTTTTTTTGAATTAATTAAATTTGACCAGGGATTAACGGCATTGGAAATACAAATGAATACCCATCTTATCTATAGAAAAGGATTTTCCAGTGAAAAAGAATCCCTCCAGCAATTAGGCATTCTTTCCTATAGCCAGTTCAAAAGCATTTTATCACCCGCCGACTGGCAAACAATGGATCGGTTTCTGCATAATGATAAGATGTGGACACAGTTGGTAAATAACTCCGCCATTTTTGTCTGCGAAGACAATGAACAGTTGATCGGGATGGCCTATTTAGTACCCAGCGGAAACCCTACGCATATCTATCCCGCTGACTGGTCATATATCCGCATGGTTGGAGTACATCCTGGATACAGGGGCAAAGGAATTGCCAAACGCCTGACACAAATGTGTGTGGACCATGCCCTGCAAACCAATGAAAAAACCGTAGGGTTACATACTTCAGAAAAGATGGATGATGCCAGGCATATCTATGAAAACATTGGCTTTGCCAAATACAAAGAGATAGATCCTATTTATGGGATGAAGTATTGGTTATACAAACTTGAACTTTCCTGACGACTTATTTATGATCATCACTCACAGATCATCATACTTATACTTTCTCACTGTCAGGTAAATATATAAGCCGGCAAATGCCAATGACGAAGGTAGCAATACCGAAACCCCGGGATTGTTGCCGAATATGCCGCCCATTTTTGGAAAAGTGATCAACGAATCCGCTACCTGCAAGGGTAAGAAATGTTGCATGCCCGGTATTATTTTGCTGAACAGCCACATGAACAATAACTCCAGTAACAGGCCATAAATAAAAAATACAATGATAGCCACCCCACTTCTCCGGAAGACGGTAGCCAGTAATAAAGCGAACATCAGGTATACAAAGGTTTGAACAAAACAAAGCCCTAACCTATCAAGCCCTGATGCCAGGGAAAAACTGGTATTGGTGACCTGGCACATGATCATGGTAGCAATCATGTTCATAATGGTAACCACCAATGAAATACAAATTATCAAACCTATTTTGGTATAAATGAAAGTTTCCCTTTTCCAGCCGTCAATAATATTCTGACGGTGTGTTTTAAAATTTACTTCATTGATAAATAAGTTAATGATCACCATACCCGGTAAGTATAGCAAAAAGCTGGTCGAAAAACATACGGTCGTCCAGATCGTATCTGAGGAAAAAAGGGAGAAAAGATCACTTCCGTCTCTTGGATTAGGATTGCCCATTGACATGACCCTGCCCATCAGCTGGATGTATATTTTGTAAAAGATATAAATGATAACAAGGATGCCGATAAGGTACAATACTGAGAACACCTGGAATACCCGGTAGTTCTTTATTTTCATCCATTCTATCTGGAGGTTCCTGATCATTGCGGTAATTATTTATAATGAGTTTAATTAACGGTCGCTTTGTGTACCTGTAATTTCCAAAAATCTTTTTTCAAGTGATTTACGTTTCAGGTTAAGCTGGCTCAGTACAATGCCTTTTTCAAAACAAAACTGGTTGATGGCGGCAGCGGTGACGGTCTCTTCGCATTCGACAGATAAATTATTGTCTGTGTTAAAAACATGGATGATACCGGGCATTTGTTTCAATATTGCTTCCAGCGCTTCTAAATTATCAGCACCGATCTCAATGTCAACGGTAGCTGCTTTGTTTTCATGAGAGGCAGAAAGCACTTCGTTTACAGAGCCAACAGTTTTTAATACCCCTTTCTGAATGATGGCCACATGGGTACAAACCTTTTCCACTTCGTCAAGGATATGGCTGGCCATGATGATGGTCTTTCCCTGGCGGTTCAGTTGTTTGATGAGTTCTCTTATTTCAGCAATACCAGCCGGGTCAAGTCCGTTGGTGGGCTCATCAAAGACGAGTATATCAGGATTGCCGAGCAGGGTAGAAGCAATAGCCAGGCGCTGCTTCATCCCAAGTGAATAGGTGCTGAACTTCGAATCCTTTCGCTGGGTCAGATTCACTTTTTCCAATACTGCAGGAATATCACTTTTGCCTTTTTCCTTAATAGCCGCAGCAATTTCCAGGTTTTTCTGGCCACTCAGGTAATGATAGAAGTTAGGCGTTTCCAGCAAAGTGCCGATCTGTTTTCTCATTTCGTTACTGCTCCCCGGCTGCCCGTTCCACAGGAATGTGCCCGAAGATGCTTTAAGGATATCCATTACAATACCCAGCATGGTGGTCTTGCCGCTTCCATTTGGCCCAAGAATACCGAATACACTTCCTTTTGGAACAGTAAAAGATACATCATTCAATGCCCTGACATAACCGTAGGACTTGCTGATGTTTTGGATCGTGAGAACTGAACTCATAGTTGATAATTGATTGCCCGATGAAGATAAACTTTTTGCCCGCTTATCAATAAAAATTTGACAAAAGGCCGGATTGAACCAGGACTGTTTTAAATGTGACGCCAACCGTGATGGGAGGTTACACTATAAAAAAAGCCGGGTCATTATTCAATGACCCGGCTCATAGCTATGCTGAATTTATTCTTAATTGGTTTGATACACTTTTACCGTTCCATCGCCTTCGCTGGAAACCACTAAAAGACTTTTATTGGAGGGGCTGTACTTTGCGGGGATGAACAAAAGCCCTTCGGGGGCATCGCCTGTCGGTAATGATTTAATGAATACGGGATGCTGCGGGTCGGTTACATCATAAAGAGCAACCAGGTCGGCTCTTTCCATTCCTACAAAGGCAATGACACGGTTGCCTATATAGCCAAGTGTGATGCCTTCGGGCTCCACTCCTTTATCGTCACTGCGGGCATCATCATATTTTACTGCTGCCAACGCTTTTTCTTCCAGCTCATTTTCACTGTCAAAAACTAATTGACCGTTAAAACCATTCCATACGCTGAATGAACGGGCGCCGAATGAATACAATGCATCATAATCTGTATCTCCGTCGGTATTTCCAAGGGTTGACGTCACATTCAGGCGACCGATATTCGGATCCAGTTTCAATGTAGCCGCATCAGGAAAAGCCGTGGGATCGAGTGCCAGGTCTTTCACCCTTTTATTTTCTGCAAAAGCTGTCCATTCACGAACATCGCCTTCGTTGGCTGAAAACAGGTAAGGCTTTCCCCATTTTTCGTATACCGCTATGCCATCCGGCTGAAACATACCTTTCACAGGTATTTTCCTGAATTCTATTTTACTGTCCCTGTCGCTGGGATCAACACCATTTATGTCCAAATCATAATTCTTGAATCCAAGCGGGAAAATATGGGTGATACATTTTGAACGAATATCTATTTTGGCGATCGCATTGTTTTCCTGTAAAGTGACCCATGCGGTACGTGAGTCGGATGAGATAGTAAGGTATTCCGGCTCTATGTTGGCAGCAAAACCTGTATTAGGGCCAAATATCCTGAATCCCTTTGTCTCCAAAGCAGCCTGCTGTGAAGCAAAACCTGAAAAATCAATAGTACTGACGGCATAGTTGTCCCGAACAGAGATAATAGATACGGTGCCGGCAGGATCGGCAGCATAATCATCAGCCGGCTCACCTTCATTGGCCGTTAAGATATATTTTCCGTCATAGGTATAAGTGATCATATCGGGTAATGCACCTACTGTTATTTCCTTTACTACGGAATGGTCGGTAGTTTTAAAAACAACCACTTTACCGGGATTGGTTTTAGGAGTAGCTTCGATGGCGGCGGCCAGTTTCCCTTCGAATACAGAAACACTATTCACCCCACCGCCAAAAGGACTTATGTCAATAGGATTGTTGGTGATGACCGGCAAAGAAGGGTTGCTTAAGTCAATAACATCTATCCTGGTGGCAGAGCCTGAATTGGTCACCACGAACAATTTTTTGGTAAGCGGATCATAAGCAGATATTTCGGCAGCACCTGCTTCCCCAAGATCAGTAGAACTTATTTCGGTAAATGTGGAGGCATTTTCATTGCTGTAAGGGTTGTCGTGGGGACTACAAGCTGAAAAAGCAGCCAGTAATACAAGGCCGGGCAATAATTTTCTTTTCATACTCAGTTGTTTTTTAGGAGCGCAACTTAGTTCCTGCCATGTTACCACAGTATGAAGATTAGGTTAGGAAAATATTACCCCGGTAATGAACCTTCTTTTGCTGTTGCCTGTTTAGAACATATCATAATCTTCTATCCTCTTATCTTTATGCGGTATGGAAACGGTTTTGATCACAGGAGGTACAGGACTGATTGGCAAAGCACTTACCAGGGCGCTACTCGAAAAGAATTATCATGTAATCATCTTGTCAAGAGCGACCAGTAACCCCGAATTAAATTCGGAGCAGACCCAGCAACCAGCCGTCATCCAGAGCGAAGCGAAGGACGGTAACCTCTCTTATGCCCAATGGAACATTAATGATCAAACCATAGATAAAGAGGCCATCGCCAAAGCAGATCATATTATACACCTGGCAGGCGCAGGAATAGCCGATAAACGATGGACCAAAAAACGAAAACAGGAAATAGTTGACAGCCGTGTGAAGAGCGGGGAGTTGCTGGTGAAAGCCTTAAAAGAAAACACTAACCGGGTAAAAACCGTCATCAGTTCTTCAGCAATCGGCTGGTATGGCCCCGACCCGGTTATACCCAACCCACATCCTTTTACCGAAGAAGTTGGTTCAAGTGATGATTTTTTGGGAACAACATGCCGGCAATGGGAAGAGAGTATTGCACCGCTTGGTAAAACAGGCAAACGATTAGTGAATTTTCGTATAGGTGTTGTGTTAAGCAGGGAAGGAGGGGCGTTAAAAGAGTTTGAAAAACCCCTGCGATTCGGAGCAGCGACAATATTGGGAAGCGGTAAACAGATCATCAGCTGGATACATATGGATGATCTTGTCCGGCTGTATATCGCTGCTATTGAAAACGAGAACATGAATGGTGTTTACAATGCTGTTGCACCTCACCCGGTTTCTAACAGGGACTTTATGCTGAAACTGGCAACCATCGCAAAGGGAAAATTCTTTATTCCATTGTATGTTCCTTCTTTTTTACTCAAATGGGTATTTGGAGAAATCAGCATGGAAGTACTGAAAAGCGCTACCGTCAGTTGTGCAAAAATTCAGTACACAGGATTTACTTTTTTATACTCTTCTATAGATCCGGCGGTGAAAGATCTTTATGATCAGGGTGCCAGATACTCGTAAACTCGCCGATGACAGCTTTTCCTTTTTCGAAAAAGAGTTTATGCAACTTTAACTGGTTAATGTCAGCCTTCAGCACTTTTCTGTTCTTCGGGTGCATGGTCCCTCCATTGCTGCTGTCACCAGCCTCCCCGTCGGGGTTATATTGATATTGCGGATCAACCAATGTACCTCTTGGATACATAATGCCCGGAATTCCTTTTCCTCTCAGGTCAAGATCAGCCGGGTGATGTAAACCTAAAGTATGCCCATACTCATGCGCAGCAGTAGTTGATCCTTTGTATAGATTTTCCAGTTTAAAATATCCTGTGTTGCACCCAATGCCGTCAACGAATGAAATATTGCCGTGAGCAAATTCTTCTATTCTGAAATAATTATTGCGGGGGTCAAGGTTACTGTAAATATCTTCAGGCAGAATGCCGGGCTCGAATGATGCTGTGATCCAGAAAACTACGGCGAATTCTTTTGATTTTATAAATATCGTACCAGGTGGCTCATTCCACATCGTTTCTATTTCCTCCCTGATCTGTTCCGTCACTGCCGGATCAGCCGCATTACCATAGGTGATGATATGGGAATGAATAGTAAGTTGATCACGGATTATTTCTGCACTGCCCATAATGTTATTAAAAACGAACCTAATTCCTGACTGGTCTGCCGCTTTTCAATACGCTTTGAATTCTTTCCAGTGTTTTCTTTTCACCGCAAAGAGATAAGAATGCTTCTCTTTCAAGGTCAAGTAAATATTGTTCAGAAACCAAACTGGGTTCGCTGAGGTCACCGCCGCACATGACATAGGCTAGCTTTTTTGCCACTACTGCATCATGATCGGTGGCATAATTAGCTCTCCACATTCCATTGATACCGGCATACAATGCGCCCAAAGCAGAACGTCCCAGCACTTTTACATCTTTTCTTTGCACCGGGGCCGTATAACCACTATCAGAAAATTCAATTACTGATCTTTTTGCTTCAGCAATTCTTCTGCCCTGGTTCAACACCACTTCATCCAGCCCTTTTCGGTACACACCGATATCAAAACCTTCTGCGGCAGAAGTAGCCACTTTGGCTGTTGCGATCGTTAAGAAACGATTTTTTAAAGTAATGGTTTCGGGTTCGTCTTCATGCATTTCATCAGAGGCTCTTAAAACAAATTCTTTTGTGCCACCACCACCGGGTATCAGGCCCACACCTAATTCAACCAGGCCTGTATAGGTTTCTGCAGCCGGGCAAACTTTATCGGCATGTAAACTCAGTTCACAGGCGCCGCCCAATGCGAGTGCATGAGGGGCCACTACTACCGGCACAGAAGAATACCGTGCACGCATCATCGTGTTCTGGAAAAGACGGATGGCCATATCCAGTTCATCATATTCCTGGTCGATCGCCAGCATAAAGATCATACCTACATTGGCCCCGGCGCTGAAATTAGCGCCTTCATTGGCGATCACAAGTCCTTTATAATTTTTCTCCGCTTTATCAATGGAACTTTGAATGCCGCTTAATACATCTCCACCGATGCTTCCCATTTTAGTGAACCATTGGAGACCCAATACATCATTACCGAGATCATATAATTTGCAGCTACCGTTTTTCCAGACCAGTTTGTCCTGGTAATTGCTCATTACAATAAATGTATCACCACCGGGTAATGGTTTATATGTTTTCGA
>DATDIX010000086.1:0-30456 GCA_036520835.1 Chitinophagaceae bacterium | reverse complement strand
TATTGGTGAGAAGGGTATAACTGCTTTTAAATAGCAACTTATTTTGCTGTTGGATGGCATTGCTTACACTATCAATCGCAGGGTTGATCATTCCAATAACCTTTGCCTCTGCCCGTTCTGTATTGAATTGTTGAATATCCTCCAGTGTTTCTTGTATTTCGTGTATTTCAAAATCCGCCAGTTTCCAGTTGCTGTTTATGCCTGCAAACCATAGTTTGGCGTGATGTGTCTGTATGCTGCTCATGAATTCACCGAAGCCAGGTTTGTAACTGTTGTCCAATTTGTTTTGCAGACTATCCATCTGCGCTTGCAATGTCTTTGAATTATCAGTGGCCTGGTTACAGGCTGCAGGTATAATGAGCAACGGTAAAAAGAGCAGCGATTTCATATCAACCTTATTTATGAAACATACCTATATCTTTCAAAGGTGATACAATAAACAAACCTATCTATGGTCTATTTGAAATTAATATGGTCTATTTTAAGTAAGCGACCGGAAAGATTGGGGAGTATATCCGGTATGGCGCTTAAAATATTTTACAAAATGGGAATTATCTTTAAAATCCAATGAAAGGGATATTTCAGAAACTGTCATGCCGGTATAATACAGCAATCGCTTTGCCTCACTAATAATAAATTCAGAAAGTACTTCAGCAGCAGGCTGATTACCCGATTTACGACAAGCTGCATTCAGATTTTGGGGCGATGTGTTTAAAAGCCCCGCATAATGCGCCACGCTGTTTTTTATATTTTTATCCTGGCTGAGTATTTCCCGGAAGCTCGTATAAAGGTCAGACCTGTTTTTTTCCCCGGTTTGTATTGTTTTTCCCAGCTCCAGCATTTTAGCAAGCAATACTTTAAGAAGGCCTTCGATAACAGGTGTATTATTGTTTTCCTCCGGGCGATATTCACTGACCAACATTTCAAACAATAGTTCAATGGTCTTGCTTTCTTTCAGGTAGATGGAAGAAAATGAACTGACTTTTGCAAGAAGGTTTTTTAATTCTTTATCAATACTGCCATCAACAAATTGTTTTTTTAATATTAATACATATCCGTCCGGTTCATTTGCCAGCTCCCAATGATGGATCTGTTCTTTCCTGACAAAGAAAATGACTGGGGGCGTTACGGCGTATTGCTGCGAATCAATAGTGTGAAAACCCTTGCCTTTGGAGAGGTAGATAATTTCAAAATAGCTGTTATGCTTATGTGGTGTGGTTTTGCGAATATCTTTTCTGAAAGTAGCTATTTTGATACTCTTGCCAGAGTCAATTTTATTTTTTACCAGAAGTTTGGGGTGCATTAGCCATGAAAGGTTTTAGCTATTATCAAAATTCGTCGAATAAACCCTCATTTGCGTCTAGTAAGCTACTTATTAACGGTTTTGCATGCATTATGGAGAAAAAGAACGATAAAGGAAACCTTTCGTTATTTATTGCCCCAAAACGAGAAATGTAGAGACCGTTTGGAATCGACCCATATAAATTATTCCTCCATATCGGGTTGAATATTTGATAGCCAACCAGAACAAACTGATTCAAACTAAAAAGGCTTCAGGTCGAATGACTTAAAGCCTTTCCTCATTAAAGTGCCCGAGACTGGATTCGAACCAGCACACCCTTTCGGGCGCCACCACCTCAAAGTGGTGCGTCTACCAATTTCGCCACCCGGGCAACCTTCCCGACCGGGATCGGGGCTGCAAATGTAAAATGAAAAATGTAGAACGTAAAATGTAAAAGTTAAAGTGACCGGTTATTCTTTAAAACGATCCGGAAAGTAGTTCCCCTTCCTGGCTCCGAATGTTTTACAAATATCTCTCCCTTGTGATATTGTTTAATGATACGACGGGAAAGACTAAGACCCAGGCCCCATCCCCTTTTCTTGGTAGTAAACCCGGGTTTGAAAACCTTACCGATATTCTTGGCAGCAATGCCTTTCCCGGTATCGGTCACATCAATATATACTCCATCTTTTTCATCCCGTATATCAATGGTGATACTCCCCTTTCCCTCCATTGCATCCAGTGCATTCTTGAGCAGGTTTTCGATCACCCAGTCGAATAATGGCGGGGAGATCATCGCCGGCACCTGTTCATGACCATATCGGTTCAATGTAAAACTAATCTTGCCCGGCGCTCTTTTCCGGATATACTCTACCATATTATTGATCTGCCTCACCACATCTGTTTCTTCTAACTGTGGGGTGCTTCCTATTTTTCCAAACCGGTCCGATACCAGCCGTAAACGATCAACATCTTTGGATAATTCCTGTACGATCTGCTCTTCGCTTTTCTTTTCCTTCAGCATTTCAACCCAGCCTTCCAGTGAAGAAACAGGTGTTCCCAACTGGTGAGCTGTCTCTTTTGCCATACCCGCCCATACCTGGTTCTGAACAGACCGGTAACTGCTGCGCAGCGCCAGGACGATCACAATGATAAACAAGCCTACAATGAACAACTGAACAAAAGGATAATAACGTACCTCGTTCAGCAAAGTGGTATGGCCAAAATAATACCGGTTGACCTTGGTGGAATCGATCGGGTCCGCATAATAAATAATAGGCTGGTTGATGGATTTAAATCTTTCCAGTTTGTCAGCCAGGTAGTCTTTATCATTGATAGCTTTTGCAGAGTCAAGGTTGACGAAATTGGTAATACTGTCGTTTTCGTTTGTTTCGATGATCGGGATATCATCATTATCCCGGACGATCCTGAAAGGTAACCTGACCTCTGTCACATCCGGGTTCAGCAATGATTTACTCGCTTCCACCCATTGTTCCACTTTTTGCCTTTCTTCCCTGGCGATCTTCCTTGAAACATATCTTGAATAAAAGACCGTACCGGTAACAATTGCGATCGCTACCACCGCCAGCGCTGTTCGTAAGTTTAAAATTTGCTGAAACATTCTCCGAATTTAGTAAGGATAGAACTCCTTCCCTTATTTTTGACCAAATTTAGTCTTTCAGCCTGATGCCTTTACCTAAAATAGCTGTAGTACTGCTTAACTGGAACGGAAAACATTTTCTTCAGCAATTTCTCCCATCCGTTCTTGCTTCCACTTATTCCCGGTATGAGCTCATTATTGTTGATAACGGTTCATCAGACGGTTCTGTCAAATTCATTGAAACCTACTACCCTGCTATCCGCATTATCCGCTTTGATGAGAATTTAGGTTTTGCCAAAGGATATAATGAAGCGCTGAAACAGGTTGACGCAGATTATTACGTATTACTTAATTCCGATGTGGAAGTAACAAAGACCTGGCTGGAACCGATGGTTCAGTTGCTGGAAAGTGATCTGTCAATAGCCGCCTGCCAGCCCAAGCTTCTTTCTTATAACAATAAAAAGTTATTTGAATACGCCGGCGCTGCAGGTGGCTGGCTGGATAAGTATGGCTACCCGTTTGCCAAAGGAAGGATCTTTGATATATGTGAAGAGGATCATGGCCAGTATGACCAGTCAGAGCCCATCTTCTGGGCGAGTGGCGCTGCTTTGTTCATTAGGGCAAAAGTTTTTCATGATGTAAAGGGATTTGATGAATACTTCTTTGCCCACCAGGAAGAAATTGATCTTTGCTGGCGGATACAATTAGCTGGTCATAAGATATATTCATGCCCTTCTTCTGTTATTTACCATGTGGGTGGCGGCACTTTACCCCGGGGAAACACAAAGAAGACCTACCTGAATTTCAGGAACAATAAGATCATGCTGTCTAAGAACCTGCCTTTTTCAAAAAAGATATGGATAATGTCAGCCCGCAATATACTCGACGGCATATCTGCATTCAAAGGTTTGCTAACAGGTGATGGTGGTTATTTTATTGCCATCATGAGGGCCCATCTTGGATTTGCCAAATGGTGGTGGCTATCCCGGAAAAAGAGTGTGTATCCAGTGACGAAACGAGGTAACTTATCGGGGCATTTTCAAAAAAATATCGCCTGGCTTCACTTTGTAAAAAAGAAAAAGGCCTTTTCTGAAATTGTCGGTAAAACAAAGTGATTATTTGGCCTGAAACACTATTTTTGCAGCACAAAATTTCGCTATGAGCCAACAACATGAATACCAGCAGGAGTTACAAAAAGTTCAGGACAGGGACTTTACTCACAACTGGGTTTCATCATCAGGATTCCTGTTTTACCTGCAGGTATTCTGTATCCTTGCTTTTGTTTTAGGCGGCTGCTACATGCTTTATACCAAGCGTTTTGAAAAGCCGGAAGTAAAAGTGCAGGAAAGCACCTTATATACTCCACAGTATAAATAATCGGGTCAAAAATATTTTTTTCAAAAAAGGCTAATGCCTTATTTTTGCAACCCCTTAGTTCTTTATAAGTTTAAGATGTTTAAAAGGTTTAACATGTTTAAGAGGTTTTCAACTTCTTAAACCTCTGGAACTTCTGATACCTTTTAAACCAGCTATGCGGAAGTAGCTCATTTGGTAGAGCACGACCTTGCCAAGGTCGGGGTGGCCGGTTCGAGCCCGGTCTTCCGCTCCAAAGTCCTCTTGCCCTGTAGGCGGAGGATTTTTTTTGTTGCTTCGCTTTGCTCGCAATGACGGGTGTAAGCATATTGAAAACTTGTGACAATTGCCCTGGTGGTGGAATTGGTAGACACGTCCCGATTAATATCGGGATGACCAGCAAGGGCCGTAACGATTTTGGAAAAAGAAAGCTCTTAAAAATATCTTACATCACTTGCCCTGGTGGTGGAATTGGTAGACACGTCCCGATTAATATCGGGATGGCCAGCAAGGGCCGTAACGATTTTGGAAAAAGAAAGCTCTTAAAATATCTTACATCACTTGCCCTGGTGGTGGAATTGGTAGACACGCAGGACTTAAAATCCTGTGACCCGCAACGGTCGTAACGGTTCAACTCCGTTCCGGGGCACAATTAAAAGCGACTTCGGTCGCTTTTGTTGTTTTATGCACTTCGCCTATATTTTATATTCTGAAAAATGTGACCGGTATTATATTGGTTATTGTGCTGATTTGACTGCACGTCTCCAGCGGCATAACGCAGGGATGGTAGCTGCAACCCGCAATTGCAGGCCTTATATTATAAAGGCGACAAAAGAGTTTGCTACAGAACCTGAAGCCAGAAAAGAAGAGCTCCGGCTAAAGAAACAAAAAAGCAGGAAATACCTCGAATGGCTGATTCAGGGGAATTGGTAGACACGTCCCGATATGAATCGGGATGACCCGCAACGGTCGTACCCCGATTCATATCGGGGTCCGGGACACATAAAGCGGCTCCAATTGCTTTTGTTGTTATGCCCATTCCATTTATCACCTATCAATTCCCCATCAGCTTCAATGTGAAACCTGACCCTACCATTACATTCACTCCCCTGCTTGTAGAAATACTTTTTATCGTTACGTTAGAGCTGATCACCGGTTTATAAGGACTCCCATGATCGACAATCACATCCGTTGCCGGACCCGGCAGCGTATTACAGCTCCAGTTCTGCGGATTCTCCCAGGCCGTACTGATCTTTCCCACCCATGTATTGGTATCAGCATTGCAAACATTGGCATACACAACAAATTGGTCATTGATACAGGAAAGACTATCATTCACTATATAATTATTTATTCCTGCTGCAGGGGTCACCGTGATAAATGCAGTGGTGGCTCCCGTATTCCAGTTATAGGTGCCTGGCCATGAAGCCGTCAAAGTGACCGGTTCACCCTCCAAAATATCGATCGTATCCTTTTGGTTGACATCTTTCATGATCGTAAACCGATCGGCAATTTCGCCGGTCCTGCGAATAAACTTCGCATCAAGGCGGTTATTCTCCACTTCAAAATAAAACATGCCCCCGTCATCGATCGAATTAGGCAATGCATTGTGCGGGTAACCATCATGATCCGATTGTACACCACCATCCGCACCGGCTGAGCCAGACACCACGTATACCGTTCCATGATTGTATTTACCGGAACGGGTGCTGTACACACAGGAGTTTGGTGATCCATTATATTTACCATTGGAAGAACTGGCAGCATGCGTAGCGATGGAAAAGTTCGATTCCGTCAGCGGCGAACCCGCCGCTGTTGCCTTATAATATCCTTTGAGCAAATAAGATCGTTCATAGTTATGGCTATGCCCGCAAAGAACCATGTCCACTCCATTCCTCTCGAGAATACGGATGAAATTTTCCCGGATGGCCCGCAGATCTGCCTCCGTGTCTGAATTATGACTTCCCTTCGTATAAGGAGGGTGATGAAAATAAACAATGATCCATTTTTTATTGGTAGCTGCCAGGTCACTCTTTAACCAAAGCGCCTGAACACCGGCCGTATCGTACAGGCGTGTATTGCCTGCTTCGGCACCATAAGAATCCAGCGATATAAAATGAATATCACCCACATCAAAAGAATAAAATGCTTCGGTACCTGAAGGCACTCCACCCAATTCGCCGTTCACCGGCATAGTAAAACTCTGGTAATAGGCAATATTGCGGGAAACAGGATTGGCTGCATTGGCATATTCATGATTGCCCGGCGATGGATATATCTTATGGTTCTTTAAAATATTCGAACCGTAGGCATCGAAGAAACCATCTGTGAATTCGGCATCGGTGCCATTGTCATAAGCATTATCACCCAGCAATAACATGCCATCCACTTCACTGATATTATTGGCGGCTAAATAAGCCCGGTATTGTGTCAACGCCCCACTTTGAAAACCGTTTTGATCACGGCCGCAATCACCGAAAACAGCGAAGCGTAATTTCCGGGTGGTATTGGCAGGTGGCAGCGTAACGAAAAAACGATCGGGGTCATTGGCACCTGTCAACACAGTGTTGCCAACACGGTAATAATATTTAGTATCAGGATCCAAACCAGTCAGCACCAGTTCATGTTCTGTCTTTGGCGTTGTATTGGTGATCACGGTTGGATAGGTCCCGAATACGGTTCCTGCTTCCAGTCGCGAAGCCACTGCTGTCGTCGTTCGCCAACGAACCGTCATTGTTGATTGCCCGCCCCTGTTGAGATAAGGGCCGCGGATCAGCGTAGCAGCGAAAGCATCATTCGCCAGCAGTTGCAGGTTGAATGAAATATCCGAACTACTCACTGACTGCTGGTGCACTTCCACAGCGACCGTATTGACTCCTGCAGTAAATGCCGAGACAGGTATTGTGAAATTGGCGATCTGGTCTTCAATAGAAGGTGCATCGGCCAGTTTCGTATAAGAAATGGGATTGGTCATTTTGGCGCGGGCCACTTCTGCACCATTTATATATACAACCATACCATCATCATACTCGACGCTGAGTGAAAAATTCGTAAAGGCAGAAGGATCGGGTATATTGACCGTTTTGCGGAAATAGGTAGTGATGTATTTATTGGAAGAACTGGGGCCATAACTAACAACGGTGGTTTCATCACCATCACCATATCCCAATTCGCTGTTACCAACGGACCAGCCGGCATCATTAAAACCGCTGGCACTCCACCCTGTACCCTGGTTGCTGCCATTGTCAAGGTATTTCCAGGGGCTGCCGTAGGGAATGATCGTCACCTGCGAATGACCAATACAACTTTGCAGAAAAATAAATGAAAGTATAAGGGTCCTGGTTAAAGAAGAAGACATGCAGTCGTTTTTTAATGAGCTGGCTCTTCCCCAATATAATATTTAATAGGCAGGAAAAAAAGGAAATGCTGGCGCTTTTAACCCCCAGGCCAGTCTCACGTATTTCCCCGATGCTTACCAGGATGGTCTTTCAATCGTTTAGTAAAGGGCATTGCCACGATCAATGGATAATGGACAAACAACTATCTTTTTGCAGCTCACTATTCTCCACGCCTCTGAACATCGCTATTGAATCACAATTTTTTATCCGGCGAAAGCTTGCTTAATTTGTAGCAAAATAGTGTGTAATGCCTACTGAAATAAAATGCCCGAATTGTGGTCACCAGTTTGAGCCAAATGATGCGATACGGGAAGAAGTGGAGAAAGAATTGCGTTCAAAAGCTGCCGACTGGCAAAAAAAGAAGAACGAGGAATTCCAGCTAAAACTGGAAGAGGAAAAAAAACGCATTCAACAAACTCTCGAAGAAAATATCCGGAAGAATATTGCGGCTGATTTTGATAATCAACTCCGCCAGCTTGAACAGAACAATAAAGACAATGAAGAAAAGCTGAAAACGGCCCGTCAAAAAGAAGCCGATTACATGCGGAAGGAACAGGAACTAAAGAATAAAGAAGCGGAGATAGAGATCAATATTCAAAAACAATTACAAAAGGAAAGGGAAAAACTGTCAGATGATATCCGGAAAATAGAAGAGCAAAAGATCGCTGCAAAAGAAACAGAATACCAGCTTCGTCTGAAAGAAATGGAAAAACAACTGGAAGACCAGAAGAAACTGGCGGATGAAATGCGAAGAAAGGCCGAGCAGGGTTCTATGCAATTACAGGGCGAAGTACAGGAGATAGCCCTGGAAGAAATGCTGAGAGCATCATTCCCTTTTGATGTGATCGCCGAAGTGGGCAAAGGAGTTAAAGGCGCTGATTGCATCCAGGTCGTTCGTAATAATTTCGGGCAGGAATGCGGCAAGATCATTTATGAAAGTAAAAGAACTAATGCCTTTGCTGCCGACTGGATAGAAAAACTAAAAGCTGATATGCGCAGCCAGGGGGCCGAAATAGCGGTGATCGTTACAAAGACAATGCCTAAGGATATGGATGGCTTTGGCATCAAAGACGGTGTATGGGTATGTTCATTTATGGAAGTAAAAGCGTTGGCCGGTGTATTAAGAGATGGCGTAATAAGAATATTCAATGCTGCAAAGAACAATGAGAACAAAGGCGATAAAATGAGCTTGCTGTATGATTACCTGACCAGCAATGAATTTGCCGAACAATGGAAAGCCATCCGTGAAGGTTTTATGAGCATGAAGCTTTCTATCCAGAAAGAAAGGGATGCCATGGAAAAATTATGGAAGGCAAGAGAGAAACAATTGGAAAAAGTTTTATTAAATGCTGCACATGTAAGAGGCTCGATCGAAGGGATTGCAGGAATGGATTCCGTTGATCTTAATTTGCTGGAAGCCGGGAATGACGAAGAAAGTTAACTCATCACCCACGCCAGTACCAAATGATCGAAACGACGATAGTGAATGACCAGGTTTGCCTGGCTTTTTAAAAAAAAACAATCAATTGTTTCAGCTCCTTCATTTTGTTTCAGTAACTGAATTTGTTTCCTGAAGTCGACCCCGCCATCACCATACCACTTAAAAACGGCCTCCTTAGCCGACCAGAGGATCGTTGGCTCCTGGTAAGAATTAATTCCGGGGTTACCGGGAATAAGGCTGAATATCTCATGCTCTTTTGCAGTTAGAAACTTATACATTATTGTTCCGATCTTTTCTACAGGTATCTCCACATCAATTCCTACTCTTTTGTCCCTGCTTACAATAGCGGCAGCATAATCACCGCAATGGGAAATAGAAAAATGATATTGCTCGTTGGGCAAAAATGGTTTCCGGGTATCAGCGATCTGAACCAGTTCATAAGGAAAATCAGGAAAAAGGAACTGGAGCAGGAAACGACCTGCCAGGTGCTGCAACCGCTTATGCGGATGGGTCACATCCCGGTGTTGCGGTACATTACCTTTAAAAAACTCTTCCGTTTCCTCTATTTTCCAGATGCCCAGCCTGGTGGTATCGTTGATCTGGTGTTGAAAAAAAATTGGCATTAGTTACTGTTTCATCTTTACTTTGCCTGCCCGAAATTGCTGAGTAAAGATAAGGACGATGATCCGCCTTCGGTGTACATAACTGAAGTTGATCATTCGGACTGAACTGACACAGTAAAGTAATTAAGCTGGCTATCTAAAATAAAAAAAATGATATTATCTGATCTGCGGATACTGGAAGAAATAGATAAAGGGACGATCAAACTGGTACCTTATGACCGGGAATGCCTGGGAAGTAATTCCTATGATGTCCATTTAGGCAAATGGCTCGCTACTTACCGTGAACATATACTTGATGCAAAAAAACACAACGAAATAGAGTATTTCGAAATACCGGAAGAAGGATTTGTTCTTTACCCGCATATATTCTACCTGGGTGTGACATTGGAATATACAGAAACACATGCCCATGTCCCCTTCCTGGAAGGAAAATCATCAACAGGCCGTTTGGGTATAGATATTCACGCCACTGCCGGAAAAGGTGATGTTGGCTTTTGCGGGCACTGGACATTGGAGATATCTGTAAAGCAACCGGTAAAAGTTTATAAGGGAATGCCCATAGGACAGCTTATTTATTTTCCTGTAGATGGAGAGATAGAAGTAAAGTATAACCAGAAAAAGAATGCCAAGTACAGCGGGCAGCCGGACAGACCGATCGAGAGTATGATGTGGAAGAATTCGTTTTAGATCAGATGATAAGTTAGTAAGTTGATTAAAGGCTGTTCTTCTTGTGAACTCACAAAGCCTCCAATCCATATTTCTTATAATAGGCGATCAGCCAGGTCACTACCTCATTATAAGTCTCTTTGCCCGCCGGCTGATTATTGGCTTTCAAATAATGACCATAGCCCCACATGACAATGGGTTCGACCGGGTTCTTATATCTCCTGTGGAAATCACGAAATTCTTTTATATCACTGACCACCTGTGGATGCAGTTTTTGCTGAAACCTTTTTGCCAATGCTGTATCCCGGCGCCTTACTTCCCCGATAGCATAGTTGTACATATCAAAATACATGGAGTACTTAAATGCATCAGAAGGGAATGAACGGCAGGCAAGAAAAGCCACGAAATTGGCTTCATTTTCCCTGGCATATCCTAATTGGTGGGCTATTTCATGACTGGTAACAAAAGGTTCCAGGAACCGGGGAATAGTTGTATTGACCTGCCCTTCACCCGAGAATGGATTATAATATCCCTGGAAACCCAGGTAATTACCCAGGTAACTGAATAGCGATGGTTTAATAGACTTTGGCTGATACTTTAAGAAAGGGAATTCCTTCACTACATGATCATACGCTTTATCGCTTTCGTTAAATAATCTCTTTTTCCTGTTTAATGAATCCCTTTGTTCTTCGCTTACCAATACGGCATAGCTATTCAGCTTTCTTTGAATTTCTGAGGTCAATGTATCAAGATCAGCCAATGAATATTTTTTTACCCGAAGGTCCAGTTGGGCGGCTATCCCTACCCGGTTGTAATTAAGCCCCCACAACAGGTTAAAAAAAACATAGACAAACAGGAAAAAGAAAATGGCTTGTTGGAGACCCGATGCAAAATATTTCCGTGTCAGCTTTTTCCGGAACAGCAGTTTCAGGAAACGAAAGGTTCTGAAAATGATGACCAGTACGAGAAATGCATAAAACAGATCGCCGATGCTGAAAGGTATCCAGCCAAACAGGAAACGCTGGGTCTTGGAAATAACGGGATAAACCCCATAGGTGTAGTTTCTTTCCACCCATCCCGGGTACAATGAAGCCCATTTGATAAGGATGGTTGAAATTATCAGTAAAACCCAGCTCCAGCTTCTCATCAGCCGGTTAAATAAGCGGGAAAGGAATTTTTGCAAGGGCCTAAATTTAATTGTACTCAGGATCAAAGCCTTAAAGTAAGCACAAAGGCCGAAAATAATTCAAAAATGGACAAAAACTTCAGCTAATTCCCCTACCTTTGCCTCCCCAAAATCTTGAACAAAAATTCAGGGATCGGGACTAAAAAGTAGCGTCATGGGTCATCGCCGGGAGTTTGAAATAGCTTTTGTCAGTTTAAAGCCCGGTATTCATAACTACGAGTATGAAATAGGTGATAAGTTCTTTGAGGCTTTCCAGCAGCAGGATTTTTTTCACTGCAAGGCAAAGGTAAAGCTGGCTCTTGATAAAAAAAGCAGCTTTATGCTCCTGAAATTCGAGATCGGGGGTAGCCTGGAAGTGACCTGCGACCGTTGTAATAACCATCTTCCCCTCGAATTGTGGGATGAATTTAATATAACGGTCAAAATGGTGGAAGAACCTGAATTAATGAACAGCCAGGAGGAAGACCCGGATGTCTATTATATCGGCGCCGGCGATAGCCATGTAGATGTTGCGAACTGGATATATGAGTTCATTAACCTGAGTATACCCATGTTGCGGTCATGCAGTTTTGAAAAAATGGATGGCCCTCATTGCAATAAAGCAGCCATGGATGTATTGAAGAAAATGAGTGGCCCGGTGGAAGAAAAGGAAGAAAAAAAGGAAAACCCGATATGGAAGGGGCTGGAAAAGTTTAAAGACCTTGATAATTAAAGTGAGTAATACCTGAATTCAACATTCACTCACCATTGACAAATTAAAAGAAATTACGAATATTAATATTTGAGTTATGCCAAATCCGAAACGCAGACATAGTCAGCAAAGAAGCGCAAAACGCAGAACACACTACAAAGCCACAACAGCTACTCTTACAACAGACAGCACTACCGGCGAAACCCATGTACGGCACCGTGCCCACGTAAGCGAGGGCAAATTGTACTACAAGGGCAAAGTAGTAGCCGAAAAAGCGCCTGTTAAGAAGTAAGAAAGCAGACATAAACCAGTTCTAAATTCTGAGAATACAAAAAGTAATTTCCGGATTTAGAATTTTTATTTTAATATAGCTGATGGTCATTGCCGTTGATATGATGGGTGGCGACTTCGCCCCGCTTGAAGCTGTAAAGGGTGTCCTTCAATATCTTTCACAGGAAAACCCGTCTGCCCAACTTGTTCTCGTAGGCGATCAGCCGGTAATAGAACAACTCCTTACAGAAAATAATGTCCCTTCCGGTCGTTTAAAAGTTATTCATGCTGACCAGGTCATTGGAATGCATGAACACCCCACCAAAGCGTTAAAAGAAAAACAACAATCTTCCATTGCTATAGGGTTTCACTTGCTGGCTACAGGAAAGGCCGGTGCATTTATCAGTGCAGGTAATACCGGGGCGATGCTGGTAGGAACTCTATTCAGCATAAAAGCATTGGAAGGGGTGATACGGCCGACTATTTCATCTATTATTCCCAAAGAAAATGGCGGCTCGGGTTTGTTGCTTGATGTAGGGCTGAATGCTGATTGCAAGCCGGAGCAATTGAACCAGTTTGCCGTAATGGGCTCGGTATATGCACAATTGATCCTTGGAATAGATAATCCTAAAGTGGGTTTGATAAATGTGGGGGAAGAAGAAGGGAAAGGAAATATCCTGGCACAAGCTGCTTATCCCCTACTCAAAGAGAATAAGCACATAAATTTTATCGGTAATATTGAAGGCCGTGATATATTAAGAGATAAGGCTGATGTAATGGTATGCGAAGGATTTACTGGCAATATCCTGCTGAAATTTGCTGAATCATTGTATGAGGTAAGTCACAAGAAGCAACTGAAAGACGAATACTTTGAAAGGTTCAATTTTGAAAATTACGGTGGCACACCCATTCTTGGTGTAGCAAAGCCTGTTGTGATAGGTCATGGTATTTCGCAGGCCAAAGCCTTTAAGAATATGATTCTTGTAGCGCAAAAGATGCTGGAAAAAGATGTCCTGGGAAAAATGAAGGAAGAGTTACAATAGAACGGCCGGCCGGCTTTCATACAAGGTCTCCATATATATGAAACAAAATTTTCTATCATCCTTCAAAAAGGAACTGGAGAATAGTTTTGGGCGAAAGGTAATTTCGTCAAGAGACTGTAACCAAATGGTAGAAGATATATATCAAAAAACCGGCGAAACGGTTAATGCTAATACCCTCCGCAGATTTTTCGGTCTTGTGAAAGCTGATTATCCGCCTTCTTCCTCGACACTTACTATTCTTTCCAGGTATTGCGGTTTTAATTCGCTGGAAGAAATTGAACACCTTTCCCTGAGTAATGTCACGGATACCAATATTAATAAGGAAGAAGTGTTACGATACATGGTATCACTATTTAAAAACACCCAGGTCGCCGGTAACCAGGAAAAAACTTTTTATCCGCTTGTTGAGCAGTCCATCATTTTCCTGGAACGTAACCCATCATTAATTGACCGCTTTCAACGGGAAATTGCAAAGACAGCAACTGGTCAGTATTATTATTATGAAAAGCTGGCAAATATTGACAGGTTAAACGGTTACTATGGAGATGGTCTGCGTCATTACTTAAGGGAGAAAAATACAGATGAAGGAAAAGCGTTTGCTCATGCGATACAGGTATTCAGGTATTGGCTTACAAAAAATAAAGAACAACTGACCGGTCACATGTCTGAAATTACTGCTATTATACCAGCACCTAATTTTCCCGATCATATACTGGGTCGGTTAATCGCAGCAAAACTGTATCATGCGCATATAAAAGGTGAAACAATAGATAACATACTGGGAGAAGCCAAAAGGTATCATGCCGGCATTATAGCAAGACGGGAAGACTCTCCTTTTTCGTTCCCCGATTTTGAGCTTATCATTTGTGAAGCACTTCTGCTGACGGGTAATTACGATGAAGGCTCCGAATATATCTGGCATGGAAAAACTTTCTTATCAACATCCGGCCAGGATAAGAACACTCTTTTCAACCTATGGGAGGATTTTGCAAACCGGCGAAGAGATAATAAGAACAGATCCTTCAAAAACACTTCAAATACCACGGTATTCTATAACTCATTTTCAAAGAAATACAGTTCAATTATAAAACTACTATCAACAGGAACATTGAAAAGTAAGAACCTGGCCCGCAATGAGCAATTGAATGAGTTAGTAAAGGAAACCGGCTACAAACGCCTTCTGTTACTGCCTGTATAAAAAGTAATTTCAATATATTACCTGCTCATTTACTTCTGAACAAAAAAGAACAGAATAGTGTTTTAATTAAACTATACTTTAGAGCCTCAATTCAGTCCTTCCTATCGAAGTCCACCCTAACCTCTGGTTCCAATTCTTCTGAACAATCTTACGATTCGTTTTAATTATCTGATTGGTACAAAAAAATCTCGTATTGAAAAAAACCGATATTTTTTTGACATGGAATTGTATTATCTAAGAAGGAACAAATTATGCTTATGAAGTTTGGCTATTTGAGAGCTGCGGCTGGTGGAGCCATAGCCTTTTCGCTTTTTATTCTGTCATCGTGTGGCAGTACAAAAAAAGTGGCTTATTTCCCTGAAGTAGAAGATGGGGCTATCCCCACAAATATCACTTTTCCTGAATCAGCCATTCAGAAAAATGACATCCTTAGCATAACAGTAAGCAGTCTTAACCCTGAAGCATCAGCTATATTTAATTCCCCTAACTCAGGACCGGCAGGAGCAGGAGCAGGTGCGGGGGCTGCGATAGGCTATCTTGTAAATACTGAAGGCAATATACAGTTCCCGGTTCTCGGGACTATCAAGGCGGAGGGGCTTACAAAGAATCAATTGAAAGATAACATCGTTAAAAGTCTTGTTGATAAAAAGCTCCTATTGGACCCGATCGTTACTATACGATTTGCCAATTTCAGGGTAACGGTGCTTGGAGAGGTAAATCATCCTACTGTGGTAACTGTTCCGAATGAAAAGATCTCTTTACTGGAAGCCCTGGGACTTGCAGGTGACCTGACTATCTATGGGAGAAGACAAAATGTGATGATCATTCGTGAAGAAACGGGTCAGAAGATCATTAAAAGGATAGACCTGAATTCCGCTGAAATTTTCACATCACCCTATTATTATCTTCAGTCCAATGATATAGTATACGTTGAACCTACCAAGGCAAAGGTCACAAGCGCAAGCCAGTCCAGTCAACTGATTCCGTTAGTCCTTAGTGTGTTATCGCTGGCAATTGTAGCGGTGGGTACATTCAACAATAATTAATCATCAACCAAGAATACCATTTTATGCAACCAGGTAATCATAGGATGAAGCCAAAAAAAGAAGAAAAGAGTGCACTTAGCATTATTTTCTTCAAGTATATCCCCTACTGGCCTGTATTTGTTGTCCTGATGGCAGTTACAATTTTCTGTGCCTGGTTTTACCTGCGGATTACGCCAAAAGTTTATGAAGCCAGCGCCTCCATCATGGTCACTGATGAATCGAAGGGAACCAACGAAGGTGGAATGATGAAAGAATTTAATCAGCTTTCAAGTAATAAGATCATCGAGAATGAGACGGAGATCCTGAAATCAAAGACTTTAATGACCGATGTGGTGCGGACACTTCATCTATATGCATCTTTTTATGAAGAGGGTGAAATGGGGCCAATATCAGCCTATAATACTTCCCCTGTCACCATAGAAGCAACCAACCCGGACGGCATAAGAAAAGTACAAAAGGTAGAATTCAGTTTCTCTAATAAAGATAGCATGGTAGTGATCGGGTCAGTAAAGTACCCGATGAACAAAACTCTCAAAACTCCTTATGGGGAATTGAAATTTGTACCCAATAAACATTTTAGTTATAAGGCAGTAAAACCATTATACTTTATTTTGAAAAGTACCCGGGCTGCCGCCGGCAGTTTTGCTTCGAAATTAAAAGCAACCGCCAGCAGAACCTCCACGGTGATCACATTGAATTTAAGAGATGAAGTTCCTGAAAGAAGCGAGGAGGTTCTGAACCAACTCATCATTGCCTATAATAATGCGTCTATCGCTGAAAAAAACCGCCTGGCATCCGCCACACTTGATTTTGTAGACAAAAGACTGGCAATGGTGAAAAGTGAACTGGAGCAGATAGAAGAGAAATCAAAAACATATAAAAAGACCCAGGGAGCAGTAGATATCGGTTCCCAGGGACAATTATATCTGAAAAGCGTAAATGATGGAGATCAGAAATTATCAGATATCAACATACAGATTGCTGTACTGGATCAGGTAGATAAATATATCCAGTCAAAAGATAAAAACGCACAGTTAAATCCCTCCACGCTGGGATTGAAAGATCCTGTACTTACAGATTACCTGAATAAGATAACTGAAAAGGAGCTTGCTTACGAAAAATTAAAACAGACTACGGGTGAAAATAATCCCCTGGCGACATCAATTAAAGGAGAGATTGAAAAGTTAAAGCCGGGCATTATGGAAAACATCCGTAACCAGCGGTCAAGCCTTGAAGCAAGCAAACTGAACCTGCATGCAACCAACAATACCTTTTCTTCGATGTTGCAGAACATCCCCCAGAAAGAAAGGGAACTGATCGAGATAAACAGGGACCAAACGATCAAAACCGGCATCTACCAGTACCTGTTACAGAAAAGGGATGCTGTCGAATTGGCTATCCAGGGAAACACGCTTGACAGCCGTGTTGTCGAGAGTGCTTTGGCGCTGCCGGATCCGGTAGCCCCCAAGTCTTCTATGATCTATATGATGGCGCTTGTTGTCGCTATCGGTTTACCGGTGGGTTTCATTGCGATCAAAGGAATGTTTAGCCGCAAAGTTACTTTCCGCCAGGAAATAGAAAACCTGACTTCCTATCCTATCGTTGGAGAAATTGCATTTGACAAATCCAAAGATCCCATAGTGATCCAGGAAGGTAAAAGAACTTTCATTGCCGAACAATTCAGAATGATACGTACATCATTAGCTTACCTGGGGGTGAATCATGCAGGTAAAAAAAGGATAATGATTACTTCATCTTTATCCGGGGAAGGTAAAAGTTTTGTAGCCCTTAATTTATCGCTTAGCCTGGCCATGACAGGAAAAAAAGTGGTACTAATTGAACTTGACCTTGCTAATCCCTCCCTAAGTTCAAAATTGAATGTTCATTATGAACAGGGCGCAAGTAATTACCTGAAAGGGGAATGTGAACCGGAAGAAGTCATTAAAAGAACAGCGGTAAACAATAACCTGTTTTTCCTTCCTTGTGGCCCACTTCCTGACAATCCTTCAGAGTTGCTGATGAGTGAACGTCTTAAAGATCTGCTGGATTATCTCGAAGATATTTTTGATTATGTGGTAATAGATTCAGCACCGGCGACCCTGCTTTCGGATGCCTACGTGCTATCACCAATGTGTCATGCTACATTATATGTAGTTAAACACAAGTTCACTCCAAAATCGTACCTGGAAAGGCTTGACCAGGAAAACTCGGTGAACCGGTTACATAATCTTGGAATAATATTTAATGGTATTCGTTCCCGTGGCTTTAGCAAGAATGGTTATGGGTATGGATATGGATACGGATATATACATGATAACAGCGGAAAGAGGGCTAAAAGAAAAGCAGTAAAAAAGTAAACGAGCCATTCCAATCGCTGTTTTTGCGGAAGTAATTTTTACCGTGGAAACTCATTACTGTCTGTGCCTGTAAGTGAGGTGGGCGGAGCCTTTTTCCGGAAAAACCAAAATTGAAGATTAAATTTTTCTGGACATTAAACCATGATCATGATCCCGATTGCAAAAAAACAATGGTACGCTCTTTATACCCGTCCAAGATGGGAAAAGAAAGTAGCCGATCTGCTGGAAAAGAAAAAAGTGGAGGTCTATTGCCCTTTGAATAAAGTACAAAGGCAGTGGGCCGACAGAAAAAAGATCGTATTGGAACCCCTGTTCAGTTCTTATGTTTTTGTCTGTATTACCGAACGTGAGCAACTGAGTATAAAACAAACAGATGGTGTGATCAATTTTGTGTACTGGCTTAATAAGCCTGCTCTCATTCATAACGAAGAGATAGACACCATCAAAAAGTTTCTGAATGAGTACGACCATGTGAGTGTTGAAAAAACCCATGTAAACCTGAACGACAGGGTGAGGATCATTAACGGTCCGTTGATGATGTGGGAAGGTCATGTAGTTGAAATCAGAACGAATACGGTAAAGATCACGCTGCCATCACTGGGACAAACATTGGTGGCCGAAATAAGAAAAGACAACCTGGAAACTATAAGACCATTGCAGGAACCGCAATTGAAAGCGGGATAGGTCATAATCCGTAAACTATGCTCCTTCTCTGCAATTAATTCTGCCGGCAATAGCAATACCGGCAGCGATGTCTTTCTATTATAAAATTCAATTGACTGCTCTGAAAAAGAATAGCGGTTTGCGTCTTGTTTTCTTATTGAAACGGGGCAGGACAGTTATTATAAAAAATGACTAAAGGAATAATATAAGAATCATGTTGCTGAAGTTGAAAAAAATGTTTGGTACCGACCTTGTGAAAGTATCTTTCCTGAATGGAATAGCTACCCTGCTGAGGATGCTCACCGGTTTCATCAGTATAAAGATAGTGGCCGAACTGCTAAAACCACCGGGTATAGCCTTACTGGGTCAGTTACAAAACTTCACTACGATAATCATGAGCATTTCCGCCGGCGGCATCAACACGGGAATGACCAAACACATCGCCCAGTATTCCGATTCTGAAAAAAAGACGCGGCTTTTTCTATCAACCGGGTTCCGGATCACGGCTACTTTATCCATAATATGCGGCCTGGTTTTGATTTTCGGAGCCGGATATTTTGCCAACAGTATTTTAAGAAGTGCGGAATACAAGCCGATCTTCTATGTTTTCGGCGGTACCCTCATATTATATGCCTTTAATGCATTCCTGGTGGCGATCCTGAATGGATTCAGAGAGTTCAAAAAATATGTTGCGGTCAATATCTGGGGAAGCATTGCCGGTCTTTTATTTACAGTCATATTATCAATAAGCTTCGGGGTAATGGGCGCATTGATCGCCCTTGTAACCTACCAATCTGCAATATTTATCGTTACCATATTCATGGTAACATCGTCAAAGTGGTTTAAATGGCAGTTGTTTTCCGGCGGTTTCAGTAAAACTGCAGCTCTGCGCCTTGGCAAATATTCTTTGATGGCCCTGGTCAGCGCTATCGCCGTTCCTACCAGCCAGTTATTAGTGCGCAACTATATAACCACTACAACGGGGCAGGATGGTCTTACCAACGCCGGTATCTGGGAAGGAATGAACAGGATATCAAACATGTACCTGATGGTAATTACAACATCGCTTAGCGTTTACTACCTGCCTAAACTGGCCGGGTTAAAAACAAAAATGGAGATACGGAACGAGATACTTACTGTTTATAAATTGGTTGTTCCCTTCCTGATCTTTTGTTCATTGGTCATTTTTCTTTTCAGGGGTACGATTATCAATATTTTATTCACTGAAAATTTCCAGGATATGCGGGGGCTGTTTGCTTTCCAGCTTATGGGAGACTTTTTCAAAATGATAACCTGGGTGCTGGGATATGTGTTGCTCGCCAAAGCGATGAGCCGGGCTTATATCATTGTAGAGATAGTCAGTTGCACCCTATTTGTGCTATTCTCGATGTTCTTTGTCGATCGTTACCAGGCCATCGGTGCCACCATGGGCTATGCCGCTGGGTTCTTCGCCCAGTTTATCATCATGCTATTTGTTTTAAGAAAAATACTTTTTACTCATGCAAAGTAACCCTATGGTGAGTGTAGCACTCATGTCTTACAATCAGCAGGATTATGTACGCCAGGCAATGGGCTGTGTACTGGCCCAGCAATGCAATTTCTCTTTTGAAATAGTGTGCGGTGATGACGGATCAAAAGATAAAACGCGGGATATCCTGCTGGAATACCAGCAAAAACATCCCGGGCTGATCCGTGTGTTGCCCAAAGAACCGAACAAAGGAGTATTGGGAAATTTCAGGGATACCGTAAAAGCCTGTAAAGGTAAATACGTTGCGATCTGTCACAGCGATGACTACTGGCATGATCCACTGAAACTGGAAAAGCAGGTCAGTTTTCTCGAAAGCAACCCTGATTATGGCGTGATACACAGTGGCGCCGATTGCCTGCTCACCAGCAACGGGGCTATCATTAAGAATTATGATGAGAATCATAACCCGGATTTCCGCCCGGAAACCTTTAACGGGGATGTGTTTGAAGCGATTATTACCGGCAAGTACTCAATTGGTACACTTACTGTTTGTTTTAAAAAAGAAATTTTCGACAAGTTTGTCGACATCAATGAATATATCAAAGCCGGCTTTATTTACGAGGATCTTCCTTCCTGGCTTGAAATGTCAAGAAGAACGAAGTTTAAATACCTGCCGGACAGTACAGCTACATACAGGGTCATGCAGGAATCCATTTCCCGTTCCAAAGACCTGAATAAGCTATTCGGGTTTCTCAAAAATCACTACGTAATAAAAAAACATTTCATTAAAAGATATGGTGTAAGCAAGGAAGTGGAGGACGCATTTGAAATCATGTACCACCGCAAAAAATTTAACATGGCCTATAAATGGTGTAGTTATTCCGAAGCCGGCGACTCATTTGATTTTCTGAAAGAAAGAAAACAGGTAGATACGAAATTATGGCTACAAAAAAAGTTTTTGCAGTACCCTTTGATGCGCTCCACGCTTAAGGGGATCAAAGAATTATATACACCCAAAACATCACCTTCCCGGATCTGACAATAACACGTACAGATCGTAATTTAATCAACAGGATTGCAAAAGTATATCATAATATTAGCTGCATGCGGATGGCTTATTTATTCGCTGCTTTACCGGCCAAAATGGTTCGCAATAATGTTCTTCGCTATTGTGATCGCTGAAGTCAATTTTGATGTACCCGGAGCCCCTTTGAATTTCAGGGCGCTAATTAGCCTGATCCTCTTTGCCAGGGTTCTTTTAGATTCTTCTGAAGTCGCAGGTCCTTCATTCCTGTCAACTGCTTATAGTAAATACATTATTGGGTTCGTAGTATATGTTTTGTTAATAACATACTCCAATGACCTGCTTACTGTTGATGTAGTAAAAGAATATGGTTTCGCCTTGCTGACAACCTACCTTGCCTATTATTATTACATGAAGGAAGGCGGGTATAAAATTTTTAAAACAAGTATCATCATAGCCGGCTTTATTTGCCTGGGCGATCTTGTATGGAGTTATATGCTGGGAGTTGGATTGGCGATAGAAAGGATATATTACTCCTTCACACCCGCATGGGAATATGTTAACCACAATTTCTTTGGCTATATATGTGGAATAGCTTTCGTTTTTCTTCTTGGTGATTACCTTACACAAAGCGATAATAATAAATGGAACCTTTACCTGATGCCCGTTATGTTTTTCGGCGTATTGCTTTCGACCTCCCGCAGTTCCTTACTGATACTGATTATTGTTTCAATCGTACTGATCGCAAGAGGGTTAATGTCGCGGGAAAACAGCTCAAAGGCCTATAAGCTGGTCATAGTAAGTATATCCTGCCTTGTTATTGCTGTCTTTATGTTCCAGATGCTGTCCAGCCTTTTTCATATCGATAGCGGTTTTATGGAGCAAATCACCTCAAGACTAATTGATGAGCCGGTAGCCATCTTCAACAGGGCAATGGGTAACGATTTCCAGGCGGAATCTCTGGATTCGGCTGACTGGCGGGCCGAAGCCTCTCAAATCGCTTACGATGTGTTTACGAAGGTGCTCACTACACCCGAGCAGATATTCGGTATCGGGCACGATGGCTTTATTAAAGGAGGTCTTGGCTTTATGGGGATTTATGCTGCGCATAATGGAATTTTATTAATGCTCATCGAGTTTGGGGTGGTCGGTTTTTTGCTTTACTATATGATGTTGATTTCCTTGCTTGCAAAAACCATGAAGTCTTATTATTTTTCGCCCCTGGCTATCTGCCTCATTTTTATTTTTCTTTTCATGATAAGTCATAACAGGGAAATGACTTCGCTTCTTGCCCTGTTGATAACCGGCTCATTAGCAGGTGAAGTCCAATATATCATCGGCGACTTTGAAACTGAAGAAAATGAAGAAAATGATGATGCTGCCGCTACATCTGTTGCAACCAATAATTTCTAAAGTACCGATAAATTACCCAATGAAAATTTTAATGGTCATCAATTGTTTGAAAAAGGGAGGTCGGGAACGAAGAGTACTCGAACTGGTAAAAGGGTTATCCCGCCAAAATGGCTATACTATCTACTTGCTATCCCTCAGTGATGTAGTGGAATATGACTACGTATACGATCTTCCTATCTCATTTGAAGTAATGCAAAAAAAGAGTAACAAGGATATCAGTCTTATTTTTAAACTCAGGAAGATCATCAGGAATTTTCAGCCTGATATTATTCATTCCTGGGATGTCATGTCAAGCGGATACCTGACAGCCGCTAACCTCTTTCTAAATAAAAAAATAGTGAACGGTGTAATATATGATGCGGCTATAGACTCAGATTATTACAACAGGAATGCTTTCAAGGTCAGGCTATTCTCACACCTGACAAAAGCAACTGTCGCCAATTCAAAAGCAGGGCTCCGGGCTTATAAGACTCCTGCCAGCAAATCGGTTTGTATCTATAATGGAATTGATCTGAAAAGGTTTGACAATCTTAAATCACCCTCCGAAGTAGCCAACCAGGTTTTAGGGCGGCCCAAGGGCGACAGTTTTATAGGAACTATGGTGGCCTCCTTTAATAAATGGAAAGATCACGATACATTAATAAAAGCAGCCGCTAAGCTTTGCAGTTATAATAAAAAAGTTGTTTTTTTGTTGATCGGCGATGGGCCTGAAATGCTTGCTATCCGTAAAAAAGTACCGGCATCCCTGCTGGATACACAGATCATTTTTCCGGGAAACCGTAACGACATAGAATCCATTCTCCAGATAACTGATGTTGGATTGCTGATCACTCCGCGTGAAGGTCTTTCCAATGCTATTATAGAATATATGGCTTCCGGCAAGCCGGTCATTGCTTCAAAAGGCGGGGGTACAGAAGAACTGGTAACAGATGGGGAAAACGGTTACCTGGTAAACCAAAAGAGCCCGGACGAAATAATTGAAAAAATGGAGATCCTTATGCAAAACCCTGAACTCGCCGCAACGATGGGTTGCAAAGGGCGCCAATGGATAAAAGACCACTTTGAAATAAGCAGGATGACGACCGAATACATTTCACTATATAAAAAATTATTAAATAACCACCAGGTAGCATAATTCCGTAACCAAAAAAAGTACGCTATGACTTATAACAAGTATGAACATTTCCAGTTGGAAAGACAGCTGGCAAATAAATTAAGGGATACCACGACTGAACAAAGAAGGGTATTATACGGCAAGTTATACAATGACTTGTTTTCTACTTTCCCGGGAATACCGGAAGGCCTGAGCTATTCCAAAGACGACAGGCTTGCCTGGCAGTTAAAACTGATGAAACCTCTTTTCAATAAAGAAAAAGTTGTACTCGAGATCGGCGCCGGGGATTGCCTCGTCAGTAAAGAACTGGCAAAGCACTTCAAAAAGATCATTGCATATGAAGTAGCAGACAGTATTCCATTTATAGAAGGGAAACCCGCCAATTTTGAATTAAAAATATTCAATGGTATAGACATGCACGAATCGGAAAATTCCGTGGACGTTGTTTACAGTAACCAGGTCTTCGAACACCTTCATCCTGATGATACCCAGCCGTTGCTCAGGGCCTATCACTCCTACCTCACCAAAGGAGGGAAACTGGTGGTCATTACTCCGCATCTTCTTACAGGCCCGCATGATATTTCCCGGGATTTCACCAGGGACCCCGAAGGCTTTCATTTAAAAGAATACACGTATAAAGAAATGAAGGCTGTATTAACGGCCACCGGGTTTAAAAAAATAAAAGGATATGTAGGCTATAGCAAGCTGGGATATTTTTCTTTACCCATTTCGACGCTTATTGCTGCGGAAAAAGCATATAATCTATTCCCGGCAGGCCTTAAAAGAAAACTAAGAAGCAATTCGGTTGTTTTCAATCTTTTTGGTATGAAGATAATCGCGGAAAAATAGAGACCTGTAAACCCGGCCCTGTCATACTAACTGAAAACTTCTTTTCCCTACCTTAAACAATCGCTTATGTGTGGAATTTTGGGTTGTATAAATTTCAAATACGTTCCTGCTTCATTAGACTCCATCCGGCATCGCGGACCTGACGGAAGCGGCGTAAAAAGTTTTACCATCAACGGCCATGAAGTAACGCTTGCTCACAGGCGTTTATCAATCGTAGATATAAGTGAGAATGGCGCACAACCTATGTCATCCGGCGATGGCAACTCATTTATTACTTTCAATGGTGAGATATATAACCATGATACACTGAAGCCAAAAATGAAGTTTAGGGGCTTTAAAGGACATTCAGATACAGAGACGATTGTTAATTATTTTAATGAACAGGGTATAAGTCAAAACCTGAAAAACCTGAACGGCATTTTCGGATTTGCCATACTGGATCAACAGAACAAACAGCTGCATATTGCCAGGGATCGCTTCGGGGTAAAACCGATATATTATTATTTCAGGAATAACCAGTTAGTATTTTCCTCTGAAATACGCCCTTTCAAACATTATATTGATATGGTGTATGACCGGGAAAACGTAACCGAGGGACTGAAGATGAGATATGTTGGCGCACCTGACACCATCTTTACTGATATCAAAAAGATAGAAGCAGGACAGCTTCTCAGTTTTGATCTCTCGCAGGAAGAAATTGTACTCACAAAAGAATATTATGTACAAACGCCCAGGATGGGATCCAGAAAACAGGAAACAAAATCATTGGTAAAAGAATATGGCGACCTGTTTGAACAGGCTGTTGAGCGGCAGTTGATGGCAGATGTGGAGATCGGTGTGCTGCTGAGCGGCGGAATTGACTCAGCATTGGTTGCAGCAGTGGCAAAGAACAAATCGGCCAAGCCTCTCAAGACTTTCACTGTTGGATTTAAGGAAGGTTTATTTGAATCCGACGAGATCGAAATGGCAAAAGTCACCGCGGAAACACTTAATCTTGAAAACATACATGTTCGTACTGACTTCGTTGATTTTATTGAAGACCTGAAAAAGATCATCCGGATCGTTGAAGAGCCGATCGCTACCAATTCTATCATACCCATGTATTCTCTCTCTAAATTAACATCGGAGCATGTTAAGGTGGTATTAAGCGGACAGGGCGCAGATGAACCGCTTTACGGATACAGGAAGTACAAGGGACTTATTTTTCTTAAACATCTTGAGAAATACAACTTCCTGAGAAAAGGTCTCCGGTGGACCGGGATGAGAAATTTTAAAAAGGAAGATATCCGGCGATTTTATGATGCCGCCGTTGAAAAAGATATGCTCACGGCTTACAGGGAATATAACAGCATTTCTTCCGGCAGCGAATTAAGCAGGTTGCTGAATAAAGCTGGCTTAACGGATACAGATACTATTTTAAGGAGAAAGCAGGGACTTTTTAAAGACAAATGGAATACCAGGATCCCATCAGATAAAGCAATTATCTCTTTCCCGTTCCTTGACCTCCGCAATTCACTGGCCGATGACCTGCTGATGTATACTGATAAACTGATGATGCATTTCAGTGTTGAATGCAGGGTGCCTATCCTGGATAATGACCTGATTGAATTCATTGAGTCCCTTCATCACTCCTATAAACTAAGTTTCTCAAAAGGCAAGATCATACATAAACAATTCGCTGAAGAGTATTTGCCTGCATCCATCGTTCACCGGAAAAAGATAGGGTTTGCCACACCGGCGTCCAAATGGTATAAAACACACAGGCAATTAATTGAAGACATGATCTGCTCCAGCAAGGAAATGGGGAAAATCTTTAATATAAATGCGATTAAAGAAGTATTGAATACACATGAGCAAAATCAAAACAGCGAGAAGCAGATACTGTTATTATTGTCACTTGCCCTGTTAATGGAATGACGGTAATTCTCTTCATCCTTTTGGCATACACAAACAAACATTCTCTTTTTACAGTAAATATCTTATCAGTCTACATAAAATCACTTAAGCATTTTCCTTATTTGCAATCCTTCTTGATTTGAGTTAACTATTTTACCGGGCTTCTTGATTTAAGTTAATTGTTTACGGCATTGTTGTTGACAATGCACCGAAAACAATATTTTATGAAGCCCCTGAAAACACATTTGTTTCTAAGCACAAGCATGTTTGCTCTCTTCATTAGTGGCGTATTCTTCATCGCCAGTTGCAAAAAAGAAAGTTCATTGGACAGTAACACTTCGGTTGAGGATATCAGTTCAACAGATTCTATGTCGGCAGGAAGGCTAAGCCGGAACCAGCGTCCGGTAATCAAGACCGGTCCTGATCAGACAATTACTCTCCCTACCAATTCTGTTACTGTTGATGGTTCGGGAAGTTATGATCCTGATGGGACTATTAAAACTTTCCTGTGGACAAAAGATTTCGGCAATGGTGGAACGATCGCTACTCCAAATTCAGCTAAAACTGCTATTACAAATCTGACAGCCGGAGTATACAGGTTTAAGTTAACGATCACAGATAACGCAGGCGCCAGTATTTCTGATACACTCCGTGTTACAGTAAAAGGAAATACTGTTGTACCCCCGGCCAATCAGCTCCCGGTAGTAACTGTGGGAACCGTACAGTCAATAACATTACCTGTATCTACAGTAACATTAACAGGTTCTGCTTCTGATTCGGATGGCAATATTGTCTCTTACCTGTGGACTAAAGTTTCAGGAAACGGTGGCGTAATTACTACACCTAACGCGGCTACTACAACAGTAACCGGGCTGACTGCAGGCGCTTATACATTTGACCTGAAAGCAACTGATAATGCAGGTGCAAGCAGCAATAAGAATGTATCCTTTACCGTAAATCCGGCGACAGCTAATCAAAGCCCTGTAGTAACTGTTGGAACGGCACAGACAATAACATTGCCCGTATCTACTGTAACATTAACAGGATCTGCTACTGATCCCGATGGCGCCATTGCTTCTTACCTGTGGACAAAAGTTTCAGGTACCGGCGGCGTAATTGTTACACCCAATGTGGCCACTACAACAGTCACAGGCTTAATCGCCGGCTCATATGTGTTTAACCTGAGAGCCACTGATAATGCAGGAGCAAGTTCTAACAAGAATGTATCGGTTACCGTAAATGCAGCAACCCCACCACCTCCTTCTGGTTATACACTAACCTTTCAGAGTAATTATGACCAAATGAGCGATATGTTGTATGGTGGTAATGGTCAGTACGGAAATGGTACTATAAGCACGACAACATATAAAACTGGCCCCGGATCGTTTTATAGCAGACCTCTAAATGTTAGTAATGGAACAAGATCAGAAGTTCAATATACTGAGGCGGCACAAAACCCGATCGAGGGAGCTATTGAGTATGATGTAATGTATGAAGTGATTGTTCCCAACAATGGTTGTTCTATCCAGTGGCATCCTAACACACCCGGCAGCTCTGGTTCTCCCTACCTGATGCACGATGGTGGCAAATTCACCTGGGTGGTATGGAAAGCCGGTGGCAACACATACTATCCTACCAACTTTACCATCCAAACCCAGAAGTGGTATCATATGAGGATGGAACATAAATTCGGCACCAATGGTTACTGGCGTCATTATATCGACGGGGTACTGGTTGCCAGCTGGAACGGAAACGTGGGTGATGGCAGCGGCCAATACCTGAAAGTGGGCTACAATGGCTGGGATGCAAATTCTGCAAACAGCCGGATATATTATGACAACCTGAAAATCTGGAAAAAATAATTTACGCTGACCTGAAGTCTTCAGACCTGTCACGTAGATCTACGAATTAAAACGATCATACAAAATAAAGCAACCCCGGATGTTATGCATCCGGGGCTTTGCTTTTTCCGGATAAAAGATCCGGAAATTACTTGCACCATCAACATATTATATGTATTTTTCGGTCGTATAATTACGACCCTAACCAAAACTTGATCATGTCCGAGCCCAGGATTTCCTTCCTTATTCATGGATTAGTTGTAGGAGGCGCTGAAAAATTTTTCATCAGCCTGGTCAATGACCTTTACAGGTCAGGGCAAAATCCCTTTGTCATTTTATTAAGCGATGATAATGCTTTGTTTCATGAAATGGATCCCGGTGTAGAGAGCATTATTATCAAAAGAAAATACAAGTACGATCTTTTTGTCGGCGCCAGGATAAAGTCAGCATTAAAGGAACGTAATGTGGACAAGGTTTTTTGTGTGGGTATGTTCTCTTTCTTTTTAATGAAGCTCTTTTTCATATCCGAAAAAAGAATAAAATTCATTCTTTCACTGCATGCCACTATTCCAAAGTCTGCCGGTGATTACCTGGCCAATCTTGTTTATTTCAGGCTGTTTGCCAAAAGAGACAAGGCCATTTTTATCTGTAACGCCCAGCAGGAATACCTCAGGAAAAAATACCTGTTTTCTCCAAAAGACTCAATGATCATTTACAATGGTATCAACACGGCCTGGTTCTCCGGTTGTTATTCATCCATAGAAAGTGGAATAGACAGGTACCAATTAAGAAAAAACTACAACCTGTCTGAAACGGATAAAGTAATAGTTAAAGTAGCCCGGTTATTCCCTGAAAAAGGGCATACCTACGCTATAGATGCCCTGGAAATATTGCATAAAAAGTTTAACTGCAAAGCTCATATCCTGTTTGTAGGCTCAGGAGATGATAAGTATGAGGAAAAGATACGGCTGTATACACAACAAAAGAAGCTGGCCGAATATATTCATTTCATCGAACACCAGGCAGACGTAAGACCCTTTCATTGCATGTCTGATCTTTTTACGCTGACCTCCTACACAACCGAAACATTTTCGCTGGCGGCGCTGGAAGCCATGTCATCAGGTATCCCCTGCTCATTGACAAACATTGGCGGCGCTGCGGAAATGATCAATGAAAAAACCGGCTTATTAAGCGAATCGAAAAACCCTCACTCCATAGCTTCATCGTGGTTTGCTATCCTGCAGAAAAAATATGATCCGGTATTCCTTCACCGCTATGTAGAATCCAATTTTTCCCTCCCTGAAATGCTTGAACAGTACAGAAAAATTCTATTACCTGCCAAACAGAAAAGCAGGGAATTACAACCGCAATAAAGACCGGTTGGCAATTGGATAAACGTTTATGAGTACTCTGAAAAAATATAGCGACTGGCTATTCCTGAAACAATGGGGCATTGGCTTCATGAAAGGAGACATACAGGAAATAATCAGGAAAAGAAAAAATGGTTTCTCCTTTCAATGGCTGCAGGTTTCTGACAAAAACACCTCATATGCTGATCCGTTCATATTTAAATCAAATGACGGTCATGTTAATGTGCTTTATGAAAGTGTTACCTCATTTGAACTGGACGGGACCATATCATTAATGGTATGCGATGAATCATTCAGGGCTATCACGGAAAAAACAATACTGAACAACCGTAAGCACCTTTCTTACCCTTTTGTATTCCGGGAAAACGGGAAAACATACGTTTTCCCCGAAAATTCATTAAGCGGGTCGCTGCATTGCTATGAATTTGACAGCGACACCCGGTCGTTATCAAATCAAAAACTGATCATGGACCTGCCGCTGATCGATCCTACCATTTTAAAATATAAAAATAAGTACTGGCTGTTCTGTACTATGCTGGGCAACCAATTGAACAGCGAACTTTATATCTATTATGCTGACTCGTTAACAGGGCCTTATTCGGCACATAAAAATAATCCTGTAAAAAGTGGCCTGAACGGAACCCGGCCCGCTGGAAATTTTATT
>DATDIX010000085.1:0-3851 GCA_036520835.1 Chitinophagaceae bacterium | reverse complement strand
CGGGGTGGGGGTGGTGGTGGTGGTGGGGGTGGGTTGTTATTATTATTGTTGGATTTCTTACAATGTAGCGCAGCTACAAGCGAGATCACTAAAAACCAGCCAATTTTCCTGAAAGAGCTCATACACATAGTTTGAAGTATTACCGGCGCTAAAATCATGCCGTATAGTTAAGCCGAAAGCAATTATAAAGTTCGGACTTCTTGACGAAACGAAATTTTACCTTGAGGAAATACGACCCCGGGGACTTTAAAATACGGTTATAAGTAAGCGATGTGAGAAATTGGGGATTTACTGAAAATTGATTGACCCTTAACAAAACCAGCATTTTGATCATTAAAAAAGCCATCCAGGGGTTGACTGGATGGCTTACCGATTAATTTATGAACTGTCAGCTGATAAACTTTGCTAAAATCCTTTTTTATCCGCTTCCGGTAATTTTGATTTGATATACTCAGCTTGTTCCTGTAATCCTGCTTCCGTTTTCTTTGTTGCCAGCCCTTTTAATACGACACCATTGATATAAGGATCGGTTTGTCCTTTATAAGCCTCCGGTATCTGGTCACGGAATGCCACGATAGCATCAACACCCCTTTTTACAGATTCAGTATTTTTTGTTTTTGAAAGCATCTCGCCGAGACCCTGTAAGAGTTCGAATTTTGACTGTCCAAAAGGAGCTTTTTCAAATTTGGTCAATACCATATCAGTAACGGATTCATCACCCGATTTAACAAGGACAGTATTGATGGCGTTTGTCAGTTTACCTTTTGAAGGTTCTGCTGCCAGGCGTTTTGCTTCATTTAAAGCCGCATCACTGTCAACTGCAGATAATGCTTCTAAAGCATTTCCGGATACAGTATAGGATGAATCACTAACTGCGGACTTAAAAAGGCCGGCATAAGCAGGATTCTTAAACTGACCCAATTTGGAAATAGCCACTGCTTTTACACTTCGTTCAGGATCATTCTTAGCAAGATCAGCAAGAACAGCTTCGGCGGCTTGTTTAATATTATCTTTTTTCAGGTCCAGCTTACCGGCTGTATAACTGCGGAGACCGTCATACTTGTCTTTCAATGCAACTATTAAAAGCCCGGCTGCTTTAGGATCGCCCTGGTTTTTAGCAGCAAAGTCAATAGCCTCTCTTCTGTCAAGATAGTTGCCTGCATATTTGTATTGATGAATATATTCATCAAGTGTTTTGTTCTCTTTCTTTGTGCAAAGAAGGATCTTATCACCGTCAAAATTTACCAGGTCTGGTTTTTGAGCAGCATCAAAATAGAATGTATCTGTTCTGTTCTTCGCCCAGATATCATAGCGTGTCTTGTTTGCTCCTTTATATATATCAACAGCCACGGGAAGTTTAAACACTTTATCGCCGCTCTGGGTCTGGTTAACAACCACTCTTGTTTTTTTAGTGGCATCATCATAGCTGTAGTTTATATCAAGAGCCGGATGGCCGCTGCCATAATACCATTGATTCCAGAACCAGTTCAGGTCCCTTCCTGTTACTTCTTCAAATGCAAGACGCAACTGGTGGGGCTCCCCTGATTTAAACTTATTGGTAGTAAGATAAATATTCAATGCTTTTGAAAAAGCTTCAGGGCCAACATAGTTGCGGAGCATGTGCAGTATGCGGCCACCTTTGTGATAGCTTACGGCATCAAAAACATCTTCCTTATCGCTGTAGTAAAACCGAACGAGGTCTTTTTTAGCGCTGCTGCTGTTAAGATAAACCTGCATATCACTGAAATTATGGTCGTCGGCGAGGTCATTGCCATATTTATATTCCTGCCAGAGTACTTCGCTGTAATTGGCAAATGATTCATTCACGGTAATATTGCTCCAGCTTTCGGCGGTAACATAATCTCCGAACCATTGGTGAAACAGCTCATGTGCGATCGTTTCTTCCCATTGGTTACCATCGGTCAGTTGCCTGGCATCCTGCTGTGCCGAGCTGCCGTGAAGTGTAGCCGTGGTATTTTCCATTGCGCCGCTGACATAATCCTGGCCGGTTATCTGCGCATATTTTACCCAGGGATATTCAACCCCAGTAAGTTTTGAAAAGAAGGTCATCATTTCAGGAGTGTTGCCAAATATTCTCCTGGCAACAGGCGCAAATTCTTTTTCTACATAATAGCTTACTTCTTTCCCCTTCCATGTGTCTTTAATGATAGCATAATCACCTACACCCATAAAAAAAAGATAAGGAGCATGGGGCAGGTCCATTTTCCAGTAATCTGTCCTGGTGCCATCTGTATTTTTCTTTTGGCTCATCAATTTGCCATTGGATAGCGTAACAAACTTTGCAGGGACGGTCATGTAAATTTCCTGCGTTGTTTTTTGATTGGGCTTATCGATGGTAGGGCACCAAACAGATGTAGCCTCAGTTTCTCCCTGTGTCCATATCTGGGTCGCTTTATCTTTCTCTTCTCCTTTCGGGTTAATAAAATATAAACCTTTAGCATCATTGATGGCGGCGCTTCCCTGTACTTTTACTTCATCAGGTTTAGCGGTGTAATCGATATAAACGGTATAGGTCTCGTTACCTGTGTATTTTTTACCAAGGTTGATTCTCAGGAACCAGCCATCATATTGGTACTTCAGTTCGCTCATTGCCGAACCTTTTACTATAGCTACTTTATGAATATCCATTCCTTTTGCATCCAGTGTCAATAAATCGGTTGAATAGAAATGGGGTTTCAAAGTGATCCAGGCTTTTCCATGCAGGTATGACTTTCTATAGTCAAATTTTACATCCAGTTTGGTATGTACCAGGTCATTGATCCGGGTAGCTGTTTCCCGGTATTCTTTTTTCCAGGAAGTATCTTTGGGGGTTCCGGGTTGGGCTAATAGAACAGAACCGGGCAGGGTAAGCAAAAGGGCGAACAACAGTTTTTTCATACTTATTTTTTAGGTGGACAAATTTAGACAGGTTAGCTGTCATTTGGCGATGAATTAGGATGAAAGGTTACAGTATTTAACAACCTGTTGTAGCAGAATTTGAGCTATTTTTGTCTATAAATTAAACAGGGTAAATGAAAAGATTCGTCCTGAGCCTTTTGATCCTGGTGAGTTCGTCATCAGCGTTTTCCCAAAAGCTATATTTTATATACCTACAGTCAGAGAACGACCAGCCATTCTTTGTAAAGCTGAATGACAAGATCCATAGTTCTTCATCTACAGGATACCTGATATTGTCCCGGTTGAGGGACAGCAGTTATACTTTCAGCGTGGGGTTTCCTGAAAATAAATTTCCTGATCAGAAGTTTAATGTGGATGTGAAAGGGAAAGACCGGGGCTATTTATTGAAGAACTTTGGAGAAAAGGGATGGGGTCTGTTTGATCTGCAGACGCTTACTATTCAAATGGCTTTACCGGACAAAAGCAGCTCTATTAAAACGGAACCGCGGGATGACATATCTCCTTTTACAGAGATCCTTGCCAAAGCGGCTAATGATCCTTCCTTGAAAGAAAGACCTGTTGCTGTTAAGATGGAGGAAAAGCCCCTTACTCCCCAGGCCGCTGTTTTGACTGAAGTGGTCCAACCTGCAAAAGAAACACCGGGTACAAAAAAAGATACCCAGGCAACTGAAAAAAATGATGCAAAGTCGACAGCAAAACAACAGGGACCACCAATTGTAAAACAGGAACAACCGGTGGTTATAAGTAAAACGGAAGCTCCTTCAGCGAAGCAGGATGCTTCCATTGTAAAACAAGATCCGCCTTCTACGATATCGCCGGATCAGCAATCTGCTTTAAAACAGGAACCTCTTTCTGTGCTAAAAGAAGAGCCTGTTAAAAAAAAAGACGAGTTAAAAACTACTCCATCTGAATATAGAAGATCGGTTGTTTCT
>DATDIX010000084.1:0-18542 GCA_036520835.1 Chitinophagaceae bacterium | reverse complement strand
GTATTAAAACAACTAAGGGGGAATATCTTTCACTGGCCTGGAAGGATCTGATAGGTCCATAAAGATCAAAAGAATTTACTATGAAAGATAATATGTGAGAAAGATGGTTTGCAAATTTTGAAAGATAAATCTTTGTTAAGTACAAATGAAATAACGCAACGGTCAACCGGGGATCGACTATAACATGACATGAAACTTAAAATTACCAAACGACATTTCCTGAAATTCCTCAAGCGGCTGGGAATTGCCATCATTGCTTTGTTCCTTTTATTTATTTTGCTTAACTGGTTCTTCCCGCTGCCTGATAAAATTGAATATTCTACCCTCATCACGGATAATAAAGGAGAAGTGATCAATGCCTACCTTACGCCAGACCAGAAATGGCGGATGAAAACGGAACTGGAAGATATTTCCCCATTATTAAGGAAGACCATCATTGCCAAAGAAGACAGGCATTTTTATTCCCACCCCGGTATTAACCCCTTTGCCATTGGCAGGGCCTTTTTCAAAAACCTGTTCAGGATGAAAACAACCTCCGGCGCCAGCACCATCACCATGCAGGTAGCAAAGGCATTAGAACCCAGGAAAAGAAATATCATCAGCAAGATCATCGAGATGTTCCGGGCTTTTCAACTGGAATGGAAATACAGCAAGAATGAGATCCTGCAGATGTACCTGAACCTTGTTCCTTACGGCGGCAATATCGAAGGGGTTAAGTCCGCTTCCTTATTATACTTTAATAAAAATCCTGATCATTTATCGCTGGCAGAAATAACCGCATTAAGCATTATCCCCAACCGGCCGTCTTCTTTAGTGATGGGCAAGAACAATGACCGCATCATGGAAGAAAGAAACCGGTGGCTGAAAAAATTTGCCGCCGATAAGGTCTTTACTGAAAAAGAGATCGAAGATGCATTAGCCGAGCCTTTAACGGCAACACGGGGAGTTGTACCCCACTACTTGCCGCATCTTTCCTACAAACTGAAAAGACGGGGAGGTGAACTGGTAAAAACGAATATTGACCTTAACACACAGTTGAAGACAGAAAAACTGGTGGAGGATTATATAAGGGCTCAGCGTTTACGCAATATTAAGAACGCAGCCATCGTGATCATAGATAATAAAACGCATAAGGTGATTACTTATGTCGGGTCATCCGGCTTTAAGGATACAATAGACGGCGGACAGGTGAATGGCGCCAATGCGGTTCGCCAACCCGGAAGCACACTGAAGCCTTTGCTGTATGCCCTGTGTTTTGATGAAGGCTTGTTAACACCTAAAACCGTTTTGTCTGATGTGGCGGTTAACTACCAGGGTTATGCCCCGGAGAATTATGACGAGAAGTTCAACGGATATGTAACAGTAGAATATTCCCTGGAACATTCGTTGAACATACCTGCTGTAAAGAGTCTGAAACAACTCGGCCAGGAGAGACTCATACAGAAATTGGTACAATGCAACTTCAAACAAATACAAAAAGACCAGAGAAAACTGGGTTTATCCATGATCCTCGGCGGCTGCGGTACTACCCTGGAAGAAATGACGGGTTTATTCTCCTTGTTTGCCAATAATGGCAAATACATCGCTCCCGCATACCTGCAAAGTGACACTAATCATTTCAGCACAACTGTTGTAAGTCCGGCTGCTAATTACATGATCAATGAAATACTATCGAAAGTAAACCGTCCAGATTTTCCTTTGAACTGGACAGCCACGGAAAGAATGCCGAAGATTGCCTGGAAGACCGGCACCAGCTATGGAAGAAGAGATGCATGGAGTATCGGTTATAATAAAAATTATACGGTGGGTGTATGGGTTGGCAATTTTTCCGGCGTAGGTGTAGCTGATCTCAGCGGCGCCAATGTGGCTACCCCCCTGTTATTTAAAATCTTTAATACCATCGATTATGATAGCGACGAAGAATGGTTTACCCAACCGGAAGACTGTGATATAAGACAGGTATGCAGCGAGACAGGTATGACCCCTTCCGAACATTGTACCAACCTGGCGACAGATTATTTTATCCCGCTTTTTTCTTCCAACCAAACTTGTAATAACCGGCAGGAAACAATGATAAGCCCTGATGAAAAAATATCTTATTGTAAAAGCTGTGCTCCTGAAAGCGGGTATAAAAAGAAATGGTATAAGGTAACCGAGCCGGATATGCAAAGCTGGTTTGAAGATAACCGTATCGTTTACCAGAAGATACCGGCGCACAACCCGGATTGCGAACTGATCTTTAAAGGCAATGCGCCTTTTATTACTTCCCCTGCCAACGGCACAGAGTATCTCATAAATAAAAAATCACCGGAACCACTGCAATTGGTTTGCAAAACCGCCGGTGATGTAAGTAAGGTGTACTGGTATATCAATAATAAATTCTACAAAATTTCCAATGCGGGAGAAAAACAGTTCTTTATTCCTGAAGAAGGCCCGGTAAAAATATCATGCACCGATGATAAGGGAAGGAACAGGGATATTAAGATCACAGTGAAGTATGTGAACCTCTGATACAAAGCCGTTTTGTTTTATCACTTACCCGCATAAACTTTGTTATCATTGTTGTTCATTTTTATTGTTTTCTTCAAATGATCCGATAGCCTGATAGAAAGTGATACTAAGCTAAACGTCGGGTTTACGGCCCCGCCGTTTGGAAAACAAGAAGAACCTGCGACATACAAATTACCAATACCATGTACTTTGCAATCAGCATCCACAACGCCTTTCCGGGGATCCGTATTCATCCTGGTAGTGCCCATGTGATGCCATCCCCCGCTTGTTGAAGCAGGCATTGAATTATCATTTTCATCCAGCAACTCCTCATCCAGTTTTACACGGCCAATTCCGGCCAGGCCAGCATACTGGCCTAATAGCTTGTATATTGACAGGATACTTTTTTTCTCCAGGGATGTGAACGCCCAGTGCAGGGACGCACGGGGCACACCCAGTTTATCCTTTTCAGTATCCAGGGTTACTCTTGATAAAGGGTTTGGCGCCTGTTCCTGTCTCAGCGTTACTTTAAAGGATTCATATCCGTTTGGTCCAAAAAGTTTTGACATCCTGCTTTTGCTACTTGCCTTTTCATCAATTTCTGCAATTTTTTTGATGGCTTCGCTGGGATCTTCACTTGTCCAGCTTTCAATAAAGGGGGGAGTTTTCCTGGCTATTTCCAATGGTACAAATGAAAGTGAGCCATTTAATATTTTCAATTCCGCCTGTTTTTGTGGTGTTATGGCTAATTCTGCCCTGATATTGGGCTGCTTATTTCGCATATAAAGTTTTAACTCGCTGCGTTGCTTAAGCCATAATTCTGCCGACCTGATCTCCGCATTTTCCATAAAATACCTGCCCACAAGATCATGGTCATTACCCAGGCCGCCGGGGGCCTGCTTGTTTGAAGCCAGCAATAACCTGGAATTCTGAATTGCACAGCAGGCGAGAACAAAATATTTCGCTGAAACCTTATGTGTTTTCCCGGCATAATTCTTAACCGTTACTTCCGTGATCGTTGATACATTTTCATTAGCCAGTATCCCGGTTACATTAGCATAGGTATACAGATGAATATTGCCGGATTTAACTATTGCATTTTTATACTTCTTTCCAAACCTCAGGGTCGATGGCTCACGATGTCTCCAGATCTTACTGCGGAATACACTATTATCCAGGGGAAGGGAAATTAAAGCAGGGTTGAGTTTCTGCCAGTAATCCAGGTCGAAACTATATTCACCAATACCAAAAACATGATTTGCCCTCTTATAATAAGGTTCCAGTTCTTTATCATCAAATGGCCAGCCTGTTTCATTTATCCAATCCCTTTTTTTAAAAGCTAAGGGTTCAAATACTGAACAGCAGCCTCCCCAATGACCTGTTGTGCCCCCGAAATAATGCAAGCGGGCTGATTTTAAAGGATAATACTTTTGACCGGTTGTTTTACCCTTATATAAATCCTGCACCTTATCATCATATTCAAAGCCGCCGCCTTCCAGCAAAATCACTTTATAAGGCGTGTTGATCCATTCGAGGGCAATACTGATACCGGCAGCACCTGCACCGATTATACAAATATCACCTTCAATTACAGAGTGATCATCAATTAGTCTTGCGTCGGTGTGCATGATAATTAATTATTAGCCAGTGACAGCAAAGCACATTGACGGGCTTCCGTGATTGAAATAACCCATCCATCTATAATAACTGTTCTGTTTGCTCCATAGTCCTGGCTTGTGCGTTGGTTTATCCAATCGCCAATTGATGAAGGGTCTGATGCTATAGCTTCATTACCTGCATTATCGGTCAAAATCAATTTTTTTAATCTCTCCTCTTCCGCTTCTGCAGGCACGCAGGATAAATAATGAGATCCTATTTCACATATTGCTTTCTTATTACAAAACCGGGATAAAACATCAGGCCTGGAAAGGGGGTCACCAGGTAAAGATCTGCTGCATATAAGACCTGATACGGGTACAGATGCGGCGGCGGTAACGGCAATGGCCGTTAAAATAAAAGTTCGACGTTTCATTGGGTATCCAACTATAGGCTAAAAGTAGAAACATAATCCGGATATTGCAAGTGATCGTACTGAAGCCTATAATAGATATTGCCCGGAAAATTAAGCCGTTAGGATAATAAAGGGCATGACAAAACAAATAGCGGCTTATTCCACTTTTTTAACGCTTGCTGCCCCGCTGGTATTCTGACTCACTGATGCATTGCCTTTATATCTTACATCACTGGCGCCGCTTGCTTTTGCGTCGATCTTTACACTCGCCATAACATTAGCGCTGCTGGCGCCGGATAGTTCTATGTCTGCATTTTCAGACATCAGGTCAAAGCACCTGGCATGTGAGGCACCGCTCCCTTCAATGGAAAGATCTTTTGTTTCGCCTTTCAATTTTATTTCGCTGGCACCGGTCATGTCGGCTGATATCCTGGGGGCTTTCAATTCAAGTGTGGCATTACTCGCCCCGCTGACATGAATAACAATTGCATCGGGGGTTGTCAGCAGGTTCTCACTTATAACTTTGCAAGCCCCGGAAGCCAGGATCTCTTTAAATGCCGGTGCACTCACATATACTTTGATCTTGCCGGTAGCATCAAGGCTGGTATTGTTTTCCTGCCGGATGTGCAGCACGTCATGCTCCACAGTAATTATTATATATTGCTGGAGGTCTTCGTCAATTTCCACTTTCACAGAAAAAGCAGGATCCTGTTTTATATACAGGTCAATAGCGCTGCTGACATCCACTCCTTTAAAATTGGAAAAACTACGGGTTTGTGTGGTCACGTTCCCGTTCCCTTTTATCTTTTTTCCATGAAAATAATGGCAGGAAGAAAATAAAATAAGCAAACAGGCGGCAAGTACAAAAAGACGTTTCATGTTCGTTGGTTTTGTGGTGCAAAGATGGAATGTTTTTTTTCAATTTCTCTGACGCTAAAATTAGCCTGCAGGTTACAGGGTTTTCAACCCAGAATCTCAAACTTCAAACTTCCCTTACCTTTGCCCCCGCTATGACAGAACCCTTACCCCACGATCATATCATTCCTTTCAGGGACTCGGGAAAAAGTAAAAAAGAGCAGGTGGCCGAGATGTTTAATCGCATTGCGGGCCGATATGATACCATGAACCGGGTGCTGTCGGCCCGTACGGATATAGGCTGGCGGAAAAAAGCTATTAGGGGCTTAAAAAAGGAGGATCCAAAAACAATACTGGATATTGCTACCGGTACGGCCGATATGGCTATTATGGCCTGCAAATTGCTAAATCCCGCCAAAGTTATCGGGATAGATATTTCGGAGCAAATGCTGGAAGAAGGGAGGAAAAAGGTTGAAAAAGAGGGATTTGTGGATAAAATCGAGTTACAGAGCGGGGATTCCGAAACAATAAAATTTGCAGAAAATACGTTTGATGCCGTGATGGCCGCATTTGGCGTCCGGAACTTTGAAAACCTGGAAAAAGGACTATCGGAAATGCTGCGGGTGCTGAAACCGGGCGGTCAACTGGTGATCCTGGAATTTTCAAAGCCCAAGCAAACAGCAGTGCGGGGACTCTACAATATGTATATGGGTATAGTAGCGCCGCAGGTAGCCCGATGGTTCAAACAGAATAAAGAAGCCTACCAGTATTTGTGCGAATCTGCCAATGCTTTTCCCGAACGCCGGCAATTCATCGAAATTTTAAACAAACTTGGTTATTGCGATACCGGGTATAAATCGTTAAGCTTAGGAATATGTTGCATCTACACGGGAAAAAAGCCTTAAGATGGAGAACCGGGTCGTTATTGCTTTTGGGCTTTATTTGTATAGCCCAAACTGCACTGGCACAGGAAAGAATAATATACCTCGATGATCATGATACCAAGCCCTATTATTTTGGCATCACATTAGCAGGCAGTTCCGCCCGTTTTCATACCGAATTACATTCCCGGTTCCTGGCTGATGACAGTATCTATATAGCTGAACCTAATAACTCCGGTGGTTTTGGCCTGGGTCTTTTAGCCACAGTACGTTTATCTGATCGTTTCCAGTTCCGCTTCAATCCCCAACTGGCATTTACAGCAAGAAGTATCTATTATAAACGTAAGTTCCCCGATAGCGATAACCTTACCGATGTAGACCAGGTGGTCGAATCTGTTATTGTATCATTTCCTTTCCAGATAAAACTGCAATCAGACCGCATTGGAAATTTCCGGGTGTATATGATGACGGGTGTAAAAGCCGATATCGACCTGGCCAGTAATGCCCGTGCTAAAAAAGCGGAAAATATTGTAAAGATCAACAAGAACGACTATGGTATTGAACTGGGTCTTGGGTTCAATTTCTTTTTCGAAAGTTTTATTCTTTCTCCCGAAATAAAATTGAGTAATGGTCTTGGCAATATCCACAGCCGCGACCCGAACCTGATCTATTCCAGTGTATTTGACAAGATACAATCAAGGATGATCGTGTTCAGTATTCATATTGAGGGGTAAAGTCACGCCCCGCCCCCTGTCCCCCTAAAGGGGAAACTTAGACCGGGGCATTCCTTTTGTTATCAGATATTCTTTAAAGAAATATTAATGCATTCCTTACTGTTACTATAAGACAAGATATTCCCGCTCTCTGGTTTTGTGCGTCGGCAAGTCCCCTTTAGGGGATATAGGGGTTTCTAAAAGTCAAATTCCCTTCTGTGCATATTCCACCTTACCCCAAATGTAACCACGGAGGTATTACCAGAAGTGATCGGTGGCGTTTTTGTTTCTTGTTTGCGATATACGCCGGACAACTCCAGGAAAAGGTTTTCTCTTAACTCATATGAAACCAGCAAAGAAGCATAAAGCACATTTGTTTTCCAGCCCGAACCGATACTGAAACCGTAATCCATCGTGCGGTAAGGAGCAACATGCGGTAAAAATATATTGCTGCCATAGCTGCTAAAGTTGGGTGCGCCTACAGCCACTGAATCCCTGCCCTGCATGTAATAAATAGCTTTGGCCTGTATCAGCCATTTAGGCGCCGGCTGGTAACGGGCAATACCAATGGTCTCGGAAAAGTTGGCCATCAACGGATGTGCCATCGGCTGGTTGTAATGTGTATAGTTAGCTGTCGAGTCGCGGTGAGAATATGTGAACGGGCGGACACGATTGTGTTCTAACTGCAGGTCAAGATTCTTTATACCGAATGCATCAATATATTTAGCACCTAGCTGTATCCCATATTTATTGGCCCACCACCCGTCACCGGCTTTTACCTCCGACAATTTGAATTCATCGAACAACAACTGTCCATATACCTGGAAACGTTTGGCGACATTGGCTTTGAAATCAAGGCCGATCACTGAATTATCATAACTGCCATTTTGCAACTCGATGGAACGATAGAAAATAACCGGGTTCAGGTAACCGAATTCAAAATGATCTTCCCGCCCAAATACCACGCCTTCAAACAAACCCACATTCAGCCATTTGGTAAGCGAAATATCCAGGTGATGCATGGCGGCATATTTTTTCGGCAAAAGCTTATCACCGCCCGGGATCTCTGCTGAATTCAGTTCCATAAAAAGGTTCTGGTAATTGAACTTCCATATCCTGGTATTCAGCTTCAGGAAAAGGTTGTTGTTACCAAAATCGCTGAGGAATAAACTGCGGTACCCGTTGCCGATAAAGTTCTTGTCATACCCGAATGCTACATCAATGTATTTGGTGACGTTGAAAGTGAAATATCCCCTTGCATCGAAATAATCCACTCCACCCGGGTCCTTGAAACTTTTATACAAACCAGCGCCGGGCACGGCTTTCCTGTCAGTGATCCATTGCTGTACATAGGCAGGGTCACGTTCCTGGTTGTCGGTAATGTAAGAGGCAAACCCTATCTTATTGGCTATTCTGCCTCTTATAGTTACACCGCGGGTATTCTGGAACAGGTGCTGGTCGTTATTTTTTTATTTTGAAAGGGTATATTGAAAAAACGGGTTAACGACAAGGTCAAAGTCTTTGACATGCACTTCGTAAAGATTGGCCGGGGAAGTATAAAAATGCTTAAGAATGGACTTTTTGCTTTTGTATTTAACCTGGTCTTCCGCTGTCAGGTATTCCATATTATTCAGGTAAAGCCTCTCAAGATTATAAGCATCTGTTTTGCTCAAAGAATTTTTACCGGAATGCTGAACAAAACTGTTTGCTCCATTAATACTATGTTTTCGTGAAAAGGGCCTTATTTTAGAAAAATTCAGCACTGAATCTTTCTGTGCTTTTATTTCAAGCCTTTCCAGCAAAATATTCGCTTTATCACCCTGGGGTAAATAAGTAGTTTGAGAAAAAGCGACGGAGGGAAAAAGAAATACGAATAGTCTTAGAATGGTTTTTTTAAATTGCATAGTTATGGATTAATACGGCCAGCAAATTATGCAAATATATTTGATAAAAAACATACAGGTGGTGAATGAAGGCAGGATAACGGCTGCCGATGTATTGATCAGGAATGGAAGAATAGAGAAGATAGCGCCGGAAATTTCCGGGGTCGCTGCAGGTTTCATTGAGATAAATGGTGAAAGCAAATATCTCTTGCCCGGCGCTATTGACGACCAGGTCCACTTTCGTGAACCGGGACTGACGCATAAAGCAACGATCTATACCGAATCAAAAGCAGCGGTAGCCGGCGGGGTTACGAGCTTTATGGAAATGCCGAACACCATTCCCAATGCGCTGACGCAGGAACTGCTGGAAGATAAATACAACATTGGCGCAGCCACTTCACTGGCGAACTATTCCTTCTACATGGGTACCGGCAATGATAACGCTGATGAGGTGCTAAAAACGAATGATAAAAGAAAAGAGGTTTGCGGTATCAAGATATTCATGGGTTCCAGCACGGGCAATATGCTGGTGGATAATCCCAATACACTGGATAAAATTTTCCGGGAAAGCGAAATACTGATCGCTACGCATTGCGAAGATGAAAGCATTATCCGGCAGAACCTGCTGAAGTTGAAAGCATCGGGAAAGGCACTGGTACCGGCAGATCATCCTGTAATAAGAAATGAAGATGCCTGTTATGAATCTTCTTTATATGCCATACAGATAGCCAAAAAATACAATACCCGTCTTCATATACTGCATATCAGCACAGAAAAAGAACTGCCCCTCTTTACGAATATGTTCCCGCTGAAAGATAAGCGGATCACTTCAGAAGTATGCGTTCACCACTTGCATTTTACCAGCAATGATTATAGCCGGCTGGGCAACCTGGTCAAATGCAACCCTGCCATCAAAGCGCCTAACAATAAAGAAGCTTTATGGAAAGCCCTGCTCGATGACCGCCTGGATGTGATCGCTACCGACCATGCGCCGCATACATGGCATGAAAAAAATGAGCCTTATGAGCAGGCGCATGCCGGTCTGCCACTGGTGCAGCATTCATTGCTGCTAATGCTTCACTATCATAAACAGGGTAAAATATCGCTTGAAAGGATCGTGGAGAAAATGAGCCATGCCGTCGCTGATTGCTTTCAAATAAAAGAAAGGGGCTATATCCGCGAAGGTTACTGTGCCGACCTGGTGATAGTGGATATGAATGAAAAAACAAGGGTCTCTAAGGAAACCATATTATATAAATGCGGGTGGAGCCCGCTGGAGGGATTTGAATTTCCTGCTTCCATCACCCATACTTTTGTAAATGGACACCTTGCTGCGTATGGAAACGGAGTATGGGATGAATCTAAGAAAGGACAAAGACTATTATTTGACAGATAAATAAGTGAATGGTGAGTAGTGAATGGTGAATAAAACTCCTGGTATTGACTATTCACTATTGACCATTGACCATTCACCACTCACCATGCAGATCGACAAAACATCATTTAACGACATCTCCATCTTTCACTCGGAAGAAGAGTTCTCTATTTTTCACAAACTGAATTTTACCCGTACGGTCGGCGGCAAAGAATGGCTGCGCAAGTACTTTACTGAACCGCACAGCGACCTGGGTAAGATCATCGGCACGCAGAAAGTGATCCGCACCCTGATGGAGCATGTGAACGACTGGCCAACCGATATCACCAATGGCACAGTGCTGGTCATGGACAAATTCATGGACTACCAGTTGGACACGGTCAGCCAGCACCCCACCGATTATAACAGTTTCTGGTACCGCTGGCTGCACAATGCCGATTACTCCATGGCCAAATTTTCCATTATACATTTTGCTGATTTTTTCCGTGGACTAAAGAATATTGCCGGCCTGCTGGAAAACCTTGACCTGCCGGCAGGGATCAAAATATATATTGATCGCATAGTGCAGGTATTAAAAGAAACTCCGCTTGCAGAACTTTCAAAGACTACAAAAGGCCAGAAATTTTCTGCCAGGCAAATCCTTTACTTTACCCATCATGTTCGCGGAAGGTATAAAACGAATATACTTGAGCTCATAGACATTTACAGCCGGCTGGATGCCTGGTATTCGATGGCTGTTGCTGTTAAAACCTACCAGCTTGCTTTTCCTGAATTTGTTGAACAAAGCAATCCCCTTGTAGACGCAAAAGGGCTTTACCATATCTTAATACCTAAACCGGTTGCCTACGACCTGCAGATGAATCCTCAGCACAATTTTCTTTTTCTCACCGGCGCTAACATGGCCGGTAAAAGCACGTTGATCAAATCAGTTGGCTCTGCAGTATTTCTTGCGCATATCGGTATGGGTGTTCCTGCAACCAGTATGAAACTTACCTTGTTCGACGGGTTGCTGAGCAATATCAATGTAGTGGATAATATTGCCAAAGGAGAAAGCTTTTTCTTTAATGAAGTGCAGCGAATAAAGAATACCATTGAAAAAATAAACAATGGCAAAAAATGGCTGGTACTGATCGATGAATTATTCAAGGGAACCAATGTGCAGGATGCGATGAAATGTTCTTTAACGGTCATCAAAGGATTAATCAGGATCAAAAACTCTTTGTTCATATTATCCACTCACCTGTACGAAATAGGTGATGAGCTGAAAACATTCCCCAATATTTCTTTCCGGTATTTTGAAACCAATGTTAAAGATGAGCAACTGCAATTCAGTTACCAGTTAAAAGAAGGCATCAGCAACGACCGCATCGGGTATGTCATCTTAAAAAGGGAGAAAGTGGTGGAGATGCTGGAGAAATTATAAGTCCCTGTGCCCCTGAAGGGAGCTGTTATCGTTTCTTATCACATCTTCGTTCTTTTATTTAATTTTCGTTTATGAAATGTTTCCTGTTCCCTTTTTTATTATCGGTTTCATTATCAGTTAATGCGCAAAAGAATATTAATGTCCTTCATTACCGTTACGAAATTGAACTGAATGATAAAGACGATACGATAAGAGGAAAAGCCACTATAACTTTTATTACTTTAAACGAATTAAAAGAAGTGGTGTTTGACCTGGGCGGAGGCTTTGCCGGCAAAGGAAAAGAAATGCTGGTCACAAAAGCTGATCTGCCTTATATGAATCCTTACAGCGGTGACGCAGGTAATCACTTCACGCATTATAATTCAAAGATCATTATACTGGCCTGGGCGCCTCTGAAAAAAGGCGACACACTAATGGTTACTGTTAACTACAAAGGCATCCCGTCTGACGGCCTGATCATTTCGCGGAGCAGGTTTGGCAGGCGAACTTTTTTTTCCGACAACTGGCCTGACCGTGCCCGTCACTGGATACCCTGCAACGATGATCCTTCAGATAAAGCGTCAGTAGAATTCATCGTTACCGCACCTGCCCATTACAAAGTTGTTTCCAATGGAATTTTAGTGGAAGAAAAAGAATTAGTGAACAATAAAAAACTTACCCACTGGAAAGAAGATACTCCATTACCCACGAAAATAATGGTGATCGGCGTAGCGGATTTTGCGGTGGAGACGGCAGGGGTTGTTCATGGGATCCCTGTCACCAGTTGGGTATTTCCTGAAAATAAAAAGGCCGGTTTCAATGATTATGCACAGGCAACAGGAGTGCTTTCCTGGTTTATTGATTATATAGGGCCTTTCCCGTATAAAAAACTGGCTAACGTGCAATCGAAAACCATATTCGGCGGCATGGAAAATGCCGGCGCCATTTTTTACAACGAAGACTATATCGAAACCAAACAAATGGATGAAAGGCTGTTTGCGCATGAGATATCTCACCAATGGTTTGGCGATATGGTCACCGAAACAAATTTTTCGCATCTCTGGCTTAGTGAGGGATTTGCCAGTTACCTGCCCAATATTTACCTCGAATCGAAATACGGAACTGGCAGGATGGACAAAGAAATGAAAGAAGACAGGCAGCAGTCCATTGATTTTGCCAAAACAACAGATAAGCCCGTGGTAGATACCGTGTCGCCCTATATGCAATTATTAAATGCCAACAGTTATCAGAAAGGCGGATGGGTATTGCATATGCTGAGACGGCAACTCGGCGATTCAGTTTTTCATGCCATCATCCGCAGCTTCTATGCAAGCTTCGCCGGCAAAAATGCAGACACCCGGGATTTTCAGAAGATCTGCGAACAAGTTTCCGGAATAGATCTCGGTATTTTCTTTCAGCAATGGTTGTACACGCAGGGGCATCCTGTACTGGATATAAAATGGAAGTATGACAAAAAAAATAGCAACACCTTAGTAACGATAACCCAGCTACAAAAAAACATTTTTCAATTCCCGCTGGAGATAGCGATAAAAACTGCTTCCGGCAAAACGCTGCTGAAGACCTTCTCAGTCACTAAACAAACCATGCAATTCAGCATACCCTCCAAGGAAAAGATCACCGGGATAAATGCTGATCCCAATACTTCACTCCTTTTTGATGGAACGGTATCACGGGTAAATTAACCGCTGCCAATACTACTTTCCGGTAATACCTGAACAGGTTATTTTATCTACCTTCAATCCGGTAACTACCGGATCATGCTTGTTAAAACATTTGGGAGCGCTGTATATGGAGTGGAGGCCATCACGATCACTATAGAAGTGAACTGGCTTTCTGCATCCGGTAAAGACCCGATGATCGTTGGCCTGCCGGATAATGCGGTGAAAGAAAGTTTGCAAAGAGTGGAAAGCACTTTTAAAACCAATGGTTACCAAATGCCGAGAACCAAAGTGGTCGTTAACCTTGCGCCGGCTGATATAAAAAAAAGCGGAACGCCATTCGATCTTCCTATTGCTTTGGGAATATTAGGAGCCTCAGAGCAAATAGAAAATAAAGAAGCATTAGCGAATTACGTTATCATGGGAGAACTGAGCCTTGACGGCGGGGTCCGTTCCATTAAAGGGGCTTTGCCTATTTCCATACAGGCAAGGAAAGAAGGCTTTAAAGGATTGATCGTACCGAAAGTAAATGCCAAAGAAGCAGGCATGGTCAATAATCTGAAAGTGTATGGAGTTAACCATATAAAAGAAGTGATTGACTTTTTTAAAAATGAAGAAAAAGGATTAGAGCCTGTTGTTATTAATACAAGAGAAGAATTTTTTCATTCGCAATACGACTTTGAAATTGATTTTGCGGACGTAAAAGGACAGGAAAATATTAAAAGAGCTTTAGAGATCGCTGCAGCCGGCGGTCATAATGCTATACTGATCGGTCCGCCCGGCGCCGGTAAGACAATGCTGGCAAAAAGGCTACCCACCATTTTACCACCATTAAGTTTACAAGAAGCATTGGAAACAACAAAGATCCATTCTGTAGCAGGTAAATTACCGGAGAATTCAACACTGGTATCCAAAAGACCTTTCCGTTCACCGCATCATACTATTTCCGATGTAGCATTGGTCGGCGGAGGAGGTATTCCCCAACCGGGGGAAATATCGCTGGCACATAACGGCGTATTATTTTTAGACGAGTTACCTGAATTTAAAAGAACGGTACTGGAAGTGATGCGCCAGCCGATGGAAGAAAGAAGGGTAACGATCTCAAGGGCAAAAGTGGCGGTGGATTTTCCTGCTTCCTTTATGCTGATCGCTTCGATGAACCCATGCCCCTGCGGATTTTATAATCATCCTGAAAGAGAATGTACCTGCCCGCCGGGAACCGTACAGAAATATTTGAATAAAATTTCCGGGCCATTGCTTGACCGTATTGACCTGCATGTAGAAGTGACGCCGGTTGCCTTCAGCGAATTATCCAATACAAAACCACAGGAGAACTCCGCCAATATCCGTGACCGGGTTATCAAAGCAAGAGATATCCAGGCAGAACGCTATACTAACAATCCGGGTATCTATTGTAATGCACAAATAAGCAGTAAAATGCTGAAAGAAATTTGCGTGATCAGCACAGTCGGTTCTAATCTTTTGAAAGCAGCCATGGAGAAATTGAATTTATCCGCACGGGCTTATGATCGTATTTTAAAAGTATCCCGTACCATTGCAGACCTGGCCGCCTCTGCCGATATAAAACCGGAACACCTGGCCGAAGCCATACAATACAGAAGCCTGGACCGGGAAGGATGGGCAGGGTGAAAGCCCTGAATGAAAATATTTATCATTATTGTTTGAGACCCAGCTTTTGCAAAAAGCCTTTTTCCTTTTTATAAAAACAGGAAAACGCAAGCATCTCTTTATGCTTATTAGCCGTTAAAGCCTGGTGATAGATAGCAAACAATTCTTTCAGGGCCTTATTACTATTCATGTCAAATCTCGTCTGGTGCCTGGAAATTTTACCCGGCTGATGAAAAGAATAGCCGCTAAAATGAAAAAAAATCAGCGGCATATTGTTCACAAAAAAATTGTCCCCTTTCTTTTCTATATGCCGCTCGTGCAGGTTCCAGTAAGCTGCATTGCAACCCGGGTGTTGCAGCACTTTTACATTTTTGTAATATAGCGGGACAAAATTCAGCCATTTCTGATCTACATTCAATCCTTCTTTGGGCCGTTCATAACACTGGTCAATCATCCTGTCTTTCCACCACCGGACAAAAGTATTGGCTGTATCATCATTTTTCAGTGCATAAAAACCGGCATTGAACATCCCGGTTTTAAGAATATCCTTTTCTTTCGGAGAGCAGTCATCGGCAGGAAGTGCAGCTGTTATATGCGGCGTAAGGAGAATTGAAGAATGATCAAGTTCCTCATCAATAAAACCCGGCGCATCAAATAACAGGATATCGCTGTCAAGAAAAATGAACCGTTCGGGTTTTAATTTTTCCAGGACATACCCGGTAAAAAAAGATTTCAAAGCGCAGTTAAGTTCCAGCGTGGTATATCGTTTATACATCTCATCAAACTGCGGAATAGCCAGTTCATGCACTTCTACCAGTGAGTGGGGAGACCAATATTCAGCCGGTAATCTTCCGTCTAGTTTATCTACCAGGCCAATAACAAGTTTATAGCCGGGTGCATATTTAATAACAGAATCGCCGAGGCTTTTGGCCTGTGCGATATGATTAAGTGAACAGGTAGTAAGAATGATATTCCCGGGCATATATTATGATTTCTCGGCTAATACAATGTTATTCAGGTACCAGTCCTTTCTTTTAGGCAGCAGCCTGTGTTTAATGCAAAACCAGCTATTCACTATAAAATAAATTCCCGGCGCCACAGATGTACGGAAGAATTTACTTTTCCCTAATAAAGGAACAGATGGAATAACATGTTCAGCCAGGTAAACCATTCTCATCTGGCTGATGGCCTGGTTAAAATCGCCGCTTTTATCCTGCGAAAGGATTTTGAATCCGTGTTTTTCGAACAGGTGCTTTAAAGCAAACCGGGTGTACCTTGCATAATCCACGGGCACTTCATGCTCATGCCACACAAAGGGACAAGTAATAAGGATCTTCCCGTTCTTCTTCATTACCCGGTTTATTTCCTGCAATATCTCATCTATATTAAAGATATGTTCAAAAACTTCGCTGCTGAAAACACTGTCAAATGACTCATTGGCAAAAGGGATGTTTTTACCGTCATAAAAAACATCTACATTTTCGTTGACATGCTGGTGCCCTTCCCCTTCATAGTCCAGGCCAATATATTCACTGGCATTAGTGAACAATGACTGGTACGGTTTGCTGCCGCAACCAAAATCAAGCAATTTGCCGGACAGGCCGGGCGCATATTGCTGTACTTTATTCAATAATCCCCGGCGGATAAAGTAAAAAGGATTGTTCAAGCCCGGCCTGAATGCTTTCGACACCTGTTTATTCATAATCGTTCTTGCGGATCCCGCTTAGCGTTTTTGATCCTGGTTTATTTTTTTCTCAGGGAAATATTGCCCGTTACTTGAAATAAAACCAATTTAATCATTTAATCTTTTATTCGGTGACATGTTCTACATTTGACGCAAAGTAATGCAAAGCTCATGGGAATTTTTTCAACTTTTAAAAAGAAAAAACAAGATCTTTTGCCCCCCGATTTTGAAGCGCTGCATACACAGATATATAATGAGGTAAGACCTTTTACGATGACCAGCCCGGAAAGAGTGTTTGGGCTGATTGAAGCGGTCAGGTACATTTCACGAAATAAAATTGAAGGCGACATAGCTGAATGTGGTGTCTGGAAGGGCGGCAGTATGCTGGCAATCGCCAAAACACTTTTAAATATGAATGACGGTGTACGAAAGCTTTTCTTATACGATACATTCAGTGGTATGAGTACACCTACTGATGCAGATAAAGACCCGGGTAATAAAAGTGCTGCCGACCTGTTAAAAAAGAGTGACGTAAAAACCAGCGATGTATGGGCCTATTCAGGATTGAATGAAGTGAAAACAACCATGTCCCTTTCCGGTTATCAACAAGAACTGATCCATTATGTTGAAGGGAAAGTAGAAGATACCATCCCCGGGACAATGCCCGGGAAATTAGCTTTACTTCGTTTGGATACCGACTGGTACGAAAGCACCAGGCACGAACTGGTGCATTTGTTTCCATTACTGGTCCCCGGTGCTGTGCTGATCATTGATGATTACGGGTTCTGGAAAGGCGCCCGCAAGGCTGTGGATGAATATATCGCCGAAAACAATATCCGCATTCTTTTGAACCGGATGGATGATACCGGGAGAATTGCCATCAGGCAATGATCAGGATAATTGCCTGTATATACCAAGATACTCCTGTGCGCATTTATTCCAGTCAAAGAGTGAAGCTTGTTGCCTGGTTGCTGCCCCCCTGTCATGAGTAGTAAAATCATTCATCCCCTTTTCAAAAACCGATCGCATAGACCCGGGTTCAAAATCCGTGAAATAATAGGCAGCCTTTCCCCCGATCTCCGGCAGGCTCATACGATCTGACAGGAATACGGCTTTCCCAAAATGCATAGCCTCCAGCGGGGGAATGCCAAAGCCTTCGGCAAGGGAAGGAAACATAAAGGCTGCACAATGCAAATAATACCAGTATTTGTTTTTTTCATCAACAGGACCGATCAGTTTCACACGGTCTTCCACATTCCATCGCTTTGCTTCTTCCCTCACTTTGTTGGCATAATCAAAATGATTAAGCCCGGCAATTACCAGTTCATAGTCATTATTTACCAGCAGGGCAGGTAATACATGAAAATTTTTTCTTGGCTGCACAAGACTTATAGAAAACAGGAATGGCCTTGCCGGACGGTAAGCAGGCTCATCAAAACCAGGAAACTCGGTGACGGAATAGCCGTTATAAATAACTGAGGTAGGGGTCTTGCCAAAATCGAGGTGTTGGCTGGCAAAGTTCAGCGCATACCTGGAAATGCCCACAATATGATCAGCCCGGTTGACATTATGTTGCATCAATTTTAAGGTCCGTTCATTACGCCTCCTGTTATCGGGTTCTTCCACCAGGAAATTCACGTCATGAATTGTGTACACCACTTTTGTTTTCTGGTTAAAAGGCCGGTATTGGGAAATACCGGTGGTAAGGTGCCATACGTCAAACCGGCCGGTGCGGGGTTGAAAGAATTTATGCCACCGTTTATGGGGTATATACCGGGGCTTATTGCCAAAAAAACCAAATTTTTCACGGGGTAGGTAATAACAAAGTTCCTCATCCTGTAATCGCAGATTCAGCAGGTGCTCTGCCAGCCCGCAGGCAAAAATATATAACCCATTGTAAGGATTATGCCGCAGGCGGTGCAGGTCAACCAGGTATCTTT